>JAGGXX010000068.1 GCA_021162845.1 Thermoprotei archaeon | reverse complement strand
TGTATTTGTCTGTCATCTTCGAGTATAGTACAATATGTTCACTAGATGGTTTAAACACGTTCTTTATCTTAACCACACTGGAAACTATATCATTTAGATCCTCACCTGTGCACCCCCACATGGCCAATATAGCCGAACCTATAGCTGAATCGGGCTCCTCAACGACACGTACTTCCTTACCCGTCACATCGGCTATTATCTTCATAAACAGGTCATTTCGAGAAGCTCCACCGCTTATCCTAAGGTCGTATATGTTAACCTCGGTTACATCCTCCACAGCTTCTAGCATGAGTTTTAAGGCCATCGCAGAGCCCTCGAGTAAGCTTCTAAATATGACGCCAGGATTTGCGGTCTCCTCTGAGAGGCCCACGAAGAAGCCCTTAACGTTAGGATAGGTCCTCGGAACCCTTACACCGTACCACTCAGTACATGCCATTAAGCCACCACAGCCAGGGGGTATCTTTCTAGCCAGACTTGTGAGTTCATCTAAACTCTTTCCCAAGAGGTTACTCATGGTGTCTAAAGCCGTGGTTCCTGCATTCGTGAAACCCCCTGCTAGGAAGAGATTATTAACATAGGTCTTATAGTAAAATCTCCGGAGATCATCAGGTATGGGTTTATCGACTACTACGTGCACCGTGAGCGCAGTGCCGATTGTTACGCTAGCCTGACCCGACCTTAAAGCTCCAGAAGTCACATCCCCAGCACTAGCATCAGTGACGCCATTGATCACCGGTACTCCAGCTGGTAGGCCAGTCTCTCTTGACGCTTCATCAGTTACGTGACCAACTATAGCCCCTATGGGCTTGAGTTCAGGCATCAGATCGGGTGGTATGCCCGCATCTCGGTATGCGCCTTCTAGATAAGCTAGCTTATCTAGAAGGGCATGGGATTTACCAGCAGTATTGGTGGAAGAGGCGAATACACCAGTCAGCTTGTAAACTATATAGTCGCTTTCATGAAGCACCTTATGGATCCTTGAGAAGAAAGCGGCGTTCTTCTTCAGCCACATCAGCTTAGGAAGAACCAACTGGGGTGCGATAGGGAGATATTTCTCGAACTCACGAGCCTCATGGCTAAGCGCCCTCAGCTCTTCAGCTTCCTCTACAGCTCTACTATCGTTATACATTATTAACGGGCAGAGGGGGGCGCCGTTCTCATCTATTGGGACTATGGTACCGCTGGTAGCGTCAACGCATATGCCTTCAATCTTATCTTTAAGCTTAAGCTTCTTGAAGGTCGCTTTTACGCGATCCCATAACATGAGTGGATCGCGTTCTACGAAGCCTTCTCTTGGCCGTTTTATGAGATCATAAACTGGAACGGTGGCCCTTTCTAGGACAGCGCCTGAATCACCGATTATCACAGCTTTAATATTCTTAGTGCCTATATCCAGGCCTAGGAAGCACTTCATTAATTTATCACCACCTGTTAATCCTTTAAGGCCCTAGGAGATTAAAATTTATGATATAAATATGAAATTAAGTAGAGCTAGGTAGATAGCTCTCGGGCCTCTAACTAAAGCCTAGCCTATATCATTCATGAACTTAGCTAAGTCGATTCAATACGAAGTAATTCATTTACAATACCAAGTATTCTTCCATGATGTTTTCGTCGTCCTTTATTTCCTTTAGCAGAATTTCAACCTTAGTTTCATGTGATATCTCTCCTAGCATCTTATACAATACCTCAGCTATAAGTTCCTCTCCAACGAAGCCCTCATATGCCATCAATTCATCATCTATTAAACGAAGTATTTCTTCGATAGTGGGCTTCCATCCCCCTTCAAGTCGATTACATAGCTCGGAGTATCTATTAAGCGCCTTAACGCCCATCACGCCGATGTAGCGTTTACACATTTTTGGAGTTAAGCTTAACATTGGTTCTACGGAAAGAGTGCGGGCTATATCTAGCAGTGTTTCAGCATGGTTCTCAGATTCGCGAGCTACGAACCTCAATAACATCTTGATACGTCTATCCTCTACCTTCTCCGAGAGCAGATGAAATAACCGCGCTATCCTCCTTTCCAGCTCCACACTACACCCTATGACGCCGGATATGAATTTGGCCTTTATGTAATACATCCTGATTCATGAGTAGGATACATAGTTAAATTATCCCTTCTTAGAGGGGTTCATAGCCTGTAATATCTTAAGGAAGCGCTCCACTACGTCAAGGGCCGTCCTTCCGAGGAGGACTATCATGGGCTCTTTTCCCCAATCGCCCTTATGATATACTATGTCTGGCACTCGACCTAAGCGCATGATGGCCTGTTTCATTCCCCAGGGTATGGTCATGCCTTCTCTAGTCTTAACTTTAAGGGGTTCTTTCCGCCTATCATAATATGATATGGAGAATCCCAAAGCTTCTGCAGCCTTAAGTAAGTCCTCAGAAAAGCGGACATTCATTGCCGCACGTACTCTTGCGTCATGAGCTAATGCTGTGAGGACGTATTTAGCTACATGACTGGAGGCACCGAAATCAGGGGGACAGGCCTCCATAAGGCCCCTACCAGTAGCCCTTAGCCTGCCTGGAACGCCAACTACATCACATAGATCGATGGCGTAAGGGAGCGCTTCTACTATGTTGATCCCTACCTCAGGTGCCCACTTCTCGCTTGAACGAGAGGATTTGAGCTTTACCATTGCCTTCTCCACTGACTTAAGAACTGGATAACGCGTGGCTTCCCTGTAGAGAACGGCCATAGGGTTGACGGGGCCAAAACCCTTACCTATGCTCAAGCCAAACCTTATGGCTAAAGTCACTACTTCCTTAGCCTTTTTCACGGCATCTACTATTGAAGCCCCCTTCGCAAGTTCGGCGGTTATAGCTGCGGAAAAACAACAGCCAGTCCCATGAGTGGTCGTTGAATGTATCCTTTCAGCCTCAAAAAACACCAGATCCCCTTCATGATAAAGGACGTCTACTGCCTTTCCGATATTGGGTAAGTGACCGCCTTTAACGACGACCGCCTTAGGCCCTAGTTCGGATATCTTCTTAGCGACTTCAACCATGTCGTCCCTAGTACATATCTTATGACCTGAGAGCAGCTCGGCCTCCCTAATATTAGGCGTAATCACCGTGGTAACCGGGAGCAGCTCTTCTTTGAGGGCATTCACGGCTTCCCTCAATAATAGGGAGGCCCCGCTTTTCGCCGTCATAACGGGATCTACAACCAATGGAAACGAATAGCGTCTTGTGGTCTTAGCCACGGTTTCCACGATATCACTTGAGTACAACATACCGGTCTTAGCGGCATCTATGCCTATGTCCTCAGCTACTGCAACTATCTGGGCTTCGACTATATCAGGGGTTAATGCTTGCACCCTTGATACGGAAAGCGTGTTTTGGGCTGTGACTGCAGTTATCGCTACTGCACCGTGTACCCCTAGGGATGCAAACGTCTTGAGATCCGCAGCTATCCCTGCACCGCCCCCAGAATCGCTTCCAGCTATGGTCATAGCGACGGGTATCTTTCCCTTTGGATTCCATATCAGATCGTACACGAAGGACTCACCTTAATAACTAAGGGGAAGGATGAGATAAAAGTAAGCTGTGTTATGTATGTGGCCTTTAGGGATTATGTAGGATCTATGGCTTAACGCTTTTCAGGCAGGTAGGACCTATAGAGTAGCTTAGGTGAAAGCATTGTTTGAGGATGAAGCGGAGTACCTGATGAGAAAGGCAAGCGAAGCGGGTGTCCAATATGCTGAAGTACGTTTCGAGGATACGACCTACGAAACGTTAGCATACGTGAATGGCAGAGTGAGCGAGATGGGACAAGTACGCATTAAAGGAGCTGGTGTGCGCGTTTTCATTAATGGAAGTGTTGGATTCGCTGCGACTAGTGATGCTACAAAGGAGGGCCTTCTAAACGCTCTTAAAGAGGCGATCTCCATAGCAAAGGCCTTAGGAAGCGGGCGTCAAGCACTTTCCAAAGAAGAGACGAGGAGTGGAACCTTCGAAATAAGAGGTATCAAGGAACATCCAAGGGAAGTCGAATGGGATGTGAAAATAGAGCTCATGAGGAGAGCGTACGAGCAAGCTAAAGGCGAGAACACCATAAGCGCGCTTAGTAGATATGCTGCGTATTATGGCGTGATCGACTTCTTTAACATTGAGGGAAGCAAAATCCACGTGGAACCATTATTAATAGGCCTCTCCGCTTTCTCCGTAACTAAGGTAAATGGAGGTACAGGGGACGGCTCGGAAACAATTGGTGGAAGCAGGGGACTTGAGCTCTTTAAGGAGAGGACACCAGAGGAAGTAGGCAAGAGGGCTTATGAGAAGGCATTAGAGAAGGCAAAGGCAAAATACGCTCCTGCGGGCATACACGTAGTCATAATAACCCCGAGATTGGCGGGGGTATTTGCACATGAGAGCTTCGGACATCTGAGCGAGGCGGACAACATAGTTAACGGGGTTTCGCCATTAAGTGGGAGGCTTGGGGAGAAGATAGCGAGCGAGGAGGTAACAATCGTGGACTCAGGCATAGTCCCTGAGGGAGGATATTTCATGCCAGTAGATGACGAGGGGATACCTACACAGAAGGTGGTCCTAGTGGAGAGAGGCGTGCTTAGGGGATATCTTCAGAGCAGGGAGACAGCGGCCCAACTTGGGACTAGGTCCACAGGAAATGCCCGTGCGCAGGACTACCGACATGAGCCCATAGTAAGAATGCGTAACACGTTCTTTGAGAGAGGGAACTGGAAAAAGGAGGAGATAATAGAAGAGACCAAGAACGGGATATTAGTCGAAGATCCCCGTGGAGGGCAGGCGAACCTGGATGGGACATTTACATTCACTGCCTCTAGAGGGTACATAGTAGAAGGAGGAGAGTTAAAAGAGCCCATTAGGGATGTAGTCTTAGCTGGGAATATACTCGAGATGTTAAAGTTCATCGATGCAGTTTCACACGAACTAGAGTTATTTACATCCCCCTTTGGAGGGTGCGGTAAGTGGGGACAGAGGGCATTTGTGGGTTTAGGAGGACCTACTTTAAGAGTGAAGAAGCTTATGGTGGGTGGTAGGCGTGGATGAGCTGAAAACAATAGCTGAAAAGGCACTACGATATGGAGAGAAGTTAGGAGCCGAGGAAGTTGAGGTATGCCTAGTGAAGGGCATAACCAGGGAGGTTAAATGTGAAGGAGAAGAGGTACAGGCCTCTTCCAAAATGATAGAAGAGGCCTCCGTAAGAACCTCCTTAGGAACTAAAGTCGGCATTAGCTATGTCACGGATTTCAATGAGAGAAGCGTACTAAGGGCTGTGGAAGACGCGTTTAAGATGGCCCGTGCCTCTCAAGGCGATCCCTATTGGCGGGGACTTCCGGATCCCAGTAGACCGGGCCATAGATGGATAGGATATGATGAGGGACTCGTGACACTTGAAACGAGCGACATGATAAGCATGATGAATGAGCTGAAGAGGTGGATAAAGGGCCGCGGGAAGGAGTTAAAAATAGCTCGGGCGGCTATAAACACATCGATATTATATGAACTCATAGTGAACACGCGTGGTGTATGGGCAGAGGACAGAGGAACCGGGATGTACGCCTTCATATACCTCAAGGGGAAGAGGGGCGATAGGGAATCCACGGGTTTTGGCTACAGAGCCGCGCGTAGCATGATAAATGACTTTGAACCTATGATCAATGATGCCATCAGGTTAGCTAAGGATGGGCTAAGGGCAGAACCTTTAGAAGGAGGGAAGTATAGTGGAAGGGTCGTGCTTACTCAGGAGGTCTTCGCAAGTCTGATTCAGTCCTTGCTAATTCCGGCAATCGCGGCAGATAACGTACAAGAAGGACTAAGTCCCCTAAAGGGAAAGGTGGGTGAGAGAATCCTAGCGGATACCTTCACGATGATAGATGACGGTACGAAGCCGGGAGGAATCGGTACTACCCTTTATGATGGGGAGGGGGTCGCCAGGGGCAAGACGACAATATTCGAGAGAGGAGTATTGAAGAGCTTCATCCACAATACCTATACCGCCAGGCGGGAGAATAGGAACAGTACGGGGAATGCAAGCCGACGAGCTGGTAGGGTGGGAGTCGCCCCAAGCAACCTAATAATCAACCGTGGCACCAAGTCGAAGGAGGAGCTGATAGGGGAGTTGGAGAAAGGGATACTTCTTGATGGTATGCTGATGAGCGTTCACACGGTTAACCCCGTTACAGGGGACTTCAGCGTAGTCGTGACGAATCCATATCTGATTGAAAGAGGAGAGGTCACTAAGCCATTAAAGCAACTAACCTTCGCTGGTAACATATATCAATCGCTAAAGGATTATTTAGCCGCGAACGATTGCAAATGGGCTTCGGGCAGCATATTCACGCCTACAGTTATGATAGGGGAAGCTACATTATCCAGTTAAAGCCGAAGTAGAAGATTTCCTGGGCATGACGAAAAATCCTTAAAAATTTTTATATATTCACAACAGCCGATTCAGCTATCAGCTCCTTATAATGTACACGTGACTTGAACTCAGCGATCTTACCTATGTTCCAGCTTCTTACCGGCCTATAATAGCCTACGATCCTGCTCCATACATCCACCTTACTCGAACCGCATCTTGGACAGCGCTCATAGATGCCCACGCCATTCCATGAACACTTCCCGCACACGGAGATAGCGGGAGTTATGCTGAAGTACACGACCTTAGTATTCTTCACTAACCTATAGATGAACTTCTTTAACGCATCGTGCTCAGGCATCTCTGCCAGGAAGAGGTGCATCATTACGCCGCCCGTGAACTCCTGTTGCACCTCACCTTCCCACTTAGCCCTAAGGTTCACTGGGACGTCCGCGTAATATGGGACTATGCTATTAGAGTAGAAGGGCGTGCCATCGATGATAGGCATTGCCCACTCCCCAGCGGTTACAGGGCCCTTGAAGTGCTTGCAGTCGAGTAAGGCCAACCTGTACGATGTGGATTCGCCGGGTATTTCCTCAACATTATACGGGACCTTATCGATTTTTTCGAATTCTTCAGCTATGTGCCTGATGAAAGCTACCATTTTCTTCATTACCATTACGGCGCGCTCCATGTCACGGATCGATCCCTCAATCCAGAGATGCGGATCCTGAAGGAAGTTAGCTACAGCCTCAGGAAGCCCTACTATGCCTATCGTGTTATAGTGGTTCATCAGATGTCCCAAATATCGCTTCGTCATAGGCATGAACCCTTGCCTTATGCTACGGGCATATCTCTGGCGCCATGTATTCAGTACGCCCCTAGCTACATGACATTCGTGCCTTACAAGCTCCTCAAATGCATCCCAATCTCCCTTAGAGAGATAGGCCAGCCGGGGGAGGTTAAGCGTGACGACACCTATGGACCCAGTGGCATCAGGGGTAGCCCATATACCCCTTGGATTATGTGTCCTACCGCTGGTTAGCGCGATTGGGCTGAAGAGTAGGTGATTATGATTATTATTAATCTTCGAAACGTCTATCGTCAGTCTGCAGCACATAGCGTAAAGCGCTTCTACGTTAGTGGCATAGCCATTAAGGAGATAGGCTACGCCCCGTTCAGCTAATGCCCCGAATATCAGATCGGACAGCTCGCCCCATCTGCGGCCGTTCCAGTCAAAGTGAGGAGTTATCATGACTGTCGGAATGGGAAACGTAAATGGCTGACCCTTTTCGTCACCCCGGATATAGAGCTTGAACATCACCTTATCTATTGCTAGGATCTCGTCCACGAAGTCAGCAGCCGTCCCTATAACCTTACCCCCCACTATGGCGGGAGTATCTAGGAACGTCTTCACGCTATCTATTGCGAGCGTTATGTTAGAGAAGGGGCTTTGATATCCGGTCCTCGCCGGGTAGTTGAGCTCATATAGTAGGCGTTGCATGGCCTGACTTATGGCGTGTTCGTTCAAGTTATCGATTTTGACGAAAGGCGCCATGTATACATCAAAGGCCGAAACGGCTTGGGCTCCAGACCATTCTTGCGCTGCTAGAAAGAAGAAGTTAACTAGGTGAGATACCGCAGTATCAAGGTGCTTAGCCGGCTTAGATAATATCGTGGGCGTCTTAAGGCCCATTGTGAGCAGTTTTTGAAGGGACCAACCAGCGCAATAGGGTATCCAAAGCGAATGGGGTAACTTATGTATGTGAATGTCACCACGCATATGGGCATCTACCGCTCGAGCTGGAAGGTATGCCTTCAGCACATCCCCCCTTTTTATGAGCTTATCTAACAAGAAGCCTAAGAAGTTGCTATAGGAGACATTAGCATTAGCATTCTCTTTAACTTCCCACTCTGCCTTATCAATATAAGAACGTTCGATTCTGACGATCTCAGAGGCCACTTCCCCCAGTTCATCCTCGCTTCTCAGCGAAGGTGAGTCTCTGACCTTGGGTAACTCTTGCATTTAAAGCAACACCTCATTTCGTGATATGGGTTCACGATCAGATTTAAAGGTATCTGCTAAGATAACTCTTCCAAGAAATTCATGAAGATGCTAAGACTACATATTTGATAATGAAATCACATATATTCCTGAAAATAAAAGGGTATGAGATATTACTGGTTAGGATCATGCAAAATAATGATAAAATTATATCGTATAAAATAGCATGAACGAGGAGACATCATAAGGAGGATTCTAGGGACCTAAGGTAGCTTATGTCATCCCTGAGCTTAGCCAATGTATTACCTGATGAGAAGTCCTCGAGTGAAAGCCATGTGGAGTAACCTATCTTTTTAAGTGCACTAAGTACATCCTTCCAGTGGACGAACCCCTCTCGGAGCGGCGCGTGCATCGGGCGCCAACGTTTGCCGCCATCCTCTTCACCCACTAAGAACCAACAGGCATTTTTGACGTGGACGTGAGTTACATAGGGCTTTAACAACTCTAGGCCCATTTGCCAATTCTCGAGACCTTCATGAATCATATTACCGGGATCGTATATGACCCCCACGAACTCAGGACTGAAGTTGGAGAGGAACCTGTAAGCCGCACTAGCACTAGGGCAAATCGTGCCCATGTGTATCTCTATGACGGCTCGTACACCGTATTTACGGGCTAATCCCTCTACTTTTTTATAGTTAGTCACGGCCTTTCTAAAGAGCTCATTGTACTCTACGCTACCATCATATCTGGGTACGGACACCCTTATCTGAGGACATTCCAATATGTTAGCGGCCTTCATGGCCTCCTCTATCCTATGAGGATCTGAGTCGCATGAGAGATACGTACCTAGTGAGGGGACCGCCAATCCATAGTCATCGCACAGCTTCTTAGCTCTCTTAGCCTCCTCCAATATCCTGGTTACGTCAAGCGTAGCTAAGTTACCCCTCCAATAGTTGATGATCTTTACCTCTTTGGGGACGGTGGCTACACGCCATTCAACGCCTTCATAGCCTAGCTCCGCTAGTACCTTAGGCACCTCATCAACTCGTATATCAGGCGTCATCACCGTGAAGACGGAATACTTAAACCCCATCTAAGGTCACCACATACCTTACTTAGGAAGATGAAACCTAAAATAATTAAGCAATGAAATCTAAACTGCCGATTTCTGTTGGCGTATCAAATTTGTTACGGAGTCATATAACCAGATATCATGGAAAAGAGCTAGAATAGACTTTACGATTAAGGAGAAAGCCGGTAGGTAACGTGGGTTCCATGAACAAAATATCATTGTAATAGGGAAAGCACTCTCCTCAGACCCGCAGAAAACGTTTATACACTTATTCAAATCGTAGAGGAAAAGGTAAAAAGATAATCTAATGATCAAGTTTCATACTCGTTAACCGCAAGACCCACGTCCCTTAAGGGCCTTTAGATAAATGGTCCGTACATCCTCAGGGGTTACCTTTCGAGGATTATTGGCTAGGTTCCTATGATACGACAGCGCCTCTTTAACCATGTCATCTAGCTCGTCTTCAGAGACCCCTACCTCGCTTAAGCTGACCGGTATGTTGACCTCATCTTCAAGTCTGCATATGGCTCTGGAAATGGCCCTGCCTACTTCAGAAGGGGAGAGAGGGCCCATGCCAAGCACATCTGCTAACCTCGTCATTTTACTGGGTAGGGCTGGAGCGTTATATTCAACCGCGAATGGTAATAGAAAGGCGTTAGCTAGACCATGGTGGATATCATGATACATCGTTAGGTAATAGCCCATGCCATGGACCATTATTGTGCCGGTGCAATTTATGGCCATCCCAGCTAGCATACTGGCGTAAAAGACCCTTTCCCTCGCCTCAAGGCTCCCACGACATGCCTCCTTTAGGTTCCAGAAGATAAGCCTAATGCTTTCTAGAGCCAATAGGTCCGACAAGGGATTAGACCTCTTAGAGAGGTAAGCCTCAATTGCGTGCGAAAGCGCATCCATCCCTGTATATGCGGTCAGGTTCGGGGGAAGGCTCCTTAAGACAAGGGGGTCCAAGAGGGCAACCTTCGGTAGTATGGGATAGCCTACCATGGTCACCTTACGCTTTCTCCTTAGATCAGAGAAGACAGCATATCTGGTCACTTCGCTTCCAGTACCACAGGTGGTCGGTATGGCTATTATGGGCAGTACATCTCCCGTGACCTCATGTGGATACACGTAATCCGTTATGACGCCACCCTTACTTGCTAGTACGGCAATGCCCTTGGCAGCATCCATAGCGCTTCCCCCACCGAAGCCTATTACAACATCCACGTTTTCGTCCCTAGCTAGCTTTGAGCCTTTTTCAACTGTTTCGAAAGATGGATTTGGCTCTACCTTATCGAAGATTACCACCCTTAAACCTTCACGTTCTAGGAGGCCGCGAATTTTATCTAGGTATCCTGAACGTCTGGCGAATGACCTGCCACATACTATTAAGGCCTTCCTACCGAATGAACTTGCCTCTTTGCCCACCTGTTCTATGCTCTCCCTGTGGAAGACAATCTTAGTGGGTACATAAAAGGAGATCCTCAGCATGATAGGAAAATTAAGGGTACGCGAATATAAGACTTAATATGTAATCCTTAAGGATCTATTAAGGGACTGGGTACTAGCCCCCTCCCGCCAAGGGGATTATGCTTACAGTATCCCCTTCTGAAAGAGCTGTATCCAATCCATTAAGAGCTTCGTGTTCAAGGCCATTAATTAGCACGTTATAGAGCTTCCTCAGATGCCCTTTTTCATCTAAGAGCAGAGCACGAGCCTTTTCCCCCAAGGTGTCCACTAGCTTCATTATGAGATCACGCAATGTAGCGCCTTTTTCTAGTTCAACGTTGAGATCCTGCACCTTCAGTTTATCAGCTAGGATACCAAGTAGCTTTACCTTCACGTACATGAATTGCTACCAGAAAAATGGAGTATATCTTTGAGGATTTAAATTTTCATCTACAGGGGACTACTCTGAACCTCTATCTTGCCTTCTTTCATTACTAACTTTATGTTCTCCTTATCTCTCAGCACGGTGATATCCTTTAGTGGGTTCCCGCTTACGACGATTATGTCGGCGAGTTTTCCCTTTTCTATGGTCCCTATTTGATCCTCAAGGCCGCACGCCTTAGCGGCATTCTTCGTGACAGCAATTACCGCATCCATGGGCTTATAGCCACTTTCCTTGACTAAGAGCTCTAACTCCAGCGAGTTATCCCCGTGAGGTAATGTCGGAGTGCCACAGAAGTCCGTCCCAGCAGCCATGGTCATGCCGGATTCATAAAGCCAGCGTATGTTTTTAACCATAGCTGCGTAGACCTCTTTGGCTTTTTGGACACCCCAAGGCGGCATGCCGACCTTTTCTCCCTTCTCCACTATGCGCTTCGCTATGGATAACGTTGAGACGAAGATGACCTCCTTTCCTCTAGCCATTTCTATGACCTCTTCATCAGGAAATATGGCGTGATCTATCGTCTTAACGCCCGCGAGTATGCAGTTCTTCATGCCCTCTGCGCATTGGCAGTGAGCTGTGACGAAGGTACCAGCATTTCTCGCTACCTGAACTATGGCCTTAAGCTCTTCAAGCGTGAACTGTACATGCTCGGGCCTATCCTTCTGTGAAAGCACACCACCTGAGGCACATACCTTGATGAAATCAGCCCCTTCCCTTAATGCGAGTCGAGCAGCACGAATACATTCATCGACGCCATCGCATATGAAGCCGTAGTGCTTACGTCGATCTTTAACCCATTCGATCGGTAAATAATGGGCATCGCCATGGCCAAACGTCTGACTCAGCGCTGGACCAGCGGTAACTATACGGGGCCCTTTTATCAGGCCTTCTTTTATCGCCTCCCGTAAGTAAATTCCCGCTCGGCTACCGCAATCCTTGACAGTGGTGAAGCCTGCTTCTAGGAGGGCCTTAGCATCGAATACTGATTTAATTAGGCCTAGGGGCCATGGACGTAAAAGCCATTCCTCCACGAACCTATCAGTTTTAGCTCCCATGAAGTGCATATGAGCATCTATGAGGCCTGGCATTACGGTCATATCAGAGACATCTATGACCTTAGCCTCAGTGGGTACGTGTACCTCGCCTTCTTTACCTACAGCGACTATCTCCTTATCTCTGATGAGGACGACTGAGTCTTCTATAGGTCCGCGCCCTGTGCCATCTATCAGCAATCCACCTACTAAAGCCGTAATACGCGGCTCACTAACCAAGCTCCCACCACAAGGCTTTGTTTTTACGTAAAAACAATTTTTATATTTTTCTTTCAAGGCATGCCTAAAGGTCAAGAAAATTACAGGAATGAAATAGTCATAAACTAATGACCTATCTTAACGAAGTATACGTTATTGCAATAGGAATTCCAATATCTTATTAAGCTTCTTAATTCGTTCGAGCTTATGCTCAAGGAACTGGGATCCCTTTTCAGTTACATGATAGACCCTCTTGGGAGGGCCACTTTCACCTAGCTGCCACTCAGAGGTCAGCAGGTTACGTTCCTCGAGCCTCTTAAGGGTCACGTAGACTAAGGGTTTAGGCACAGTCTCACCTAGGAGCTCGGCAAGCTCCTCAGCAAGTTGGTAGCCGTGCATGGGTTTAGTTGAGAGTATCTTAAGTACCACTAAGGGTATTATGCCGAAAAGAGGAGACTTTGTGGGATGATGACGTGGCTTACCTATAGATGACATTACCCTGCCCAAACCCACGAGAATTAAACAATATTACATATTTATAGATTATTTTCACTTGTCACCTGACATCTCTGAGGAATTCCTCCAGATCTCGCCTATAGGGGAGGCCAGCCTGAGCACCTACACGGGTTATCTTTATCGCCGCCGCTGCGTTAGCTAAACGCACGGCCTCCCTAAGGGATCTTCCTTCAGCTATAGCCACGGCTAGCGCAGCGTTAAACGCATCACCCGCACCAGTGGTATCCACAGGCCTTACCTTAAAGGCGGGTATGTGGTATACGCCCTCTTCAGATACCAGTAGAGCTCCCTCTGCCCCTAAGGTTATAACGACGTTCTCAACCCCTTTATCCATGAGAACATGCGCTGCCTTAACGATATCCTCTCTCGATTCTATCCTAACCCCCGAAAGCATCTGGGCTTCAATGCGGTTTGGCGTGAGTACGTGTATATAGCCGTATATCTCCTCGGGTAAGGTCCTAGCAGGCGCCGGATTAAGCACGACCTTCACGTTATGCTCCCATGCCACCTTAGCTGCGTACACTACGGTTTCAATCGGGATCTCAAGCTGAAGCATGAGGACATCCGAACTTGAGATCACATCAATAGCGCTATCGACATCATGCGTAGAGACACGAGCATCGGCTCCAGGAGCCACGGCTATCATGTTCTCGCCACGAGAATCAACGAATATGAAGGCGACCCCAGTATGCGTCTCAAGATCCCTCCTTACATAGCTAACGTCAACTCCGTTTCTCCGGAAATTATTTAGAACTTCCTCCGCGAAGATATCCCCACCTACCCGCCCTACCATATAGGTCTTAGCGCCCAACCGAGCTGCTGCTACAGCCTGATTCGCGCCCTTACCACCGGGCTGCATGGTGAAGCTCTTCCCTAATACGGTCTCACCGGGCACCGGTAGGTGATCCATAAGTATGAAGAAGTCCATGTGAATTGAACCGACCACGGAAACTTGCGGAGCCAAGAAACTCACCAAGATAAATTAACCTCAAGTCTTGATTTAAAGCGTTTCATGCAGGGGGAGGAAAACTATTATTTAGGGATATATACTCATAGGTAAATGGGACCTTCCCTACGATCCCTGAGGGGATAATGAGGATGAGGAAGGTCCAACCGCGGGGTTCTCATAGCATGCCTAAGATGAGGAGCTCAGGCGACGCTGAGACGTGATGAAGAGGCACGCGATCCGAAGAGCCATAAACATCCTCATATGTGCCATGAAACACATGAGACCCCAGCTCTCAGTTAAAGTCAAGCCTATATACCTAAGAACTTAATTCTGTTCTTGAGCATAAGGAAGACCCCATGAGGGTCAAAGTGAAGGGTTTAGGGGGCTTAAAGGATCTCATCCCAAAGGAGGTGAGCCTGACGTTCGACGCTACTGAGGTCAAGGTTAAGGATGTATTGAAAGCACTGGCGAGAAGGATAGGCCACGATTTCATATATAAGGTCTATTCGCCTTACGCCCAGGAACTAGCCAGCGGCGTATTTGTAGCCCTAAATGGAAGGATGATAAGCTACCTTAACGGGCTCGATACCAAGGTAAGAGATGGAGCGAGGATAGCCATAGGCACCATGACCAGCGGAGGCTAAACGCCAGTAGCAGTTAAATGACCGAGACCCTTAAAGTCGCTTTTCAGATTAAAGCGTCGTTAAGGATGTTCCCCTTCCTTATATACGTACAGATTTCGCAGAGCACCTCCTGTAATTCTTCCTGCGTGGCATTTCTATACACTAAATCAGTGAGACGAGCGATTAACCCAGTAACCTTCTGATCGCTCTTCAGCTTTTCTATGACAGCGGGCTGACCGCGCTTCGATCGCAGGTAATAGCTTATCGCGGGCTGCGTTAAGCCCAACCTCTTAGCGACCTCCACCTGGGTCATTCCGTATTCATTAATGAGCTTAATAGCCACCAGAGCCCTTATCGCGGGAACTATCAGCTTGGTCATGACCTCACAATATGGCTTCATACGCTATAACCCATGTTATAGCCATAACATGAAGTCCACTTAAAGGTTCTCATATTCGGAAAAAGCGATATACGAAGGACAGAGAGGTGCAAGATAATCGTCCATGAACATGAAGTCAGCGCATCCAAAGATTTAAGAGCAACCCCTTACTATGAAGTTCACGGAATGACGAAGCCGCTCCAGACGGGCTGAAACATGACGAACTCGCGACGAGCTGACCCTTTTGGGACAAGCCCACATTATATACCCCCATTCTCATATGACTGCACGATAACTAGATAAGCTCCCTGTCTGACCTCTGAATATTATTCTTATTCTGAAGGAGAACTCGACAAAGCTTAGGAGAACAAACCTAAATTTCAAAACTCACAAAACTATTCCTGGCATGGCACCCATCAACAGAATTAAAGCCAGCAACACTAGGCCCCGGCCTCTGATACCATGGAGGGCAATATCACTGTTTCCAAGAGTACGACGATAAGCGAATCAGTAAGTAATACAAGAGCCTTTGCAATCCCGTACTCCCAATTATTAATAGCCTTTATGAAAATCGCCAACACTCAAGTAAGCCTAACTACGCCTAAAGGAGTAATGAAAATCCGCATGGATTGCCATCCTAAAGGAGGAGTATGATAGGTCAAGAGAACTCATTCAGCCAACCTCTAAGTATGTCGAGGAGAGAATATTCTCTAAAGCTTACTTAATTAAATTAGTGATTAGTGAGTCTAGATTGATTGTAGGTTAGGCTGATGAAGGCTGAAGCGAAGATTCTACTTGCAACGATATTGCCAACTATAAAGGCTAGGTAAGTGATTAACATCATACACCTGATAGTCAGGCGAATATTTAAATGTCTGACTATCATCCAGTTATCAGGTGATTAACAGTGAGTCAGACCGTGATAAGCAGGATAGGCAGGAAGGGCGCTATTTACTTGCCGAGGCACATCATGAGGATGCTTGGCATAAGAGAAGGCGATAAGGTCCTAATTAGAGTAGAGGGCGATAAGCTGGTGTTAGAATTCATGCCAGACCCCTTTTCACTCGCCTTGAGGGTGAAGAAATGGGCTAAGACGACTGTAGAGGAGTTTGAAGCTGAATCTGAGGCAGAGCAAGGTGAGCTATATGGCTCTTGACGTGCTCCTTGACTCAACCTATCTGTTGCCGAGCTTTGGAATAGAAGTTGAAGGGCTATCTGATGAGCACATACGTACTCTTAGAGAAGCCTGGTCAAAGAGGCTAGTGTGCTTCTACTGCCTATCTGTCGTATGGGTTGAGGTCATAGGTAAGGTATGTAGGGAAGCCCGTAAATCGGGTCTAGAGATAACTAATGTAATAGATGTGACCATTAGGTCGCTACTCGAGTCAGGCGTGTATGAGTGGGTAAATCCTACGACAGATGCTATTAAGCTGGCCTTCAAGTTACGTTTAGCTGGTCATAAGGATGTCATAGACAATCTGCTCTATGCTACCTCAATTACGAGGAACATGATATTTCTGACCATGGATAAGGCCTTAAAGGATTTCCTGATCAAACATGGCTTTAACATTGAGAACCTCATGGATCATAGACAATTATTAAGGAGGTTAGGATTTGATCGGTAATACGTATAGCAGGAACGGCAAATAAGGCGTGCTAATATCCCTAGGCATGTGATTAAGAGAGCACTTGCCATATACAGAAAAGCTAGGAAGAGGATGATGACACTCTTCTTAAGCGTTCTCTTAAGGCTGTAGCATTATTGAAAGCTTCAAGAGAGCTCAGATATCCGCTAAGTCTTGATGAGATACTCAGAATGTTCCCTAGGGCTAGATTTCTAGAAGCTACGATACTAGCAGGCCTATTAAAGGCTGATCCCAGCTTCAAAGTTGAAAAAGCCTAGGAATTCGCTAAAGCCTCAAACATTAACAGCAGTAGCCATCTACCTAGCCTGCAAAGAGCTAGGATTAGGGGGTTCCACTGTGGAGGATAGCTTATGTTTTAGGCATTGAGGAATCAACGCTAAGGAAGGCGCCGAAGCTTCTCAGCTTAAAAGACTCAACGCTTGACGCTTGGACGTGCGGAGTTGAGCTGAAAGAGGAGGTCATCAGGAAAGTGTACTATGAAATGTGGGATATAGATAAGAAAGCCTCAATGAACGGAGTTACAAGGGATCATGATGGTTATCTATTAGATCGCGAGACAGGACTTGCTGTCGGTAGAGTGTTAACGATTCAAATGAAGATAAGGTGATATGGGCTCCTCATAAGGTTAAGAATTTCTGGGTACCATGAGGTTCTTCAAAGAGTTGGACTTCTAAGCATGGTATTGCCTTAGCGACAGGAATAGGCGTAGCAGTGTATACTTGGGGCTTTAGAGCCTTCTATCAGCAGGAGAGGAGGTTCAGCTAATATGCAATGACTGGACTGGAGGCGGAGTTGTAAGCATTAAGAACACGTTGACCTTCGAGATTGTCTGTGGCTTTGCTAATGGCAAGACTATGAGCCACACGTATACAGTGCCTATCCAGACTGACCAGGGCCCTTTCCTGAAACCTCGGCTAAAAGGCTCGTTTTCTTTACTTCTTTATCCTCCTTAATTTCTTCCCTTCTTTTCTTTTCATCCCTTTGAGTTCCCGAGTAGAGTGATAGGATTATGACCTCGCCATCGCTAAGCCTAGATGAGATGGCGTACATCAGCTAAGGATGGAGCGAGGATTCATATCTTCCTCCTGCTAGCTTTTTATCGCCTTATTGATCGTAGCTTGAATCTCTCTGGGATTCCTGATGCAGTATAGTTTGAGCGGCATAACCCCTATAGCTTGGATGGTAAGAGTGCCCGTTCGATATATCTTATCCCACAAGCCCTTGATATTTTACGTTCTGACAGATAGGCGGATACATCAAGGCCTCAATCAGCCTGACTAAAGGCCTATACTCTGGGTCTCTCCAATCTCTTCTTTATCTCGGGATGCCCCCTGAATATCCTCTTGAGCTCTTTCAAAATCCGCTGACCCTCTCCATGAGGTCTATGCCTTCTAGCATATAAGGCGTCGAGTAACTTCATCACTATAGCTGAAAACTTCGAGGATGTAGTAGAGAACAACTACCTCCATCTGTAAAGATGAACGTTAACTGGGAACCACCAAGTGAAAATAACGCTGAACGTATTTGTATGCGATAAATTGGGAAGAAATAAATGTTGGTTTAATATAGTATAGCACATATGACTAAGTTGGTAAGCCTCTCCGAAGATGTGTATGAGGAATTGAATAAAATAAGAGAGAGGGAGGGCAAGTCTTTCTCGGAGGTAATAAGGGAGTTGCTGAGGTACAGGTACCTTGACATAGAGGGGCTAGTGAAGCTAATTGAGAAGATAGGACCAATTAAAATCGAGGAAGCCGACAAGAGGATTTGGGAAAGTATCCCAAGAAGGGCTGGAGAGGCTTGGAGGTCTGCCTAGATACCAACATAGTGATAGACCTGCTAAGGGGGAGAAGAGAGATAGTGGAGAGGTTTCTGAAGCTGGAGTTCGTACCTGCTATAACGGCTGTAACCGTCGCCGAGCTCTACATGGAGGAGAGAGGGGAGGAGAAGCTGGATCTAGTGCTGAGGAGGCTGAAGTTCTACCCACTAGACCTTGAATCATCTCGGCTTGCCGGCAAGATATACAAGGTACTGAGGAGGAAGGGAGAACTCATAGAATTTAGGGATATCCTGATCGGAGCAATATGCATAAGGTATGGGATACCGCTAATAACCAAAAACGTCAAGCACTTCAAAAGACTAGAGGAATTCGGATTGACTATCATAAGCCTTGAAGAACTAGTTGGTCGCTCATAAACGAGCTGACCTCTTCATAGCGGACTCGTCCTCTTTAATTCCTAATCTCCGGGATCTCTGAAGATCAATTAACGGCGACTTTCAAGTAGCTCTTCGAGGAATAGAACGTTTAGTCTCCTAAGCTCCTTAAGTATCGGTAACATTTCCCTTTTGACCTTCTTAAATAAGGCCGACCCTCCTACCTTCCCAGCAGTAGCTATCACGAGGCAATCTGGTAAGGCTATCTTAAGCCTTTTCTTAAGCTCCCCTGCGTCTAGGGCGAGATCTCTATCTACATTCACTATATTAGCTCTCGATGTCAGCCACATGGCAAACCTCCTAGCCTCGCCATTGGGATCCTCTAAGCCTGCAGCCCTGTATACCCTCATCGCGATGTAAAGGGCCTCGGATAGCGTAACACTGTTGATAAACAGCTTCCTTTCTCCCCTGACAGCCTCTCCAAATATCCCCTCCATTAGTTGCCTGTAAGGGGAGGATGCGATTATGTACTCAATGAGCACACTTGCATCAAGTACCAGCCTGGGCTGCAAGCCCATTTAACCTCTCCTCCCACTCCCTCTTCTCTTCCTCAATGATCCTCTTAACCATATCTGCGTTTACGTTTACTACTCTCGGTTTCAAGGGCCTCAATATTATCATATCTCCTTTTACCTCTACTAGGACCTCGCTGTTCTCCTCTATCCCAGCTCTCAGCCTAATGGCCTTAGGTAGTATTAATATGCCCTTCTTCCGAACTTTTAACACCACGCTCATAGTTCAACACTTGAACATTATTCCAATATGACCCTATTAAGTTTAACCTAGCGATTGTTTTATACATTAACCATGAAAGTTTGACTTAACGTTTAAACCAGTATATGATCCTAGAGCTGGGGTTATGTGAAAGAAAAGCGTAAGGCAGTAAAACTACTTCGCCCTTCGGCCTATCCCCTTAATCTCTAACCTGGCTCTTCTGTATTCTCCCTTTAATCCTAAAGTCGATATTTTTCCTCATATCGATGGAAAGGCAACCCGTAGGATGAGAGAGGATGATGGCTTAGGCAACGCAAGAGGCCTTTTTAGCTCGTAGTGGATCAGGGCTAGTCCGCTCTTTTGGCGCCAAGGCTTAATAAATAGGATCCAACTAGAAAGATTTAGTGAATAGAAAACAAAGATAAATGCAATGCGTCATTGGGTGCTAGTTATGGTCGAAAACGTCATTGAGACTGAGAAATTGACTAAGTTTTATGGTGAGCGGTGCGCGGTTTATAGGGTCAACTTGCGAGTCCCCAAGGGAGTCGTTTACGGCTTTCTCGGGCCTAATGGCGCTGGTAAGAGCACGACGATAAGCATGCTAGTGGGCTGCCTCAGGCCATCTTACGGCAAGGTCAGGATCTTTGGTCTTGATGTGTTCAAGCATAGGATTGAGGTTATGAGTAGAGTAGGTTACCTGCCCGAAAAGCCCGCCGCCTATCGTAACATGCGATTAGAGGAGTTCTTGGAATACATGGGTAGGCTTGAGGGGCTTACTAGGAAAGAGGCCAGAGAGAAAGCCAGGGAGCTCTTGGAGTTCGTGGGGTTAGGGCGGCTAGCCGTGAAAAAGGTCGGGACGCTCTCGGCTGGTGAGAGACAGAGGTTAGGTTTCGCTCAAGCGCTCATCGGGGATCCGGAATTGCTCATACTCGATGAACCAACTTCCAATCTCGATCCGGTAGCCCGTTTCGAAATACTCAGTAAGATTAGGTTATTGGCTTCTAAGAAAGGGGTGACTACGCTAATATCCTCTCACGTAATACCTGAGGTCGGACGTGTGAGCGACTATGTCGGGATCATAAATAACGGCTCGTTGATAGCTCAAGGGCCTATCTCGGATCTTATCGCTCAAGAGGAGGATGAATACCTTGTAAGGGTCTCTGATCCTGAGAGATTAGCGACTAGATTACTAGAGAGGGACTACATACTGGAGGCCAGGTTCGAGGGTAAAGACGGGATAAGGTTAAGAGTGGATGTCAATAACGCCCATAAGTTATGGGTTGAACTACCCGAAGTACTTGCCGAGGAAAAGCTCGCCCTCTATGGATTCAAACCGGTTGGAGACCCCCTTGAAAGGCTATTTCTCAGAAAGGTAGGGGTGGCTTAATGAGGGATCTCCTAAAATGCATATTGAAAGCAATAGCACTCAGGTTGAGCAATGCTAAGATATTGGCGATAATCGAAGTGGAGTCTAAGAGGATGATTTCCTCGAGGAGATTCAAGGCCATGTTAGCGATAATGATGCTCCCAGATATACTCTACCTATTAGGCTCAGGCAACGTAAGCCCAGCCCTTGGCGGGACTAAGGTATGCTTTGAAGAATTCTGGCGGCAGGCAGGTGAACTGATAATCAATTTCTGGACCGGACTTCCCGCCCAGCTGCTCGCCATACTGGTAGCGAGCGAGCTCATCGCAGGGGAGTTCAACGAGGGAACGTTTAAACTCCTCATGACGAAACCCATCAGCAAATCAAGCGTAGTGATGGGGAAATGGATCGCGTTTGTCATTTGTATGATTATAGTAAGCCTACCCTCGCTGTTATTCCTAGCGCTGATAGTCTCCATCGTGTATAAAGGGTGGTGGGATGCGCTCGTATCTTTGGTTTCTTATGATGTATTAGTTGGCGAGGCAGCTGTACTACTTGGACTTATAACGTTCGGTTCCTTTACGATGCTTTTCTCTTCGCTCTTCTCAAGGCCACTTTATGCCGCCCTCTCAGCGTTCACACTAATGGCCTTATATCAGTTCATAGTGCCGAATTTATCATGGCTTGAAAACCCAGCCAGGTATACCCTATCTTATCAGCTCGGACTTTTTCTAGAGGAATGTGGCTTCGTCCTCTCCCCAGGCGGCAGGCTTTATGAGGGCGATTTACAGGTGATGCTCCTAACGATATACTCCGTGAACTGCTTACTGATGGCTACTTCCATGATGGCGGTTTATCATCGGGAGGTGAAGTAGATGGGATGCCTTTTGTTCATCTTAGTAGCGTTGGTGTTACTGACAACATCTCCTGCTCCGACTAGGTTTACGTACTCGCTGAGTAGCACTAAGTTAGTTGCAGGCACAGTAAACGATGTGAAGATCACCTTGAGGAATAGGGGACCTAACACGGCCAAGTTCGTAAGCATAAAGATATCCTCGTCAACCCCAGGTGTAGCTGTTTTGAGCCCTCCAGTGGTCTTTAACGAAATAAGGCAGGGGCATTCGGTGAACTTTAAGGTCAGAATCGCGGTTAGCCGAGGAGTTTACGGCGAAATCGTAACGTTAAACATGCAGATCACATATAGCGACATCAGCGGTGCAGCGTTATTCACGGACATGTTCACGCTCAGCTTTCGAGTGACTGAGATAAGCAGGCTAGAACTGGTAAGCGTAAGTAGAGAGGGGAAATTCGTCATCATAAAGTTGAGGAACATCGGTCCCATTCCTATTAACGACGTTTCCATTAACTTATTAACTGATGATGGCGTGATAGGCGTACCCTCTTCGTATAGGCTAAGCGAGGTAGGGATCAACGAGACCGTTACTATTAAGTTCGCCTTGAAGAAGAGCCGCGAATACGCTAATTTGAGGATAACGTATAACGATGGATGGAGGGATGAGCTGAGGATAGAGCTACTTAGGCCTAGCCATAGGATCTCGGTAGTTTCCGTGAGCAGAAGGGGAGAGAATGTTAAAGTGAAGATCAAGAATGAGGGCATTTTAGACTTGGAAAACGTGACCATCTCGCTTAAGTACGCCGGGGCTTTAGTCGGTATACCATATCGGATAACGATACCCCTCATAGCTGCCGGTGACGAGGTCGAAGTCACGTTTAAGGTACGAACTGATTTAAACACGGTGACCGTCAGCCTGGAATATTCAGATGGCTATTCGGAGGAGGAGACCGTTAGCATTAACATAGACGAAGAAGCCTCCGTGGATGTCAGATGCCTCTTTCCCGAGAAGAGTGTGGATTTAGGTTCAAAGGTCGAGTATCCCCTCTGGCTTGTCAATAGGGGTAGCGCGGGCATTTACATGCTTAGGGTTGAAGGATTACCGGATTCCGTAGACTACAGGTTCATCAAAGACGGCGTAGAGGTCGGGGCAGTATACCTAGAGGAAGGAGGTCAAGCTAGAATAACATTGGAAGTGGAGATACCGGGGATACCAGTTAACTTCACAGTAGGTGAGGCCATAGGCTTCAACATAAGCGTGCTCACCGAAGGAGGAAGACTGGCGGGTTCTCTCGAACTTAAGCTCACCCCCGTCTTAACCAAGAGCCTGCGGGTCTATTCGAAGGCCTGGTACGGTGAAATTCTCATGGTATCTCAAAGCGTACATTATCCCGGTGTGCCGTACTCAACAGGTCTACTGCCCAAGGGTGCTTCAATCGCTGCAATGTTTAGACTGGAAGCCAGTGAGTACGCGTTTCTACTCTATGGACAGTACATAGGCTCTCGTTGCGATCTAAACATGTATATCTTTGATCTTAGCGGGAGATGCCTTGCCGTTTCGGCTAACGACCCCGGTAAGCCCGAATTAGTATTCCTAAAGCTGAATAAGAGGAAGGACGTGATAGTGATCGTAGCAAACGAAGAGGCCACATCTATAGAAGCAGGGGAGGGAGTTATCCTAGCGGTGAAGACCGTTAAACCGCCCAGCGAATCGGAGTTGCTCATAAGGGATCCTCTTTACCAAGCCTGCCTATTGGTACAGCTCCCTTCACACTCAGGGGGGATACTGACTGTTGAAGTACAGGGAGGGCCAGGCGAGGCATACCTTTATCGTTTCACGACCAACAGGGATAAGATGAAGTACGACCCATTCTTGCCCAAGGAAGGACGATTAGTGTCCTTCAATGACTCGACTAGCATCAGTTATCAAGTCATCAGGGGAGAGGAGCTCATCTTATTAATGATCAAGGCTGAGTCCGATATGCGCATACACGTTAGGTGCGGCTTTTCCGGAGGGATAAGAGTATCCACCAAGCTCTATGAGAAAGATCTAGCAACAGCTATAGCACTCATAGTGACGGCCATCACAATCTTGATTATCTTAAGAGGAGAGAGGATGATGAAGTTAAGTAGATGACCAGGTATCAACCATTTAACACATTTAGCGCAGCGTATTATCCTACGTATATCTATATAGCTAAATTCTAGGAATAATTACCCACAAGCGTTACTTAGAGAAGATGGACTATGATTAAGATAGACCGCGAATACGTCAGGAGAATAATAGGCGAAATCATGGAGGGTTTAGACGAAGTTAAGGACATTATCATGGTGAGAATAGAAGACTTTGTACGAGATAGGGGTAAAAGGTTTTCAATGAGGTACTCGATAATACTAATTGTTGAAGCAGCTGCGGATCTAGGCTTAGCTATACTTAAACAATGCTTTAATGAGGGAGCTGAAAGCTATAGGGAAGTTTTCATAAAACTAGCAGAGAAAGGAGTAATAAGCTATGATACTGCTGAGGGAATGGCTTCGCTGGCCTCATTACGTAATATGGTTGTACATAGGTATTGGAGTATCGACGACGTTAGGATCTATCGAGAAGCTAGGAATAATGGTGTAAGAACTGTTGAGAAGTTTATTAAAGAGGTGAAAAATTACGTCTATAAGAACTCTTGAAGATAGGAGAAAGTTCGAATTTCATAAACTAAGCCCTAAGGAGAGACAAAGGATAGTTAAATTACTTTCTGAAATCCTAAGTAAAAGAGGAGAGATATTATTGGCTACTATTTTTGGGGGCTTTTTGAAAGCAGAATTATTTCACGACATAGATATAGCCATATTTACAGGCTATAAGATATCTTACAATAAAGTAGAAGCTTATGAAGAGGAATTATCTAAGAAATTAGAGTCGATATTAAACTTTCCAGTGGACGTGGTAATCATAGATTATGCTCCATCATGGTTCCGTATTGAAGCATTAAAAGGCATAGTTTTAGTCGAAAGAGAAGTGGCTCTTTCAGAGAGATTAAAGTTTAAAGCACGACAGGAAATTAAGGATATTCAAGCTAAGATACGTAAATTAGTCACCAAACATGTTAGCTAGCTATTTCATTATAATATCACTCGGTCTCCATTTAATTCGCTTGAAGTCCAAGAGCACTTAACTCTTCTGTTATAAGTGCATATGGATCTTGTATTTATTCTCTCTTCTATCTTTAACATTAAGAATTTCATCGATATCTCTCCAAAGATGACTTTAAAAACCCACTAGATCGAGGACATTTAGTCTTAAGGAAGTCTAGAGTTCTTATCCCTAGCTAGCACCCTTAGATACTGCGGCTGCTTACCTTAAGCCTTGTAATTCGGTTTCACGCTATCTGTAGAGCGAGAGTATAGGAGGGATTTAAGGGCTTTATATAGGCCATAGATCGATAGCGTGTAGACCATGAATACTATAGTCGAGAATATGAATCCGCTCATTACGGACACGGCATAGCTCAAGGAACCACTTACCAGTAGAGACATGGCGGGAAGGTGAAAGACCAGGACGGGCACGACTCCAATGAATAGAACTAAGCGCTCGTACTTGTTGTGCTTGATCCAGCGATCCCAGGAGTACGTCGCCCAGCACGAGATCACATAAGCATAAGCTAAGCTGGCTACCGGAGCACTGACCCCTCCTAGCCTTGGGAAGTACTCTAGAAGCCACCATAAGTCAAGCAGGTCGCCCAGCAAATGGACGGGAGCCGCGAAGAGAACCCAGGGAATCCAGAGTTCTAAGGGCTTTAACAGGTCATAGAGGGGAGGCTTAGGCACCTTTGGGATCTCGTCGATGAAGGCATAGCTCTGAATAGCTCCGCCTATACAGATAAAAGCCAGTAAAGCGAAGACCATTATGCCTTTAGCAGTGGGCTTAAGGAACGAGAACATATCGGTCATTAAAAAATCCTAACTCAGCATCTTAAAAATCCGACTCTATCTTTAAAATAAAGACTTTAATCCGGATGGCAATCCATACTTCTGCTTCTCACGTTTTAAGCATCAAAACTGTCACTTTTAGAACCATTTATTACATGTTCACGTTAATGATGTTTATCATATTAGTTTTATATATTCTGGAATTCTTAAATGGTTACTCGTTGTAACATCTTCGTCCTTGGGATTAAGATATTTAAGGCGCTTACCGCTTTCTCCTATAGTTGGTGGTACTGGATCCCTTCCTGCTCATCGGCTAAGCAAAGCAGTTATGCTCTGTATTAGTTATGATATGAAGAAAGTAGCCAGGAGGACAGCGGATGAAGGATCTACTAGCCCTATTAAGGCCCTTTAGGATCCTGAGAGGGGCATCATTTGGTTACAAGTGAGGGCTTGATAATATCATAGTGTTCATAAGCGATCTTCAGCGGCTATGATCGGTAATTTCCAGCTATGACGTACTGTAGCATATGCGCATATAACCGTCGTGCGATTAGGTATTAGAGTGAGCGGTCTTACCTCGGGTGAGGCATATATGTCCTCAAGGGAGTTCCTTAGGGTGGCTGTGGTAGGTACGGGTGGCATATTCATAGGCGCGCATTTAAGAGCGTATCCAGAACTTAAAGACGCCACGTTAGTTGGCTTCTACGATGTCGTAAGAAGCAAGGCGGAATATGCCGCTAAGAGATACCGGGAGATGATACGCGAAAAATTGGGGAAAGCAGAAGCACCTGAGGAAAGGGAGCGCTTAAATACCATACTTAAGGAGATGAAGGTCTACTCAAACCTCGAGGAGTTAGCTGAGGATGAAGGGATAGATATCATCGATGTATGTACTCCTCCTAAATGGCATGACGAGGTCGCGATACCCCTGATAAAGAGCAAACATAACGTTATGGTGGAGAAACCGATGGCGAGGACATGGATAGAATCCAATGAAGTCGTTAAGGCCGTGAAGGAAAACGGCGTATTGTATCAACATAACGAGAACTGGGTGTACAGTAATGTTGCGGTGTTCGTGAAGAAGTTGATCGAAAGCGGTATAATAGGGGATTTAATCTCGGTCACGATAACTTTCGAGCATAATGGCCCAGAGTGGAAGCATTGGTTCTGGGACCCCCTTGTGGATGGAGGAGGAACCTTGATAGACATGGGTACTCACGCTATAACCGCAATATGGTTCTTAGTAGGCTTCGATAAGAAGCCGTGCTATGTTAAATCGTGTTGTATGAAGGTTAATTTCCCGATTAGATACATAGCGGGGCATATGAAGCGTATAAATGTGGATGACTATGCCAATATCAAAATCATATTCGAAGATAGGAGGACTAAGGATGTGGTGATTGGAAATGCGATCTCAAGTTGGTGTTCATCGCTATATGCTCATCGGGACATATTGAGAGTAGAGGGAAGCGAAGGAAGCATAAGGATGGAGTATGAGGAGGGGAAGGTCGTACTAATATTAACCACTAGGGAAGGGGGGATGAGGAAAGTGCCCATTCAAAGGGATGACTCCTTCGCTAACGAGATACGTAACTTCGTGAATTGTGTGAGGTACAGGGAGAAATCCATAACGGACGAGACTATAGGCTCCGAAACCATGGCTATCATAGGTGCGGCATACCTTTCAGAACTAGAGGAAAGAAGGTTAGTCGCTCTAGGGGAATTCAAGGAATATGCAGGTAAGTATCTTAAGGAAGCGGGTAACTACAAGGAGGCAGCGGATATGCTAATTAGGGACCTTATGAAGCCATATCGGGCGATATAAGTGAAGAATGGGAAAACTAAGGCTCCATTTCTATACTTGTTTTCATAATATAGTGTTTCTTTAATGATGTATTATGATAGTATTTTAGGATCTGCTTGATGCCGAGAGGACTTAGTACTGCTATCTGATCACGCGACAGCTTAAGGAATTCCTCCTTGAACTTCAATCGAATATCACTAGCACGGTACCTCTAAGGGGTAGAATGGTGAAAGCTAAGTACTATTAGCTTTAGGCAATACTTGCCATTTAGAGCTCAGATTAATCTACGGGATGCCTATATCGAGTAATTTTTCTGTCCAGCTATGCTTGACTGCTATTGATGCATACTATGAGTAGGTATCTCGAGGTCATCCCGCTTCGCCGTTTCCATTACCTGATCTTGATCGTACTCGGACTAGGCTGGGCCTTCGATGCTATGTGCGCGGGTTTGATCTCTGCCACCACTCCACTGATACAGCAGGAATGGGGGCTCACAGCATCACAATTGGGCATGCTACTTAGCTGCTGGCTCGCGGGGATGCTCCTTGGAGGCTTGACAATGGGGTATCTGGCTGATGTGATAGGGAGGAAAAAGGCAACCCTGTTGACATTACTACTATACTCCATCCCTACATCAGTAGCTACCTTTTCACTGAGTCCGGAATCGATGGCACTCCTCAGATTACTAGCAGGTATGGGCTCCTCTGGGTACATGGTGGTAGCAAGCACCCTCCTCTCCGAGTACGTACCAGCGCGATACAGAGGAAGGTTCGTAGCCTTCCTTGAGAGTTCATGGGCGTTTGGATGGCTCCTCTCGGTTTATCTGGGAAGGGTACTAGCACCTTACTATGGATGGCGTTCAGTCTTCTCGACAGGCGCCATCCCGCTCTTGACATTACCGTTAGTAGCGTTGCTGGTGCCGGAGTCCGCGAGATACCTTGAGGAACGAGGGGAGATCGAGGCCATCGAGAGGATCTTCAGGTCATTGGGAATTCGAGTTAATGCGGAGGAGGTTCTCAGGGAGGCTCATGGGAGGCGCGTAAGAGCAAAGCTTGTGGAACTTTTCTCAGCTGAATATCGTAAGAGAACTGTTATGTTATGGATTCACTGGTTCTGTATCGTCCTCGCATATTGGGGCATATTTCTCTGGCTTCCTAAGATATTATATGATAGAGGGCTATCACTGGTCAGGTCACTGGACTTCACGGTAATTATAACGTTGATGCAGGTACCGGGATACTGGAGCGGCGCCCTGCTGATAGATAGGGTGGGTAGAAAGCCCGTTCTCTCCACTTACATGATGCTCGCCGGGCTAGGGAGTCTCCTCTTTGCTATTGCAGGTAACGAGCTGGAGGTGCTGGTATGGGGAAGCATGATCTCGTTCTTCAACCTCGGAGCTTGGGGTGCCACTTATGCGTATACCCCTGAGCTCTATCCTACGAGGGCGAGGGGCACGGGTGCTGGTTCGGCAAATAGCGTGGGACGAATCGGTGGGATAGTGGGTCCATATGCCGTCGGTGCGCTATTGGATCTCACAGGAGGTAACACGTATCCGGTATTCGTGATGTTCACGATAGTCCATCTGGTCTCCGCTATAACCGTGATGACACTGGGGATAGAGACGAAAGGGAGGGCCCTCGAGGAGATCTCAGGATGATTTCACTTCCCTTTTGTTAAGCGAAGGCATGGCTTCAGAGGAACTGTGAAGTAAGCACAACGTGATGTTTCTTCATCCTGCCAACCATATGTTACGGGTAGATCATGGAAGATGGCATATACTACAATTTACCTTTCCTTCGTCTTCATTATCCTCAGGTGATCTCTCATGCAGACGTACTTCCTGGTCTTAAGGCTTTGAGCGATCTAGCTATAACGAGGGCCAGAACTGTACCTAACGCTATGGATGCTAAGACTATCGAGACAGAGGTGAGCTGAAGGAGGGCGTGATATTTGGAGCTGAGAGCTATGAGGTGAAGTAACATGATGGTGCCTAAGAGGCCTACCATTGAGGCCGCTTGCCTTAACTCTGGCCTCCTCAGCCCATGCTTGATGAGGCATACTATCCACGCTATCGGTAGCGAATACGAGAGGCCTATTAGTAGGCTTGCTGCTATACCGGCTATCAATATCGCTAACTCTGGCGTAAAGGATAGGGCATGATATACGCCGTAAGAGACCATGAGACTGCCTATAAGCGGATAGAGCAGTACCCTCATTAAGGATCGAAGCGCGGGATACCTCCACTCAAGCTCCGCTACTGTGGGGCTCCATGAGTAGTAGAACTTGTTAAAGACCTCAAGGAAGGCCGCTCCCGATGCAGTTTTCATCACATAGTTATCCCTGAAGGATCTCAGGAACCGTACTGGCCAGGCCATTTCACTTCCATAGGCGGCCGTCACGATAAGACAACGACTTTGCGTCTCCTCGGAAGAAGCCTTCTCGAGCGTGAAGTTTATGTTGTTCTTCTCACCAGCCTCGAGATAGATCATCCTTTCATAAGCGCTATAGCCCTCACACGATACCGTTATGTTATACTCCTTGCTTTCAATCGTTAAGTCTAGCTCATAGTATCCATTTTCATCGGTGATGGCTGTCTCACCATCTATCCTGACCTCGGCTCCCTTAATAGGGTTACCAGCGCTATCCCTCACATACCCATAGATAATTGTTGTCGGCTTGGGAGCCACTGGCCTGGGGGATGGTTCATAGGCATGTTCAGTTATTCGAGGGATATTAAGCAGTTCATGAAGGTCCTCGGTAAATACGTATTCAACGAGTACCACTTCAGAGGTTCTCCTAGGCAAGATCTTCACCATCTTAAAGGCCATGGCTTCCTCCTCTAGATCATCGGTATACTCAGTCCATAGCGCATCTACTTCGTATGTACCAGCCGGAATACCGCGTATCTCGAAATAACCGCCTTCGCTTGTTCTCGTACTTCCCACTATGCGCCTTCCTCTGGTTAACACTACCATCACTATTGCGCCTGATACCGGCTTCCCATCCCTATCGATGACCCTGCCCCTTAAGGTACCCCTAGGCTCAACGTAGTTCCTTACTCCACATGGTATGAGATAGACATTGTCGTCAACATTTATGGCTAAGACTATGTCCTGAATGAGGTCTAAGTCTATGTCGGTTAACATAGGCATACCATATGCCCCTTTGAACCTATATAGGGCTTCATGGAGTAGCCCATACTGTGAGACGTAGGAGTAAATGTCAAGTACCACGTTGTCCTCTTGACCTATACCGGTAAATAGCAATTCCATCGTTCCATCGCCATCTACATCCCATACGTTAAGGTATAAGGGGTTAGCCGGAATGGATATCGATCGCTCGCTTAGCAGTACGAAGCCTTTCTCGAGGAGTTTGTATATCATGAGCTTGGTAGCGTCATTAGAGAATTGTACGAGGAGGACTAACTCCTGTTCTCCATCTAAGTCGATATCACAGACTTTCATATCAATTATGTAAGCCTTTTCAAGCCTCACGGAGTGTACAACTACGAAATCGCCCTTACGATAGGAGAGCAAATCAATCTGACTTACCTTAGGACGATAATTGCCTTGTGAATCAGCGCTCCATTCGGTGTTACCGGCTATTAGCTCATCGGTTTTGGCGGCTTCGAGTAGTAAAATACCCCTAGGCCATTCATATTCGCTTATAGGCGCCAATGTAGTAGCATCGATCACACATAGGACATCAGTCATCGTTGCTTTAGCGAAGTCAACCTTATATCCTCCTATTACGAGTTCAAGCCTATTGTCATTATTAAGATCCGCTATGGTCACGGCTGTTGCTGAGATGTTGTAGAGTACTTGATAATAGTGCGTTAAGGATTCCTTCTCCGGATCGTAGTCGTACATGTCTATACTGGTGTAGAGTGTTTCGGCGGGGATGTTCATGTAATAATATACGATAATGGCTTCCTCAAGCCCATCAGCATCAATGTCAAGTCCTATGTCTTTTATTACAGTAAAAGGCACCTCTCCATCAGGGGATACACCTTTATCGAGCTCATGGGTCAGGAGCTCATGTATTCCATCAACTGAGGGCTTGCTTAGGGAGGTCACTAAGTGGTATTCGCCCTGCTCATCGAGGACTACGGAGTAAGTCATGATTTCCCTTATTTCATCACCATCGAGGTCTAAGCTCGTTAATGCGCTGAGGTACTTAGCGTTGGAGGTATAATTACCGTAGAGTCTAACTTCGCGCCGCCCATTAATCTGCTTCACTATCAATTCGGGCTTAACATTAGTCAGAAGCTCCAGTAGGTCAGCCCATTTCGTGACATATGAGAACGTGTTCATGCTGGTATAATGCAGTTTATCGTACCTCAAGGGATAGTATATGGAGATGCCTTGAGCCCCAGTGACTAGCCTTGAGTATTTACCGTTAAAGACTATGATCTGGTTCACTAAGCCTAAGAGTGCATCGGCTTTATCGCCTATCACCTCTCTGGTTTTAAGAAGCAAATCCACTAAATCTACGTGATCGGAACCGGATATGGGATGGAGACCGCCGCCAAAGCTCTGGATATAGCCTTCGTGCCTAATTCTCCGGATGTCTTCTATCACCGTTTCACTTTCCATTACGTTATTGATGAAATCTCTTATTCTACTCCTAGCGGTAGAGGATCTTAGAGGCCTGAGGTCTATTACTGAGGAAGTCGCTGGTATGACCTCTTTCCATGCCTTTGAAAGATCCTTGTAGAATTTTATATATTCTTGAGCCATCATAGCTGCGAGGTCTCTTGTATCGTTTTTCGCATACTTGACGAACTGCCCTATCCAATAGTCGTAGGCCCATCCAAACGCAGGAACGGCTTCCTCAGAGGCTACTAAATAATCAGTAACGTTCATGAGCTCATGAGCGGCCTCTATGGTCGCCATGAGACAAGTATCAAAGCATATTATGTCCATGTGAAGTCCAGCAGCTTCGATGGCTTGCCTTATCTCTTCGAGCGTTAAGAAGTCATCATTAGTATCATCGAATGCAACACCACCGGGCCCTCCTCCGTGATCCCATATTATAAGCATATATCGGGGAGCTGGATACTTCCTTGTGGCATACCTTAAGAACTTCATAAGCGTTGAGGGATCCCCAGTGTTAACCTCGCCCCATTCCGCTGTCTCCTTAAAGGCGATTAAAAAGGGGATCCACTCGTTTTCGTTATACATTAACTCCAATATCCTCGAATCATCCCAGTCGGAGAAGTAGTCCTCGATCACCCTCTCAAGTCTGAGATCCTCTACGATATCCATATCCTCATAATCTTGGGGACTTCTATCAATGAACACTACTATAGCCGTTCTTTTAAGAACCTTCTCAACATCTTCTACCGTCTGCGGATTATAGCTCAGGCAGAGGTCATGCATAGTGACCTCTATTTGAAATAAGTTAATGAGCGCCCAGGGCTCTAAATCATTGTCGGCGGCCATGTATATCATGATGGTCCATTCTCTTTCGACTTCCTCTTCCTCCTCTTTCTCTTCTATAATTTCTTCTGAAGGAGCATGAAGCTTGTAGATACTTAATATGTAGTACTTATCAGGTACTCTAGTTCTATTTTCATACGTGAACTCGAACCCGAAGTATAGGAACTCGGGGATCCCCCATCTGGTGTACATCGCTTCCTTAACTATGAGTTCTACGAGGGTATTAGCTGAGACGTAATCTTCAGCGTATTCAGGCAGACCATGCACCATCACGTCCGCCTTATTCATAGCGTATATCGTCACCTGGGCCGTTCTGCCAACGGTCTCGTTAAGATATATAGTGCTGGCTATTTCATTTAGCGGACGATAACCCCATGGAGTCGGTATCCATCCCACCTTTATATCCTCGGATTGGGCGTAAAGGTATGGCTCCTTGTAAGTACGGAGCATTCTACATGAGTATGAGACATCTTCTCCAGCGAACTTATGGAGTACTGAAAACTTAACGTCGAAGCCAGTACCTATGGGGAAAGGTTCACCTGGCGCCACTTCTTTAGTCCCAGTGACGGATATTTGGATATTTAATGACATTATCCTAACATCTCTTAACATACGAGCACTAGCGTTTCCATCTGAGGTTATCTCAAGCGTGAAGTGATCTACGCATTTGACGTTCAAATTGTAGATAACATGATACTTGTACTCTCCGTAAACAATAAAGGCCTCTAGGTCAAGGGAAGTCGTGTTCATTACAGTGACGTTATAAGCATCACGCAAATCACGCTCCAGCATCACGAAAAAGGACTCTTTTGATATCATAGTCCCTTCATACGTGTATGTTATCCTGTAGGTACCGCTCTCGTCCTCTTTGGCTTTTATCCTAGAAGCATAGGAGGCCATGAGGAGTACGACTATGAGAAATATAACCAAGGTCTTAGTTTGTCTCACACATTCCACCATCTTGGGAGGTGTGAGGCAGTATGTAAATGGTAAACGTTATTCCTTTAATTTACTTTTCCTCGCCAATTACTACTGTCAGAATATGGATTTTGCAGCTAGGATATTCCACGCATATACCTATGCGATCATGAGGGAATTGAGCTCTTCAAGCAAATGGGTACAAGCGATATTGATAAAGATCTACGCAGGTAGGCTCTTAGATCTCCTCGGGAAAATGGGCATAGACTTTTCTAAGATGAGTGTAGAGGACTGGTTTAAAATGCTTAAAGAGAAGGGGATAGTCAAAAACGCCTATATGAGAAAAATAGGGGATAACCTAGTTGAAATAATAATCGAAGGGTGTACGTTAGCACCAGTTATCCATGCACCGCTTGGCATGGAGGGTAGAACAGGCGATATATGCCCTCTCTCCGCTATGACGATGGTTCTATTAGCTCTAAAGAGTGGATGGAAACGATCGGAAGATATCAATAACTATGCTAAGTTAACAGAAGATTTAACGTTCTTCACTAAAAGTGGAGCTAGGACTAAGCTATGGGTTAAACTTTAACCATAGCTTCCTTTATTAGCTATAGAAGCATTATGTTTTAAGATGAGTTCTTTTTCAATACACACTCGATGAAAACTACGAAAAAGATCATCCATAGCTCGGTTGATATGGATTATCGGCTGATAGAAAGGGGAGTCCACCTCATTAATAGCTAAAGTGAGATTAGATATTCGAAAGTTTAAACGTCATTCGCTGATGGTCTGCGTAATTCCAGGCCTAATCCTCTCAAGTATATCAGGTACTACGAAGCCAGCAATGCCCCCTAAGATAGCATGAATGGCAACGAAGCCATAAAGGAAGAAGAATAATGGCCACGTCCAATGCAAGAAGACACTGAAGGCCCAATATAGAAGGAAATCCCCGGGTATTATGTACGTCAATCCGACAAGCACATAGAATAATCGCGAATTACGCATAGGACCTCCTATTTGAAAGAGGAGGTCGATTACCATTCCGCCTATCGCCCAAACTGGAACTATCAGCCATTTTATCGGAGGCCCTCCTGGCAGGATAGTTGATATGAGACCACTAATTAACTGAGTGAACGTTGCCATGCCCTTTTTATCCACTATCGTCCTCAGCGTTAGGATGAGGATTGTCCCCACGGGAATTGAGATTACGGCGTATAATCCTGGAAGCGGCGCTGGAATGAACGCGGTCGTTAACGTACTTAACGATGAAAGACACCCAAAGATAGCTGCAAGCGCTATCTCCTTAGCTGAAAAGAGCTTCCCCCTCAACGTACGTTCATCTCCTTAAGGTGAATCACTTGCTTTTACGGATATTCCGCTTCCATTTAGGACATAATATGCCTCTTTAGCGCACTTAATGCAAACGGGCTTACCGTCTTTTACTCTTGCCTTAGGTTCCATTATTTTCTCTCCACAAATTGAGCATCTCACGGATGTAAAGATGGGCGCGTATTCTGGGACTTTAATTTTTAAATGCTCAATTTTAAACACTTTGTCAAGTGGTTGATTCAATTCTTTTATGGATATCTCGGCAAAAAGTTTCATTAGTTTCCTTTGCTCTTCCTCGGTTACTTTTTCCCTTCTAACGACGATTTTATTCCAAAGTTCATAAGCTTCAGGATACTCCTTCACACGAGATTCCTCAAAATCAGGATTTAGAACTATCCTTATCGCAGTGCCATCTCTTCTTGCCACTGTTACGGCCGTTTTACCTAAATCCTTGAATATAAGGGCGTTATTACCAAACGTACAGCCAGTCACCACTTGGATACCGTCACAAAAGCAATTATTGGCTTCGACTATCGCTATGAGCTCCTCCATACCCGTATTTCGTACCTTTAATTCCCGCACAGCGATGTAACCGGCCATAACGCCATAGGCCAGGTAAGGGCAGAGGTGCCCATGTAACTCGCCGGCTTTGTAGAGCAGCCCTTTAAGATCCCCCCTCTTGATCATTTCCTCTATATCCCGTCTCAGAGAAGCGCTATTCTCTTGAGACATGGCGGATCATATCTCTTGGGTGCACTATTAAAAGTCTTTCGGTACACTATAGGACGTTTTTAGTGAAATCTGCACATATGATTAGCTAAAAAGTACGTTAAATCTCATATAACGTGAGTGATGTTTTAATCCTCACAGTCGCTCAATATATGTCGCTCTTCAACATGGTGATCTCACGATGAATGATGATAGTGAATGGGTTGGTAAAGTAGATATCAGCCTTAGAGAGGCCATAGCCAGAAGCTTAAGTTCTTGGACTATTACTTACACAGTTGGAAAATATGGAATGGATGACGGGGGAAGCGTGCTCATTCTCCAACGAGAGGTTTCTGATATGCAGATCCCCCAGTTCAATTCCCCTAACGAACCAGGTTATGTAACCGTTAGAACCACTGGTAACGCGAAATTACGGGTCACGTTCTCTGATGAACTCCTCGTCCGTCCTTGGAGGGGTGGATTGCTCGTTCGAATTCGTGAGGGAGTCCTGAAAGAGGGAGATAAGATCATCATAACCTTCGGGGATAGGCGTGCGGGATGCCCCGGATTCAGGGTACAGACTTTTCGGGAGAGGAGGCATGTCTTCAGGGTTCTAGTGGATCCCTTCGGTACTGGTAGATACGTGGAGGTCAAGCCAGCTCCGGTCATGCGGATCATCGGAGGACCTGCTAAAAGGCTTGAGGTCGTAGCCCCATCAATCGTTAGAGTCGGAGAATGCTTTTCCATAATCATAAGGGCCTTAGATCAATGGGGTAATCCTTAAGAACTATACACTGACGCGGTACAGCTCTCCTGTAGCGATGAGAACGCGGAGATACCCAAGTATTGCTATTTCGATAAGGCAAGCTGGGCGGCTATACGGGTTAACGGGATTGTCCTTAGGGAGCCAGGCGTCCACTACATTTACGCCAAGGGGGCCTCCGGATTAACCGCCAAAAGCAATCCAATTCTCTGCATGAAAGATGAACCGAGGTATAGGCTATTCTGGGGAGATCTACATGGCCAAACTGAGATCACCATCGGGACCAGTACTGTTGAGGAGTATCTTACTTATGCTAGGGATGAGTGGACTTCGTGTCATGGCAAGGTAATGACTTTCAAATTGAGAGGAGGGACTGGTGGGATGACGTATGTGTTCAGATACGGAAATTTCACGAGCCTGGTAAATTCGTGACGTTCCTGGGCTATGAGTGGAGCGGCATTACATCAGCTGGCGGAGACCATAATATCATTTTCCTACACGACGACCAACAGATCCACAGGAGCAGTCATTGGCTGATCGAGGATAGATCAGATGTTCATACGGATAGATATTCCATTAGCGAGCTATGGGACACCTTTAAGGGGAGGAAGGACGTCATGGCGATTCCTCATGTAGGCGGTCGACCAGCGAATTTCGATTTCTATAACCCCGAGTTCATCAGGGTCATAGAGATATATTCCCAGCATGGCCTCTTTGAATGGTTTGTTAAGGAAGCCCTGGATAGGGGATTGGAGGTGGGGTTCATTGCCGGTAGCGATGATCATACGGGTAGACCTGGACTGACCTACCCGACTAGGGAAACACTCGCAGGGGAACCCTTCGGTGTGAAAGGAGGATTGACAGGCGTATTCGCGAGGGATTTAACGAGGGAATCCATCTGGGAGGCATTATGGAATAGGAGGTGTTATGCCACTACCGGAGATAGGATCATCCTCTTCTTCCGGGCAGATGATAACTTCATGGGCGAGAAGTACATCAGTGATGAACCTCCTGAACTCCATTTAGAGGTCGTCGGGACAAGCGGTATTCAGGAGATAGAGTTAAGAAGGGGCTCATTGATACTCCACAACTACATCGTCCCTGGAGGCTCTAAGCGCTTCTTAAAAATTGAGTGGAGTGGGCTGAGAAGTAAGTTTAGGTCAAAGAAAACGATCTGGGATGGGGAACTGATCTTAGATAAGGGCAGGATCTTAAGCGTATACCCCTTCGCCTTTGACAGGCCAGGTGAAGGCATAACCTCGGTCTCTGATAGAAAAGTTACATGGAAGTCGATCAGTTATGGTGACCCAGATGGGGTGATTCTAGAGCTGGATGCCCCAGAAAACGCAACCTTAATCTTTAATTCTATACAAGGAACACTTACCATAAAATTAAAGGAAGTTATGAATATGATTAGGACTGTATACTTAGGCCCTGTTGATAAAAGAGTTAGGATAGTTCCACTAAATGACTCAAGAGATGTCAGGAAAGTTACCTTTACATACATTGACTATAAGATAAGACGAGGAGTTAATCCATATTGGGTTAAGGTAATTCAATGGAATGGTGAAATGGCCTGGAGTAGCCCAATTTTCGTGAAATATCAATAAACACTCTTAAATAATGATGTGATTATCTTAAGCTATACCCTAATAATTAAAATATCGGGAAGATTCCATAAAGAGGGAGGTACAGCACTTTGTGGATTGCATTCTTAAAGATGAGAAACCAGAAGTTAAAGGGGAGGGCGGGCGGCTCTTGAAGTCGCTTTAACAGCTTACGAGCCTGCAAGGACGGATAAGATAGTCGAACTGCCCTTAAGCTGGTAATCTAGTATAATACGACATTGGATCGGGCTTCCCAAGCGAAATCGCCGTCAAGCGGATATATAGGGCGCGTAAGCCTCTTATACGGAAGGCGCTCTAGACATAAGTCGGTGAAGCCAGGCGTAAGCGCCCATATGGAATGTCGGGCGATAGTACGTAGCTCAGGGAAGAGGTAGCCCATCTTCACTACCACTATCTTATACCTCGTCGGATCCACACCAGCCCTCGAAAAGCTGAATAACGTGGTGAAGGCATACCGCTTGGACGTTAGTATGACATCAACCCCCTCTATTTTAACGACTGCTAACGAGGGCCCATGCTCATCCTCAGGGACTATACGCATTACCTTAGCTGTTACGTCTAATGGCCTCCCGTTAATTCTATCCAGTTTGCCTCCTATAGTTATATGGAGGGTAGCTCCGACGCCTGCTTCAAGGCACTTAGATGCGGCTTCTGTATCACAAATGCCCGCTACTAAGGCATTTTCAACTCTAGCTTCCAGTAACTTCTCTAAACATAGGGGAATATCGCCTGCACCCCCCGCTGTAATGTTGTCTCCTGAATCCGAGATGAAGACCGGCCCTTGTTCACAAGATATGGCATGTTGGATCGCCTCATCTACAGGCAATGCCTCTACCTCAGGACGAAATTCACAGCGTCTACGCCAAGTTTCTTCCGCTAATCCTACAGCATATTTATGTGCCAGGCTATGATCGGACTCCGCTATCGCTATGACACTTAGAGATGTATGAGGTGAGTCCGTCCATGCACACCCGATGAGAAGGGAAGCATCTAACATCCCCGGAGCCAAGCTAATCTGCCTTACGCCTTCATAAAGCGATCGGGCTGGTTCCCTATCGGTTACAGCGAATTCTCCAGGAATTATAATTGGTATCTTAACGAACGCCTTCACAGGTCGGGTTCCGCCTTGAATACAACGTATCAGAAGCCTAAGCGCACGCCTACAGGTTTCAATATGATCGCGATGAGGGGCAGTGCGATAGGCGGTTAATATATCCGCCATCTTAACCAGATCTGGTGCTATATTCCCATGCAGGTCTAGGCTAACAGCTATCGGGACTTCATCGCTGACTAGGCTCCTTATCGCGAGTAATAAATCACTTTCTCCATCACCTATCCCCTCAACCTCCATGGCCCCATGAAGGGATAAATATATGCCGTCTAAGGGCAACGCTTGCTCTAGATAGGCAAGCAATTCATCCCGTAGGGTCAAGTACGCTCTTTTCTCGATGAGCCCTCCAGGTGTGGCGTATGCGAACAGTGTAGGTGTGAACGTGATTCCATGAAATGGCTTTATGACATCAGCTAATACCTCCCTACCTCGTTGAATACGGAAATCCTCAAGTCGCGTATGTAATGTTGAAAAAGTATTGGTTTCATGACTAATACCGCCAATGGCTATACGCATTTACTCCCACCAGCTCACCTATGCTAGACAATTACTGATTAACCTGGATCTTATTTATATTAAGAGCTATGATCAGAAGTCTTATGCTGAAGGCCTCATGAGAGAGGTCATCATAAGGCTATAAGTGAAAGTTAAATTTTATGCTAAAATACCGGATTACATACATCTAAGTGGGCAATTATCTATAATTTAAATACTTTAATCCTAAGCATTTATCATAATCTAAAATCATTCATGTCAGGGATTATTCATTTAGGGCCTTCTTCAATGTCATACTTCACTGCTATAACATTGAAGTGAAGTGAAATTTATATTGACGCTTGGACCTTGAGCTTCACTAAGCTAAAACTCCGCAAACGAGCTGAGTGCCCGGTATGTAGTAGAGGGGAGTACGAGTTCTTGGAGGGTAAGAACGCAGACGGATCTTCTAGTAATTCATCTTTTTAAAAACCGACGTCATTGAGTGCTCATCCTCAGATCCTCAGGCATATAGCTCCTAAGAACCTCAAATGCACGCCTGTACGTGCCTGTGATCTTAATCACATAGGGCAGTATCTTCTCTCCCCTGAACTCCTCTAGGGACGCTAAGGCCACTCGGATCATGCTTACAGTTCTGTTAGAACAGGCCAGGATGGCCATTCCCCTCTCAGGATACGTATCTAGAAGGCGAGGCACGCCATGGGATAAACCGCGTAATCCGTAAAGTAACAACATGCGTTCGAGAATAAGCCTCCTTAACGCCTTAAAGTCCTCCTCATTTAATCTTCCTCGGCTGATAACTCTCAATACCAGGTACCTTCGTCGAGATCTCGTATCCTTCATCCCTTCCCACCACCTTGACTCCTGGCAATACATGGGAGCCGGATAGCTTTTCCCTATTTCTCTTCACTATCTCAAAGGGATTGTCCGCTATACTTTTAATGGCGTCTTCCTCATTAACGTCAAAAAGGGAGAGGATGAATGCCATGTCTCTAGGAGACCTTAATTCGAGGAAGTCCCTCGCGCCACTTGTTAGCACTATGGGGACGCCCTGACTTAAAGCAAGGGCTATGGCCTCTCGGATCCTCTGTAGTAAGATCCACTTCTCGCATCTAACCAGATCCCAGAACCTGAGCTCAACTCCCCATGTAGCCCGATCATCCCTTAGTCTAACTTCCGTAGCCCCTAAGCTTACACGCTGTTTGAATGGAAAATACAAGAGGTCAACGCGGCTATCCTTAGCGGCGATCCTAGCTATACTTTGGGTTAGGCATTCTACCGCTACCACTTCTACCTCACGCCTGGCCTTTAATAGCTTCAGTAATGAAGATCTCTCTTCAGTTGATATGTTTAGCCTGACGACGATATCTACATCTTCATTATACCTCCTTGCGAGATCACGGAGTTGACGAATTTCTTCGCGATTCCTAGCAGTAAGGGCGACCAGCTTTATGTCCAGCTCCTTAAGGAGTGAGATAAATGAATCGATGCCTTCCCTTGAGAGCATATTAGGAGGGATCATTATCCCTAAATCCGCGTATTTCCGCCTCACGGTATCAGCCCTAATTCCCTACAGATATCCTTTATGCCCTTCGAGGAGGCTAGCTTTACCCTCAACCTTATGACATCGTTACTATCATCAAGCCTTAATCGACCTAGGTAGGCCTCTTGCTTATTGAATCGAAGGTAGAGGGTCCTGGTTTCATCGACCCTGAGGGACAACGTTGACTGGATATATCGTTTATCAGCGCCCCTTAGGCCTTCAGCTATGTACGTAATGACACGTTGTGCTTTCGAGGGATCTGGGACTTCCAGCTTTAATATCCTGATGGGATTCCTGTAATGGCCTCGTACTGACGCCTCTAGCAAATTAACGCTATCCCGTAGCTCTGGAGGAATTAGATTAAGGACGGCTTTCTTAACTTTACGAGGATCCTCAGTAGCATGAACAAAAGCCTCTAAGGATAGGGATCTTACTAGAGATGCGAACACGCGTGTATCCCAGGTAAATAAATACATAGTAGTTGGGAATATAATAAGTGCTGTGATGAGGTCCGCATCGGCTGAAATATGATGATAAGCGGGCTTCCTGACATAGTAAGAGTTATTAAACACTAAAGCCCGCATTACTGGATGGGTATCGATCATGGCTAAGAGCATAAAATCCATGTACATGTGGCTCAGGGAGATATGGAAACGCCCGTACGATGAGCCACTAGGCCCTATCCTAAGGGCCAGGATGATGAAGTGGAGAAGGCAGGGTACGGTAGTTAGGGTGGAGAAGCCCACCAGGTTGGATAGGGCAAGGGCCTTAGGGTATAAGGCTAAGCAGGGATTCATAGTCGTTAGGGTGCGCGTGAGGAAGGGAGGACTTAACAGACCCAGGCCCAGGAGTGGGCGTAGGCCCAAGCGCATGGGAGTTTACGGCTATGCACCCCACAAAGGACATAGATGGATCGCTGAGGAACGTGCTGCTAGGAAATACCCGAACATGGAGGTCTTGGGGAGCTACTGGGTAGGCGATGACGGCATGTACAAGTATTTCGAGGTAATAATGGTGGACCCCCATCATCCAGCCGTAAAGAGCGATCGAGACCTCAGGTGGTTGACCGGCTATAAACGCAAACGCAAAATCGAGATCCCCCAGTACTTGCGCCGAAAAGTAGAGGAGATAGTAAAGGGAGAAGAGACTTCATCTAGGTGAAATGTTTGACCAAGAATTAATGGTCGAAGTTACATAATATCGTTTACTTATTAACCACGTACTATCATTCCTGTTATGTGTATCTTAAGGGTAATTAGGATATCACCTCTTTCATTAAATGAAGAAGGGGGACATTTGGGAGGCTTTGAATTCGTTAAGGAATACTTCAGAGATAAGATCGAACTTGTCGGCGATATCTCTCAGATTGAATTGATCAGCATCGGGAATGAGCGCGTTATAGTTAGAGTAAGCTATAGGTTTCTGACGAAGCTAGATCTCCTGGATCTTGAGGAATTACAGCTAACACTGATCGACTTAATAGACAGGTACGCATACTCAACTTATGGCCGTACATCCATAGAATTGCTGAGAATGAAGCTTCTTCAGGACAGGAGGGGCTTGGTGATGGAACTCAGTGTGAAGGTCCCTCATGGACTAAGGGCATTAGATGCCATTAATGCCGTCCTCATAGATAGGCTAAGGGGGATATTAGCGAAAGCATAAGGATAGGCCCCATAGGAAAGCTTTATATACCATCAAGCAGAGAGGAGCCTTGCAGGAAGGAACCGGAGATAGGTCTACTTGAGCAGACGGTTTGGGAAGTCGAGAGGTAGAAGGCCAGGTCTGTGGAAGCCTCGAGTAGGCGAAGAATATACCGTAAAGATACTGGAGATATCTAGACGCGGTGACGGAATAGCGAAGATCAGGGGTCTCATAGTTTTTGTTCCCGGGGTCTCACCTGGGGATAGCGTTAAGGTGAGGATAACGCGAGTAGGACGCAGGTACGCTACAGCCGAAGTTGTATCTGAAGAAGCTGAATGAGAATAGATAACTGAAATGTTGATGCGTTAGTTTCTGAAGTGAATTTTAAAACCTTTTTCTTTTTCATCTTTTTCCAAAAGTTTTTTAGCATTAAAGATGAGGTAAAAATTATATTCAATGAAGTTTAAAGTTCACAAAAATGCAAGGAGTTAAACATGAACTTTAGTATGGGTGGTTCATGAGCCTCCTTCAGGTAGTACTTAAGATTTCACGAAGATATCTCAAGCTTATTTCCATGCTTCTCTTAGGATCAGCGTCAGTTCGATCTTGCTCAACTACTAACCATTCCACTTTGCTCCCCTTCACGAGCTCTATAATGGAGGGAAAGTCTATTATGCCTCGACCGAGCTCACAGAACTTACGCGTACGCATATCCTCTTCAGTTCCGTCCTTTAAGTGAAGGTAAGCAATTCGATCTAGATTATCCTTTATGAAGTTAAGGGGATCTAAGCCACCGAATTTGACCCAATATGTATCAACGCAGAGGTAGACGAGCTGAGGATCGGTTTCCTCAAGTATGGTCCGTATGCCGAGGGCATTATTCTGTATTTCCCAGTAATGGTTGTGATAGCATACCGTGACATCGAATTTCTGGGACATACGGGCCACTTTCTCCAATAATTTAGCCGCGCGGGCATATTCCTCCCTAGTTCCCTCCTGCCTGCCTGCCCCACTGAATATCAGATAGTGTCCATCGAGCTCCTTAAGCAGGTTTAAGGCCTTCTCGACACCTTCAATATTCCGTATACCCATATGGATGCCAGCAAGGGCTAGTTCATGGGCTTCGAGCAACTCCTTAATATTAGGATACCTACCTAGAGCATCAGCTGACGTCTCTATCCCCTCATAGCCGATGGATTTAACCTCATCGAGCACGCCTGGAAGATCTTCAAAACGCCTCTTACCCCATATGATCAGCTGGGCGCCAACCTTAAACCGCGTCACGGGGATCACCTCTTTGGTTTAATACTAAGCCTCACTAATCAAATATAAGCGTACTACGAAACCGGTCAAGGGGCTCGCTCTGAAACGAGGAATTACTTCAGGCCCTTTTAAGGGCCTTTATCGAACAGAACCTACTAATTTAACATCATCTTGGACTGTGAAGGTACTCGTCGATGGAAATTAGCTTAAAAATAGTCAGCTAACTCTGACTTCTTCACTTATCCGTTAACTTCGGGCTCATCATCCTTTCATGAGGAGATGTTAATCTATGCTACTTAAGCGTATCGCCTTAAGCCTCGTGCTTTTTAGGCATGATGCGTTCCAGCAACTCCAGGTAAGTAAGGCTTCCAGATACCTCTTCCTCAAGCTCATCCAAGCGTTCCTTGAACATGCGTATCACCTCACGTGCTACCTCTAGGGGGCAATAGGGCAACGCCATCTGTAGCTCCTCGGGTAAGTCGTCCCATCTAAGGCTCTCCCACTCCAGTAATTTAAGTAACCATAAAGGAGGAGCACTAGCCATTACGTGCACCACCGGAGTACTTAATGTTGCGAGATAAGTTAAAGCTCACGTTTAAGAATCGAGTTATTCCTCCTGGTATTCCCATGCTTGCTCCTCATGAATGTACCTTAATTAATTAAACCAGAACTATGTATCTTAGAAGAGAGCGGTGATATGGAATGGAAAAACACTACGTCGTTCTCCTTGTGCTGATATTATCCCTTCAAATGACAGCTTTGAACATTAGCGGTTTCAACGGCGGCATAAGTAATGACGAGCTTAGGATCTTAGTGCCTTCGCAGCCGGATTCGTTAAACCCCTTTATCTCTAGGACTGGGCTGGGATGGAGGATCAGTACGATAACAACGGAGACCTTACTTAAGCCTTCTAGGGAATTCTTCTATTATCATGGCGTTAAGCCTTGGATCATCGTCAAGTGGTGGAATAATGACAACTACACCACATGGGTTCTCAGACTGAAGAAGGGACTTACATGGTCGAATGGCGAAGTAGTCACGGCGGAGGACCTCAAGTATACGATACGTTACTTAAAGGAACGGGGCGTACCCCCCTGGACTACGCTATTAAAGTGGCTGAGCAGTACAAGGATAATTAACGAGACTTCGGTTATGTTCAACTTCACGAAGCCAGCACCGTATCTCCTTAGGCTCCTGACATCCACTCCTCTTTTATACGAGGGAGAGGTGAGAGATCGAGCCTTGAAGGATATTAAGTACTTCAATGTCACTTTAGGCCTATACAAGGTGGTCGAGTGGACCGAGAAGGAGTTAGTGCTCACGGCCAACGATAGGTACCCATTAGGTAAACCCCCATTTAAGACTATGAGGTTTATCTTCGTTAATGATGCCCATGAGGCATACCGCTTATTCATAGAGGGCGATGCCGATGTATCGATAAATGCGATCTCTCCCTTCAGGATGAAGGACCTCATTAATGATAAGCGATTCAAGATCACGATTTCCCCAGATCTCTCTACTTACGTCCTAGTCGTGAATCCTAGGAGGGAATTGCTACGCGACATACCCTTCAGGCATGCGATGAGCATGTGCTTTAACGCCACGGAGCTTAAGGTCGATGTATTCAACGGATACGTTGATGTCACCTGCACTTACGTGCCCTTGCACTTAATACCCCCTAAGGGCGTTCCCGACTATCTGGATTTCCTTAAGGAAAGAGGGATAAGGCTGGGGTATAACGTGACTAAGTGTAAGGCCATCCTATACTCACTAGGATACAAGGATAGAGATGGAGATGGAATGCTCGAGACCCCAACAGGCGAAAAGCTCATGCTCACTATGGTAGCGCCTGTGGATGACCCCCTACTAGTTAATGTGACCAAGAAGGTAGTCGATGATTTAAGGAGTGTGGGCATAGGAGTGAACATCACGTGGTTGAAAACGAGGGAGTATGTGAGGCAGATCTATGTAACCAAGGATTTCGACATCACGCTGATGGAGGTGCCCTATTACGTGTTCCCCTCCATCGAACTACCTGCATTATTGATCTATAGTGAGGAGGAGGGACCATATGGCTTAAACATAGCCTCCGTGGATCATGATAAGCTCTCGATAGATGTACTATATACGTACAACCTTACGGCTAAGCTAGAGAGGATCTTAGACCTAGAGGGAGTACTCTTCGCGGATAGAATATACGTACCGCTTTTCGCTAGACCTATCATAGAGGTCTGTAGGGCGGATAAGGTAGGCAGGTATAGCTCTATCTACGGATTATTGACGACGGATGCCCTCACTTCCTTAGGCGCTGCACAGGTAGGGGGCAACATACCTTTTACCCTCATAAGGCTACTGGTCAACGTAGCATTGGTTATCGTAGGACTGCTGGCAATGTATTCTGCGAAGTACGTCGTTGAAAGCGGTTATTTACTAAGGCCCTAGGAAATCCTCCGGGCGCGGTACTTCCTCTGGTAGGCCCTTTCGCTTTCTTATTTCCACTATCAGGTCCTTCATCAGTGACTCTGGGACAGGAGCCCATCTCAGGAACTGCGTGGACCAGAAGGCCTTGCCCATTGTAGCGCTGCGCATGTCATCCGATAAGTTAAATGTCTCGCTTACTGGGATCTCCCCTCTTACGTACATAAGCCCACCGTGCTGTTCTATGTTTGATATCTTACCCCGCCTCTTCGTGAGTACGTTCAGTACACCACCTAACTGATCCTGCGGCACCTTTACGTCTATCCTGAGTATGGGCTCCAGTAGCACGGGTTTAGCCGTCAGGAATCCTGCGTATATGGCTCTTCGAGTGGCTGGGATCATCTGAGCAGGACCCCTATGCGCTGGATCCTCGTGTATCTGCGCATCATGGAGAATAACCTTAACCCCTCTTACAGGCTCTTGAGCTAGCGGACCCTCACGCATGGCCCATCGGAAGCCCATTATTATGGTATCCCTCACCTCTCTTAGATACTGCACACCAGATGTTAGGTTCACCAGTACGTTCAGGTTCTCATCTATAGCCCATATGTTCCTCGCTTGATCAGTGCTCCAGCCAGCTTTCTCTCTAAGTATCTTCGCCCTTGTGCGCCAATCCTGATCCTCATATACTTCCCCTCTCTGCAGGAGATCTAATGCCACTTCATCAAGCGGCTCGACGCTTATGTAGACCCTATTATGCTTGTTCGGTGATTTACCCTCGAAGACGGGTGATCTGGTCTTTACGCTTTCCCTATAGACCACGACAGGCGGAGATGTCTTGACCTCTAGGTTCGTCCTCTGCTTGAGATCCCATAGGGTTATCTCGAGGTGTAATGCGCCCATACCACTTATGAGGTACTCCCCTGTCTCCTCATTTATCCGGACGTGTAGCGTTGGATCCTCTATGGCCATTTTCCTAAGCGCGTCAATGAGCTTTGGAAGGTCTTGGCTCCTTACGGGCTCTATAGCTATCGTGACAACTGGCTCGCTTATGTAGTGCAGTCTCTCAAACGGCGCAGCAGTATCCTTATACTGGGCGTCCACTATAGTCTCGCCAGCCCTAGCATCCTCTACACCTAGGAGGGCTACTATGTTTCCAGCGGGTATCTCGGGAACCGCTTCCCGATAGGGACCCATGTACAGGCTGACCTGTTGTATTCTGCTTACGCGTTTAGCGCTTAAGAGGTATACCTCCTCGCCTTCATACACAGTGCCGGAGAACACCCTACCTGTGGCTACGATGCCAGCATGAGGATCTACGTTTATCTTACTGATGCATATGACGGTTGGACCCTCTTCGTCGCATTCGATCATGGCTTTGCCTAGTTCACTATTGAGATCGCCTTTCCAGAGCTTGGGTATTCGATATCTCTGAGCTTCAACTGGGTTAGGTATGTGTTGCACCACCATGTCTAATATTGCCCGGTAGAGCGGGAACTCCTTAGCTAACTCCTCTACATAGCCCTTTTGATAAGCATCCACTATGTAGTCGAACTTGAGGCCCTCCTTTTGGGCTATAGGTATGGTGAAGCCCCATTTATGAAGAGCGGAGCCAAACGCGACGGTACCTTTAGCTGGATTAACCTTCCATTTCTCCTTGAACTCCGGCTCACCGTACAGGTCTATTAGCTCGTTGAAGTCCCTTATGATCTCGATGAATCTACGCTGGATATCCCGCGGGCCTAACCTCAGCTCCTTTATGAGGCGGTCAACTTTATTTATGAAGAGTAAGGGGCGGACTCGCTCTTCAAGGCCTTGCCTCACTACGGTCTCCGTTTGGGTCATTACGCCCTCTACCGCGTCCACAACCACTATGGCGCCATCCATGACCCTTAAGGATCGGGTTACGTGCCCTGTGAAGTCAACGTGTCCTGGGGTATCCACGAGGTTTATGACATACGGCTTTCCCTCGACTTCATGGTATAAGCTGACGTTAGCCGCTTTTACTGTCATCTGCCTAAGTTGCTCTATCTCGACGTAATCTAGGGCCAGTGCCTTGCCAGCTACCTTAGGCGATATCATGCCAGCTGCCATGAGCAAGTTATCCGATAACGTCGTCTTACCATGGTCAACGTGCGCTAAAGTACCTATATTACGCACTAACCTCTTATCTCGCATTAGCTTCAGAATATCAGCTGTCTGTTTGAACCTTACGATAACCAGTCCCCTCCAACCAATGATGACCTCACGGTATAGGAAAGATCACAGGGATAAAACATTTATCCTTTTCCCTAGCGGCTTCTACGAGTCAATCCCTTCTATGGGTCACGCCGCCCTCAGAGACCGGTTCCGAAGGGATTAAAGCTCATATACTAAAGCGAACGATAATATTCAAAAGGTGAATAAGACTTGAAGTATATAGCTGGCATAGTACTAGGCTTCAGAGATGACCTAACGACCATATGCTTAAGCTTGCTGAGTGAAGCGAAGAGGGGAGGTGCCACAGGGATAAACCTATTGGTGATGGGAGAGGAATACGATGAAGGGAGGGTAATTGAGGCGATACGGGACATACTGCTTTCCAACATATCACTAAGCATTAAAGTGTACGTAGTGAACGACTATGAGAGGGCACACGATCTCATAAGAGGGATGCTAAACGAGGAACCTCATCCCATTAGTATAAAGTTATTTAAAGGGCACACCTCCTGGCCTGAGAACCCTCTAATGAGCGAGCTTCAGGCCGTGCTCAAAGGCGGGAGTATATTAGTCTAGAGGGGATCAAAGTGGACTTCGACTTCATATTAACCACGGATAGAACCATGATGACGAACCATCATGGGAAGGAATTCCTCGGGTTTATGACGACGTCGCCAGCGGTAGGCTTACCGGAGAGGCTATGGATGTGGTTATGCGCGCCAAAGATGAAGACGGACAAAGCAGGGAGGGTCTGGCAAGCACCTTATGGCTTACGTAAGATCGAAGCAGCCCTAATAGATGCAGGGTTCAAAGCAGCGGTAGTGGATCCCAGCGAGCTTAAGAAGTACTCTAAGAGCGTTAAGGCGATATTGATCGGACATCACGACTTCTTCGCCTTCTGTGCGCCTAGCTCTACGTGGTGGGTGATAACAGGCAAGGAGCCCGTGAACAGGAAGTACTTCATGAAACTCATGGAAAGCCCCGCGATACGCGAAGCGAAGAAGAGGGGGGCTAAGCTTATAGTTGGAGGGCCCGCTGCCTGGCAATGGCTCCACATGACAGAGTACTGGACGAAATGGGGCGTAGATACGGTAGTGGATGGTGAGGCCGAGAAAGTCATCGTAGACTTAGCTCAGAGGATAATCGAGGGAAGGACGCTTCCTAAGTACGTATATGTAGGCCCGCAGGAAGCACCTAGCATAGAGGAGATACCTATCATAAAACACGCAAGCGTCAACGGGCTTGTGGAGATAATGAGGGGATGCCCGAGGGGGTGTAAGTTCTGTTCCGTGACGTTAAGGCCCTTGAGGTACATACCATTAGACGTGATCGAGAAGGAGATCTCAGTTAACGTGAGGGAAGGAGTGAGGTACGGACTCCTCCATTCAGAGGACGTCCTCATATATGGAGCTAATGGTGTACACCCCAGGCCTAAACCGCTTTTCAAACTCCACGAGATAACGCTCAAGTACTATAGGGCAATAGCCTGGAGTCACAGTTCCCTCTCAGCGATAGTATGCGCTGAGAGAGAGCATAAGCTCGTCTCTAAGCTCACGGAGTACATATTCAGCAAAACGGGACAGAAGTTCCTAGGCCTTCAGACGGGTATAGAGACGGGATCGCCTAGGCTAGCCAAGGAGATAATGAGCGCTAAGGCAGCTCCGTATAAGGTCGAAGAATGGCCGGATATAGTAGAGGAGGCGTTCGCGATAATGCATGATAACATGATAATACCAGCTGCTACACTAATACTGAACGTCCCAAATGAGACCACGGATGACATCATAAAGACAGCGGAGTTATTAGAGAGGCTTAAGCCGTATCGGAGCCTCATAGTCCCGATGTACTTCGTGCCCCTAGGCGTCCTGAAGGACCAAAGCCTTCAGATAAGGATAAAGCCTGAGCACGTAGACATAATGTGGCTCTGCTTGGAACACGCCTTCCGCTGGGTGCCTGTGATAAGTAAAATGTACCTAGAAGGTCCGTTTTACTTCCCGCTCAGGGTCCTCATAGATGCGTTCCTATGGTGGGTGCGCAGACAAGCCGAGGCCCTAAAGCCCAAGCTTAAGGCATATATTGAGAAATTGGCGGAGGAAAGCAGAAAATGGGAGCCTTCCTCGGCACTCGTCCAGGAGGCAGAAATAGGGAGCGCCACGAAACCATAACTTTAAGCACACCCGCTCTCAGATTTAAAGGGGAGAGATATGAAAGGGAGATGTACGATAATAGATTCAGCCATTAAAGAGGGGAGGGGTTTTCTGCTCGAGCCAGAGGCCAAATCGCTTTGTAGTTCTTATGGCATACCCACGACGCGCTTTAAGGTAGCTAGAGATGTGCAAGATGCCCTCTCATGTGCTCATGAAATAGGTTACCCCGTAGTGCTTAAGGTGATATCACCTGACATACTTCATAAAACCGATGTGGGAGGGGTCATACTTGACGTGAAAAATGATGAAGAATTAAAGAAGGCATATGAGAGAATACTAGACAACGTACACAAGAATAAGCCCACAGCTAAGATAGTGGGGATCCTAATTGAGGAATGCTTACCTCCCGCCACAGAGGTAATAGTGGGCGTCACAAGGGATCCCCAATTCGGTCATGTCATGATGTTCGGCCTCGGGGGTGTGTTTGTCGAGATATTAAAGGATGTCTCGTTTAGAGTCCTCCCTATAACTAGGAGTGATGCCCTAGGTATGATAAAGGAGATAAAGGGATATCCCCTCCTCAAGGGATATAGGGGTAAGGAGGCTGCGGATATCGAAGCCATAGTGGACATATTGCTTAAAACATCGAGGATGATCTCGGAGAACCCACGGATAAAGGAGATGGATCTCAATCCCATAAGAGTATATGCAAAAGGCGCGAAGGTGGTGGACGCACGAGTAATCCTGGACATTAAGTAGAGGATAAAGGCAATCTCGGCTAATTAAGGTAAGAGGTTATCACCTGACCACACCATGGCGAGAAAAACGAAGATGCAAAATAAGCTGGTTTTATGACGTTCATGCCTAAGAGAGTTAGAAAGCGACGTATGTTTTAACTCAGACGTAAAGGGTTCGAGTGCAAGATCAGCAAAATCGCATTCTTCAAATTCCTAGGCCCTAAGACATGAAGATATACCTAGTACGTTCAAGCCTTAATGATTTACTTAAAGCGGGAATGGGATTTGAGAGATAAAAGGAGGTGTTATAAAAGGTAGTTATGAACATTAAAGAGATATTTAGACTTCAGGTCGCGTGAAGAGCACATTCTTCGCTATAACGAAGGGTACTCGTACTGGTGGCTTTACTTCCCACCAGGCTATGTCATATTTGGTCTTAGTTAAGCCCACTATATTGTTAAGTAAGTTGGGAAATACCTCAGCGATCCTGACCCTGCGTATTATGCTCTTAGGTTCTCCCCCTTTAACGTACAATACTACATCCCTTGATACCGTTGAGAATTGTCCCTCAACTATGTTTTGATATCGGGTATACCAGTTATTCAACACGAATATGCCCTCACCCACTTCACAAAAGATATCATCTTCGTCGATATCTCCTGGCTCGACGACGACATTCCATGGATGGGGTTGTAACCATCCCGCATTGCCAGTTAATTGTCCTCTCATCCTAGTAGCGGTTTTAGTATTATGAAGATATGACTCAAAGATTCCCTTCCTTATTATATATTTAGTCCTAGTCTCGATACCTTCATCATCAAATCCCGTTGAGTTAGGCAATAAGGGATCCCTCGGTTCATCGATAATGCTGATGATCTCACTACCTATCTTCGTGCCTGGTTTATACTTTGTGAACATAGAGAGACCGAGCATCGTTGCCAATGCTGATGCTGCACGAGCTACATAACTCATTAAATTCCCCACGACGAGTGGTGATAATATTGCGTTATACCTTCCAGGTTCTATCCTGGTCACAGGCAATCGTATCTTAGAATAGCTAGCAGCCTTACGACCAACCTCCAATACCCTATCATCGTTGAACTTAGTTGAAGTCCATGCCCAATGACCGGAATTATCTTCATAAAATGCACGTGCGTAAACTTCTATAAATGTCCCTTCTTCGGAGAGTTCCGCTCCTTTACTGGTTACAAGAGCCTTAATTCTATGCCCTGCATGGAATGTTCCAGCCAGACGTTGTGCCCCTTCTCTCAGCCCTTCATCTATGAGCTGGGGGACTACCTCGATCGTGGTACCGAGGCTCTGTACGAGCTTTGGATCCGTAAGTCCTTCTAAAGTTTTACCATTAGGCTCGGGTAGTGGCGCATAGAGGGCAGAGGGCTCTACATGAGCCATATGATCGTACACGTTCTTTAAAGCTCGGTCTATATCGTTCTTAGTTCTACACACGAGTCTCGTTAAGACGCATTTAGCTTCTTTAACTAAGTATAAGGCTATCGTCGTATCCATCCAATTCTGAACTACCGTGATTTCGTTATTAGCGAACTTAACCATGACCCTTCTCGAGATTCTTACTATGGATGCCACTTCGTCGAATCCCAAGCGTCTTCCCTTTTCGACAACATAATTTGCAAGATCTAGAGCTTCCTCACGCATTTTCCCATATCACCTCGGAGCCACACCTAATTTCACCCTCGAAAGCTTGACATCCGGTCCACCGAACCATACGGGAACTCCTTGTGAAGGTTCACCCTTACCACAGAGACCCGGATAGAACTTAAGGTCTTTGTCCTTAGCGATTATCGAACTATAGAAGGTCCTAGTCGTTAGCTCGAGCACTGGATTTCTCACCGGCTCAGTTAGCTCGCCTCGCTTAATCATGTATGCTTCTAACCCTACGTATCTCTGTCCCCACCTGATGTCGTCGATATTCCATTCCATATAGCTCTTTATGTAAACCCCAAGTCCTATATCTTCTATGAGCTCCTCGAATTCCGCATCCCCTGGCTCCAAATACGTATTAGCCATCCTAGGAATCGGCTCGCTAGCGTAGTTCATAGCTCTGGCAGAGGCATTGCTCTTAGCCCTAAACACGTATGCAGTCCATCTGTTATGCAGGGGTTCATTTATCAGACCTCTTAAGTAGATGTACCTAGGCCTTGCAGGCACCCCCTCGTCATCATAGAGGTAAAAGCCATAACTACCCGGAATTGTTGGATCGTCTATGACAGTAGCAAGCTCATTACCTATGCGCTCCTTTCCTATCATATCCGGCTTAACGTAGCTCTCCCCCGCTTGTGCCGCTTCTCGACCCCATATCCTATCCGCCTCCATGGGATGTCCTGCGCTTTCGTGAACCATGAGCCCTATTATCTCACTACCGATAACCACTTCTACAGGCTCTTTAGGAGGCCGAACACCGTACATGAGAACGCGTTCTGCCGCTCTCACTTCCTCCTCTATTTTCCCTTCAGGTTCCCACTCACCTAGAAGCTCAAGACCTCCACTAGCGCCAAAATCCACGGACCTCTGTATAGTACCCCTCTGCGGATGTGATAAGACGAAGTTTATGGATAATGAAGGTCTCACTATCCTACTAGCCACATATGCGCCATCACTACTCACTATTTCCTTGACCTCTTCTCCTTCATCATAAATGACGGTAAAGGCGGTCAGCTTCCCTTCCTTAACAACATCGGAAGCCCGTTTCCATAGTTCCTTCAATAAACTTAATTTATCCTCTAAGGCCATTGAGTCAAAGCTTTTCTTAGCTACACCTTCATATTTAACTCGCCCTACTTTAGCTTCGACAAGGCCTCGTGCTTCATGGATAGTATTCGAAAGCAGTTTGGCTTGAGTTATCGCCTGTTTAACCGCCTTTTTGATACCATCAGGAGTAAGATCGTTAGTGGCTGAAAATGCCAATACTCCATCGTACAAAACCCTTATTCCTATGCCATTCACTGAACCTAAGCTCACGCCTATTACTTTATCGAACCTCACGAGTATTTGTGAGGATCTGTTAACATGGTATCTTGCCTCTGCATAAGAGGCGCCGAGCCTTCCAGCGAGGTCTACAGCGTATTCTAGTAAATCTGTAAACATGCAGGCACCCAATAAAGATCCTTAAGAGCTCCACATATAGCTTTGTGCTTCCCTATTACGTTGTAAGGATTAACTTTTTATCGACCCCACTCCAGATTTCGAGAAACATGACTTCATACTAACCCTCGCAACCTCCTTATTAGCTTCGAGATTTTATCTGTCATAATCGTTATATGGCCTCTATCATAGAGTCTAGTTTAGGAGGATCCTGATGCTTCGTTCATTCCTAATCATAATGCTCATCTATGGTCTTACGAGTCCTGCCCTACTCCCCCTGAGGTTAGGCGGGCCTATATTCCTCCTGATTAGGGATGTTAGTATTAGGCGCGCTAACCCAGCCCTATACGAATACCTATACTTCCTACCCATCAACATAAGCGAAAGCCTAGTCGGGAGCGAGATCACAATCGAGTGGAACCCCCTAATATACGTAAAAGAAATACATATGCCTGAGCGGTTTTGGAGGGTGAAATCCTTCATAGCGATCACCAAGCTCGAGTGGGCTAGAATGGAGAGGTGCTTAAGAGCCAGGGTCTCAGCTTGGCTCGGCGATGAGCCCCTAAAGGTCTTAGCATGGGAGTTAACCGATAAGATCCCCTTCATAGGCTGGATCACACTCAACAAGACTACATTAGAGCTCGCCTTCAATAACCCGTGGAATTGCTCGGCTACTGGCTGGTGTCATCCACCGGATTGGGATGTGGACAGGTTCCCAGTTTTGAATGCCTCATGGATATGCACGCATGAGGTTCTCCCATTCAAGGAGATATTCCTATTCTGTGAGACTTACTTCCCCTATCCGGGGCTTAAAAATTATAGGTGTTTCCGTCTTAATCCTCAAAGTGATAGGCTTGTCTATAGGTTTACCGAGCCTGGGCGTTATATCCTCGTTCACAAGTATGTTGTTACGGAGAGCATTAAGAAGTTTGATAAATTTAAAGATCTTCGCGTAATGCTTACCATCATCCACGTAGTGCTCAGATCACCAGATGGGGAAGTGCTTCTCGATAAGCGGTTCATGGTTTATGCCACCCCGACCATTTATTACGAACGGGAAAAGGGGAATATGGCTATCCGGGATAATGACAAAGAATGGAATGAGTTGATACGGAAAAGTAGCTAACTGTATTCCATAACCAGTTCTTGTATCACCAAACCTAGTTGTCTATCTAGGTGAGAATAGGAAACCTGGTAGCCCCCATCCAGAATCGATCTAAGCCCGGTGCTTCTAGGGCCTTAGAGAGGCACATCACCACAATTGACCTGGCGGTCTCAGACGTGTTTGCCATTTGAGGCCTCCATGCTATGACACGGAGGTGTGGTGATTGAGGTGTACGTGAAAATCCTCCACATTTTTCTTTATGTCCCGGGACTTCTCTCCTTCGCTTACGCTTGTGTATTGATCTACGCACTCTACAAACTGATCAAGATAACTACCTTAAATGAACTTATACCAGTTGACGAACGAGATGGTGCCGAATGCTAGGACTGAAGCGAAGAATGCACTAAGTATGAAGGCATAGACCTCATCCCTAACGGCTATCCTCGAACAGAACCAGTAGATAGGCAGTAACGTGACGGAATATCTAATGAAGGATTCAATGAAACTATGAAAGAGATAAATGCCTAACATGGCCATGGAGAGCAAATAGTATGGTATGAGCTTAGGCCGCCAGTTCCTCTCAATGAAGGGCATTAGAATCGATAATATTGATAAGAGCATGAAAGTGAATAAGAGGATACTGAATGATGATCTCAGCTTCATCAAGGCGGATATGGGTTCCTGAAATCTAACCCCCCAGTACTTGCTTTGAACGTGTAAATAGAGCCCCCAATCCCCCGTTACCGTACCCGCATAAAAGAACCAAAGGAAACTCGAGAT
>JAGGXX010000015.1 GCA_021162845.1 Thermoprotei archaeon | reverse complement strand
TAGCTGATGAGACTCTCATAATCATAACTTCTGATCATGGTGATGTTCAGGGTGAGCATGAGCCTCACGTGGAACATCACCTATGCGCATACGACGAACTAGTAAAAGTACCACTAATAATAAGATATCCCGACTTAATACCCAAGGGTGCTAAAATCAAATGGCTCTCCCAGACGGTAGATATACCAGCGACCATCCTAGACGTTGTCGGGATCAAGGAAAGCAAGTACTGGAAGACCTTACACGGCCGTAGCCTACTGCCCGCAATGGTAGAAGGTAAGCCAGTGAGGGACTTCGCCCTCATAGAATATCATACATCAGTACAACAGCTCTTCCACACATGGAGGCGACACCCGGAGTACGATATAAGGCGGTTCAATTACTGGATAAAGGCCATCAGGACATTGAAATACAAGTACATATGGTACTCGAACGGCAAAGATGAGCTCTACGATCTAGAGGAAGATCCTAAGGAGAAGAAGAACATAGCTAAGGAACGTCCTGATGTAGTTAGGCAATTAAAGGAGAAGCTGGAGAGGGTACTTATGTCCATAGACCAGGTCGATTACGGGGATTGGCCAATGCTCGAGAGGAGGAGAGAACAGTTCGGTGCTGAAGCGTTAAAGGCCTATGATAGGCTAAGGGCTTGGGGGTTCTATAGGAAGATTAAGGAAGCTAAACTACCAACTGAAAAGGACATCGTGATATAGATCATACGGAAATGGGGGGTGCTTGTTAAAGCGTAACTAAGGTTAACCTCAATCAGTATGCCAAAGAGAAAAAGCTCTTCCCGCGATTCATATATCTAGGAATTCATCTATAGCGTTATGATATTCCGCTTTCTTTTCTTAGTTAAATGTACCAGAACATGACTTAAGAGGACGAATGTCTTAAGAAGAGAGATCCTCAACCTTCCTTAGGGTCTTTTAAGTTAGAGAAGCTACGGAATTTTGATCAAGTTCGCTTTACCGAGGTGAGTGAGTTCACTCCTAAACTTATAATATACATTACTACATGTAGTAATGTATATAAATTAATAATGAGATCCATAATAAGGGTGAGTTTCTTTGAGTTACACGACCATAAGGATCAGCAAAGAAGATAGGGAAAGGCTGAGGAGAATAGCAAAGCTACTGAATAAGAATTCGCTCGCTGAGACCTTGCGGTATCTCATAAGTCTTGCCGAGAGGGAATTGGACAGGCAAGAAGGTAAACTCAAGAACGTTATATCATCTTTGAAATACGCTAAGGATATAGGACCTACAAACGCTGAAGACGTGGATAGATATCTCTATGGTGGGGAAAGTGACAGCACTAATTGATACGTGTGTCTTCTTCGCTCTCTACAGCCTGAGGGATGTGCACCATTGGGACGCTCTAGCTTTAGTCGTCCATGCGGTTGAAGGTAAATGGGGACGAGTTTATATCACTAACCACATTCTTGATGAAACGCTTACGATATTAAAGTACCGAATTTCAGTGGAAACAGCTAAGGCCTTTATCGAGGAGTTCATAAGGAAAGGCACAATCGAGCTAATACATATAGACAAAAGCATGGAGGTCATGGCGTTAGAGCTTTTCGAGAAGAACATAGAAAGAAAGGGTTTTAGTCATACTGATGCCACGACCGTAATTACGATGAAATCCCTTAGAATCGATTACCTTCTAACCTTTGACGCTCGCTCCTTCGGAGGGTTAGTCGAGAACCTCATAGGGTTAGGTTACTGGAACACCTTAACTCCTGAGGAGAAAAGAAGGATCCAGAAGGTTATCCTTTAAGCATAGCCCAGATGGATCCTAGCCGTCAGTCCTTTCTCCCCACCTTATATGCTCATATTATGTCAGGGCATGCGGCGTTATTCCCTGATGCTACGAGCCCCACAGGTAAGCAGTACTTCCACTCGGAGGAGCGCCAGCGTAGGAGTGGCAAGGGTTCGTGTTTGTTTCTTGTTTGTAGGTCTTTTAAGGTCTCTGTAGGTTCTGGTATACCTCTTTAGGGTTCAATCCAAGGTACTCTAGTGCTAGAATATGTGCTGATGCTGTGTGTTTATCTAGTCCTATGTTCTCGGCTATTGCCTCTGCTAGCTTGCTAGTATATGAGGGGTTGACATAGTATATTTTGAGTTCATATTGTGGTGCATGCCATGATATTCTCTCAGCAATTTCAACTGTAAATAATGACACTCTTCTATTCCATGTACTATTCCTCCTTTTACCTCTCCTTATCCAGACCCATCTTAGGTATCCTAATGTTTTTGGGTTCTCTAATACTATTAGTGAACATCCATGATTGACAGCATAGTCTAGTACCTTGTGAATAGCATCCATTACAATACTAGTTCTCCTATCGTAGTCCAATCCTTGTACCTTAAGCTCTGGGAAACGAGCAGTATAAGTGTCTAATAAAACTCCTTGTCTAGACACTATAGCTAGGTTTATCCTATCAAGATTAACATCTATCCCGCCAATATTATCTCCATGAACGTGTCCTTTAACTGGAAGATACCTCATATATAGATTCCAAGGAATGGTAACTTGTAGCTCACAATATGCTCTATGAGGTGAATAGTTTAGTAGAATTATTCTCGCTAGATAGCCAAGCTTATTCTCCATTCCCAGTTTAGCTACCTCATTAAGAATCATGCTATACCTCTTTGAAGCTCCATACTCTACTTTAATCCTTCTCCATGAAGCTTCATCATGAACTAGTATTTCAACATCATTATCTCCAATAAGCCTTATGTTTCTATTCCCTTTTTCACTAGCATCGTTTCTAGCTCCTATTGACTGTATCAACCACCAGTCTCCAAGCTCTACATCGTTTAATGAGATATTTTCACCTAGTTTTTGTAATGCTTTAACTGACCCTATTATCCCTTGTACTATTTTCGCTGAACCACGAGCATACCTATTATTACCTACTATACTCATGGAGGCTTTTACTAGTTCTGTGAACCTTGTTTTACCTTGTTTAGTAACCTCTAGTGCTTTTTGTGTTCCTGCTTTAAACTTAGCCATTGTCAGTAGCAACCAATCTGCATCTTCTCCCTTGGCAACAAATCTAGCTCTTATTGTTGCCTCTTCTGGAGTGAAAACAGATAATGAGCGTTGCCTCATATCCAAGGTACTCCTCAATTTCCTTCTGATACATTTTTGGTATGTAGAACCCGATTCTCCCCTTACCGAGTTTGACGAGCCTAATCTTGACAATAAATACCTTCTCGCACTTGGGCACACTACAGTGTGCCGACCTACGGAAACCTACACAGACCGTAGGCGGGAAACGGTGTAGGCAGCATAATTCACTTCTCCCTTAGAGCTTAAAGCGACTATTAGCCAAACTTCTCCGGGGCACTCCATCATCCTATGGATGTCGGGATTAGAGGGAAGAGATGAAGCATTCGGATGACTATGGTATAGCCCTATATAGCTTAGCCCTTCATGCCTTCCCGAGAGTATCGCCTCCATCCATTCGTTGAGGTCTAGTATGAAGAAGTCACGGGCTGTGAGTCCCCTTCTCAGGGGGCTTATCCTCCTCACGAAATAGGAATCCCCATCTATATCCCCCAACATGACCCCAAAGGATTCGAGGGGATATGCAGTCTTAGCTTCTTTGATTACCTGCCTTAGTAACCGTATAGGGATTATCAGCTTAGGTTGGATCCTATCTAAGTCCAAGTCGATCTCGCCCCTAAAGAACGTAATCCCTAATATTCTTGCCGTATTGCATACTCAATATTTCTTAGTGAGGATATGGGATAAATTTACCCTATAGCGGCCCTCTTAATTTCGGTTAATGACTCTTTTTTATCTAAGATTAAACGCTTTCAGAGACTTCTCAAAGTCTAATCTTAAAATGCGGGAGATACTGTCGTTAGATAACCTTTAATGAAGAAGAGCACTAACTTACGTACCGTGAATGGTGCATGAAGAGGATCCTATTCATAGGTATAGATGGCGGGATGTTTTACTTCATGGATAGGTTTCATAAGGAGGGCATAATCCCCAACATCTCAAAGCTAATAGATGGCGGGTCCATGCTAAGGGTTCTCCCCTCACCACCCTGCGATACGCCGACGAACTGGACCACCGTCGTAACGGGCTCGTGGACGGGAACCCATGGCGTCACGAGCTTCTTCCTCCACCTGCCAGGCGAGAAGGTATATGAGGGCCTACTGGAGAGGGGCAGATCACAGCTTACGAAGTACTGCAGGGCCGAGTTCATATGGGACGTACTCGCTGAGGTAGGCGAAAAGAGCCTTGTTCTAAATTACCCAGGTGGTTGGCCACCTAGGAGAAGCGAAGTGATCAGAGTAGAGGGGTGGTGGTACACGCCTGGTGTCCCATTTAGGATCATAGACCGCGAACAACACTACTACTACGGTATGCCCATCACTACAAGAGGGCAAGAGCTAGAGCTAGTGAAGCCGCCCACATGGGTGAAGGTTAGGGGATATGCGTTTAAGCTACCGCTAGCTGGGATCAGCAAGGAGCACTATATGATTGTGAGTGAGGGAAAGGCGTTCTTCTTCCGTGAAGGTGACACCAAGCCTTATTCCGTCTTAAGTAAGGGTGAGGAGAGCAACTGGATTGAAGAGATAGTCGACCCAAGCCGTCTGAGCTCTAGATGGTTGGCTAAGATTAAGGAACCGCTTAAGGTGATGTTCAAGGTTCGAGTTGAAGAACTGGGGATGAAGCCTCTGGCAATCCATGTAGTAAGAGGACCTGTGTTCGTTAGGGAGGGATGGACTGTTCCAAGGGGATTAGCTGAGGAGCTGATAAGGAGCTGTGGTTTAAGTGAAGGGGGCTATGTTGATGTTAAGGTAGAGGCACATGCGGGCTATGAGCTAATAGGCACTAGCCTTAAGGAGCTCAAAATGAGAATTGGCGGGGCTAGAGAGGAGGCTGATAATTTGGTTAGAGTGGCTTCCTATGTCTCCGATAGGTATGGTGTAAGACATCTATTCATGCACTTCCATTTACTAGACGGTATAAACCATGCGTTTTTAGGCTATCTTTGGAAAGGGCATCCGCTGTATAGTGAGGAAGCTGAGGAAGCGGCTATGAATGTATACAGAGCTTCCTATGGTGTAATTGACTACTTGGTCGGAGAGCTCATCAAGAGGTTATGTGATGAGGATACCATAGTAGTGCTGATATCTGATCATGCTGCATTGCCCGTGTGGAAGTACTTCTGGATACCGAGGGTCTTCGAGCGCGAAGGCCTCCTTAAGTATAAATGGGATCCAGGAAATGGCGTGTATAAGATAGACCTGAAGAGGACTAAGGCCTTTCCATATATGGAGCCCTCTTACGTTTGGGTGAACTTAATGGGCAGGGAGGAAGAAGGTATCGTTAAGCCGGGAGAGGAATACGAAGAGGTGGTTGAGAGAGTCATCGATGTGCTCTACGATATAAGG
>JAGGXX010000050.1 GCA_021162845.1 Thermoprotei archaeon | reverse complement strand
CCATAGTCCATATACATCCACTGCACATCTAACCGTCTAATACATTATAATATATTTTTAGGATAATTTCAGGGATTAAGGGTGGAGGGATCCTAAAGGTAAACGATATATACCACTCCCCCTTCATGATAGGAAGGGCGTCTTCTTGAGTCTCGCTAACCTGATGAGCAAGGCCGAGGAGAAAGGTTCACGTCTGATATTGGCTCTGGATTTGCTGGGCCCTAAGGATTATTGCTCAAGCAGGGCCGTGTACCTTCTTTCGATCCTGAGGGATTATGTGATCGGCGTTAAGATAGGCCATCCGCTAACGCTGAGCATAGGCATTAAGGGGGTATTGGATATCATTAAGCAATACTCTTCTGAGTACTTCTTCATAGCCGATTTCAAGCTAGCTGACGTTCCTCATATAATGAAGGCAACAGTTAAGGTGTTAGTCGATATGGGCTTTAATGCCGTAATCACGCATCTTTTTCCCATGAGCATTGATGAATTAGTACCCTTTTCTCATGGACTGAATGCCTCCATAATAGGAGTGCTGATGATGAGCCATAAGGGGGCTATATTGTTTGAGAAGAACTTAAGCGTCCTCCTAGATTATGCTAGAGGAGTAGGTGTTGACGGCGTTGTAGTGGGGGCTACTAAACCTATGTACATAAAGCTCGCGCGAGAGAGACTAAATCGAGATCAGTTGATCTTCGCTCCCGGAGTGATAAGGCAAGGAGCCACGGCGGGTGAGGCCTTGAAGTTCGGGGCAGACTTCGAGATCGTGGGCAGAGCCATATATGAGGCATCCGACCCCCTTTTAAGCGCTCGACGCATAGTTGAAAGTGAGAGGGAGGCGCTTCATGATCAGTGAGCTAGCCCTCCTTCTCTACAAGCTAAATTGTGTGCAAGTAGGCGATTTCCTGCTTACATCAGGTATGCGAAGCCCGATTTACGTGGATCTCAGGCGCATACCTTCCCATCCCGAGGTCTTCGAGAGGATAACGGATCTCTGTGTTAATAAGATCAGGGAGATCAAAGCGGACTTGGTCTGCGGCATAGCCACTGGTGGCATCCCGTTAGCAACTCTCATTGCGTATAAGCTGAAGATGCCCCTCATCTACGTCCGTAAGGGCGAAAGAGGACATGGCACTAAGAGGCTTGTAGAGGGCGATTATAATCCAGGAGCTACGGCGTTGGTCGTGGATGATGTATCCACAACTGGAGGGAGCATCCTTAGAGCGGTGAGGGCACTAAGGGAGGAAGGTATTCGTGTTTATGACGCCTTCGTGGTGGTCGATAGGGGACAGGGAGCTTGCGAGCGCCTCGCCAAAGAGGGAGTCACGCTTCACTTTTTAGCTCGCCTCATGGATATAGTGGAATTCCTATTCAGTGAAGGTTTGATAAATCGTCATTACTATGAAAGCATTAAGGAATACCTGAGGGGGTGTAGGTCGCGTGTTTAAGGGAAGGGATATCGTGACCATAATTGATCTAACCAAGGAGGAACTAGAAGTCCTCTTTGAAGAGACCGACAGCATGCTTAAGTATAAGGGCTTAAACCTGAGGTTGCTTGAAGGGAAGATCATGGCGGCGGCTTTCTTTGAGCCTAGCACTAGGACTAGGTTTAGCTTTGAGACCGCGATGTTAAGGCTAGGCGGACGGGTCATAGGCTTCTCTGAGCCATCTAGGACATCGATAGCAAAGGGGGAGACGTTAGCGGATACCATAAGGATGCTAAACGCCTACTCGGATCTAATAGTGATACGCCATAGCATAGAGGGAGCAGCTAAGTTCGCAGCGGAGATAGCTGATGTACCGGTGATAAACGCCGGAGATGGAACCCGTCATCATCCTACACAGGCGATGATAGACCTCTATACCATAAAGAGGAATTTCGAGAGCTTCGATGGACTTGAGGTTGGCGTACTAGGTGATCTTAAATACGGCAGGGCTGCTACGTCTTTCATTTACGGGATGTCGAAGTATCCCATCAAGCACCTCTACCTGATATCCCCACCGCAGCTTAAGTGCAGGAACGAGGTCATCGAATACCTGAAATTCACTGGTACCTCCTTTACAGAGGTCGAGAAGCTCGATGATGTTATAAGCGAGCTCGATGTGCTCTATGTGACTAGGATACAGAGGGAAAGGCTGCCTGACCCAGCGGAGTACGAGAAGATAAGGGGGAGCTATAGGGTGACCTTAAATCATCTGAAGGAGGCTAGGGATAATCTGATAATACTCCACCCCTTGCCTAGGACGGATGAACTGCCAAACGAAATAGATTCAACGAAGCACGCGAAGTACTTCGAGCAGGCTGGATATGGTGTTCCCATCAGAATGGCTCTTCTTAAGCTCATCCTCGTGGGTGAGGAGATATGAGGAGGGATGAGAGGTTATTAGTGAGTAAGATACAGGATGGTACCGTGATAGATCATATCCCAGCGGGTAATGCACTCTACGTCCTTAAAATCCTCGGGATAACTGGGAGAGAGGGATTACGCGTAGCTGTAGTGATGAACGTAGAGAGCAAGAAATTAGGCAAAAAGGATATAGTGAAGATAGAGAAGCTGGAGCTTAAGAAGGATGACGTAAATAAGATATCGCTCATAGCTCCTACTGCTACTATAAATATAATAAGGAATTATAAGGTTGTGAGCAAGAGCAAGGTAAGCGTCCCTGAGAGGATAGAGGGACTTTTCTCGTGCATAAACCCAAGGTGTATAACGAACCAACCTAGGGAACCCCTGAAGTCGAAATTCAGGCTCGTAAGCCTAAGCCCTCTTAAGATGCAATGCGAGTACTGTGGCTATATAATGAGCCACGATGAGATTTTGCGTCAGCTCACAGGTGGTTAGATTGGCGTACATTAAGGGCAGGGTTCATGGGCTAAATAAGCCCATAGAAAGGGTGCTATGGTGTCAAATAAAGCTGGACGAGCCCTTAAAGCCTGAGCCAGGACAGTTTGTAATGTTATGGATCCCAGGACAAGGTGAGATACCCTTAAGCATATCCGATTATAGCGTTGATGAGGGCATCTTGGAGCTAGTGATAGCGAAGGTAGGTAAGGTGACCACTTACATACATGAAAGGCTTAAGGAAGGCGACTTAGTGGCCTTAAGGGGGCCTTACGGGAGGGGCTTTTCAGTAGTAAGGGAAAGCACATGCTTGATAGTCGCTGGGGGATGTGGGTTAGCTCCATTTCCCTTCCTCGTAAGAAAACTACTTGAAGCTAGGTCATCCGTGGATGTGATACTAGGGTTTAAAACTGCATCAGAGGTCTTCCATGTCGCTAAGTTCGTCCATCTAGCCAGGAGAACCTTCGTCGCTACGGACGATGGTAGCTATGGGCTTAAGGGCACAGTGGTAGATGTGATTAAGGACGTCGTGGACATTAAGGGCTATGATATAGTCTACGTGTGTGGAAAGGAGAAAATGATGAAGGCCGTAGTTGATCTCTGCCGAGAGCACAACGTGCGGTGTGAAGCCTCATTAGAGCGATATATGAAGTGCGGAATAGGCATATGCGGTGCTTGCGTTCTGGATCCGCTAGGACTACGCGTATGTAGGGATGGGCCTGTCTTCTCATCGACCATATTAGCTCTCATTGAGGATTTCGGCCAGAGTTGGAGGGATCATTGTGGGAGGAAGATACCCATTCCAGAGAGTTGATCTAACCGTTGAGGGGAAATGCTACTTGAATGGGGAAATATTAGAGGTCACCATAGCGATAGATGATGGGAAGATAGTCTCAGTTTGTAAACCTACTAGGGCCCCATCTTCTGAGGAACGCGTTGTGGTGAAGGGTAAGAAGGTAATACTCCCGGGCATGGTAGACATGCACGTACATATGAGGGATCTAGGGGAGACTGATAAGGAGGATTGGCTCACTGGGACGCTTTCAGCCCTATACGGAGGAGTTACGTTTGTGGGGGATATGCCTAATAACAAGCCCTATATGAACGAGATCCGTAAGCTGGCCTTAAAGAAAAAGGTCGCAGGATCTAAGGCGCTCGTTGACTTCGGCTTCTATAGCGGCTTCCCTGCTAAACTCGAGTATGTAAGTGAGCTTATCGAATTCGGGATACTGGGCTTTAAAATATACCCCCATGATTATTCTAAAGACCTTCAAGCCCTGATCAAACGCTCTGAGAAGCAGAACGCCTTAATAGTATTCCATGCCGAAGATCCTGGGATGGTTGAGGGGCACTATGAGGGCATTAAGAACGTAACGGTTCACCATATACTAAGACCCGAAGAAGCCGAGGTCACGGCTGTCAGAAACCTATTAGGTTTAATCGCATATGAGGGAATACGCATCCACTTCACTCATATATCATCCCCCAATGCTGTCAAGGAGATAATCGGATATCGAGCTAAGGGATTTAAGATCACCTGTGACACGTGTCCTCATTATGTGCTCCTAGATAGCTCGTTCACCTCTAAGTTCGGGGGGATCGCTAAGGTCAATCCCCCCCTAAGGTCTGAGGAAAGCGTGAAGGGGATGAGAGGTCATCTGCGAGGAGGGCTCATAGATGCTATCTCCACGGATCATGCCCCTCATAAGCTAAGCGAGAAGCTGGATAGCGATTACGAGAGGATACCAGCTGGATTCCCCGGCCTTGAGATATGCCTTCCCCTGCTCATGAAGCTTATACTTGACGAGGGCTTTCCACTTGAAATCCTAAGCCTTTACTCAGCGAACCCTGCGGCGATACTCAGGGTCCCCAAGGGGCGCATATCGCCCGGATTTGATGGCGATCTGGTCATTTATGATTATAGCATTCGCTGGCGCGTACGCGGTGAGGAATTCCATTCAAAGGCTAAATATACACCATTTGAAGGTATGGAGGTCGTGGGCAAACCCTATATGGTGATAATCCGCGGAGTTGTAGCTTTAGAAGATGGAGACGTTAAGGTCGAAAAGGGGTTCGGTAGATATGTCAGTCCATACGGAAGTCGCGTTAGCAGGCTTGAGGCTTAGGAATCCCTTGATATTAGCGTCAGGGATATTAGGGAGTACAGCGTCTCTCTTGGTCAGGGCTGGATCAGCAGGAGCTGGTGCTGTTACCACTAAGAGCATAACAAAGGAACCTAGGTCTGGCTTCGAAAATCCCGTGATTTATGAACTCGAATACGGCCTTCTCAACGCGATAGGCCTAGCTAATCCGGGCATGGATTTCTTCAAGAAGGAGCTTAAAAGGGCTAAACAGCTCCTAAGGATACCGCTAATAGCTAGCGTAGCCGGATCGAGGCCCGAGGAGTACGCAGATCTAGCCGCTAGAGCAGAGGAGGCTGGAGCCGATGCTGTGGAGCTAAACCTCTCCTGCCCTCATGTCAAGGGCATGGGACTGGATGTAGGTCATGATCCTAAGCTTGTAAGGGAGATAGTGGAAGCGGTAAAGGGATCAGTGAATTGTCCAGTACTGGCGAAGCTATCCCCCAACGTTACTAACATAGTGGAAGTGGGTAAAGCAGCCATAGATGGTGGCGCTGATGTATTAGTCGCAATAAATACGGTTAGGGCCATGGTCATAGATGTAGACTCCAAGAAGCCCGTGCTCTCGAATAAGTATGGTGGTCTCTCAGGCCCCGCTATACACCCGATAGCAGTACGATGCGTCTATGAGCTCTACGAGGCGGTAGGTGATACAGTCCCGATAATAGGGGTTGGAGGGGTAATGGATTGGCGCGATGCCGTTGAATTGATGTTAGCTGGTGCCAGGGCCGTAGGCATAGGAACAGCATTGTATACTTACGGTCTTAAGGCATTCAAGGTCATTTTAAAGGGGATAGTGAATTATGTTAAGGAGCAAGGATTCAGGAATTTAATGGACATAACTGGTTTAGCGCATAAATACTCATAGTATTTAAATTCTGCAGGGGTTCTATAGTAATATGAGAGATTGACAATACAGGAATTAAATTATGGCCCGCTAATCTTTCAATAAAAGAGGTTTTAACAAATTTAATTATTCAACGAGGAAAATTGTTATCATATGCAATTCGAAAGAATATACCAGGAGATTAATATGTGTCAGCAACTGTCGCCATATGACTTACATGTTCCTGAAGATTTATGTAAGCAAATATGTGAAGTTATAGATAGCCGTGTTAGCCCTACGTTTAGAGATGTTATGGAGTATTTTATCATGAAGAAATTAGGCTCCTATGTTGATTTAGGATCAGCCCTCATTTCTAATCCAGCTATAGTATACATGACCTTGGTCGATATCCTTGGGTTTAAGGATACAGCTGATGTGATACTAAAACTCCTCATACGGAGGCTTGCAGAGGGCTCTAGGCTGAGCCTTAATGTAGATGATGTAGTAAAAGGGGTCATAAGTAATAATAGGAAGGTCGTGTATAGTTTTGTGAAGCAAGTGGCCTTCTCTAGGTCGTGAGCTATGCTGGTCAAGCAACGGTTAAAGCGCGTTTCGCTAGTCGCTACTTGAGGAGATCATCGCATAACCTAAAGCCCTTAAAGGGGCCCCGCTCTAGTATGGGGAATAGGAATCTCCCTTGAGAGCAGAGTAATCTGCTTTAGAATTATGATGAAGTTTGCTAGGAGTGATTGATGAGCGACCGCCCACCTTCTGAACCACCATTGAGAAGGGCACTACTCTTCATCATCCGTTAACATCATCTAGTGCATTCCATGAAAGCTTATTAGCTTCATGGAACTCCTAAGAGGGGAGGTGTGAGATTTGAGGCCTGAGGAGTACTTCGGCTTAGATGCAGGAAGAGTCTGGAAGGCCCTTAAGGATTCAACAAGACCCCTTTCGGCTAGGGAGATAGCTAAGGCGACAGGGCTTAAGATAACACGGGTTTACAGTGCGCTTGGATGGCTAGGACGTGAGGGTAAGATAGAGATCATGAAGAATGATAAGGGCAGAAAAGTCCTTTTCAGGCTCTTAGAATGAAGGTAAGAGGACTCGTAGCCTTAAGCCATTTAAAGGCATTATGTCCTTAGGAGGGACAAACAGTCTTCATGACGAGCTGGGACGACTAGTTTAGTGCGGAGATTATGTGTTCTCGCTAAGCATTCTATTCAGCAACGAAGTATACCTCCTTAACATTACCGCTCCCTCTTCCTCATTATCAGCCTCGATGTATAGGTCGAATAGCGGTTCATGTGACCTAGGCCTTATGAGGATCCAGCCATGCGGTTCTAAAACCTTTATGCCATCTATGGTATCTATTTCAAGCTCTCTTAGCTCGTTCAATAATCTCCTGAGAATTCTCCCCCTAAGCTCAAAGGGAACCCTTATGCTTCTCTTAGCAGTATAGGTCGGAGGCAAGCTTAACGCTAGTTCTGAAAGTGTAGACCCCTCTGACAAGGCTTCCATAACCTTCATAAGCGCATACATGCCATCGAAGCCCACTTGGAACTCAGGGAAGGCAAAGGCCCCCCTCTCTTCACCACCGAACACCGCTTCCTCAAGCCTAATGGCGTGAAGTACGTGTTTTGCTCCAACTTTAGTCCTAAGAACTTTTCCTCCTTTCCTCTTAGCCACCCAATCCACGACTCGGGAGGCCGTATTAGGGACTACTATCCTTCCTCCTCCGGCCTCCTCCAGGATCATTCCAGACAATATGGCAAGCATTATATCACCTGGTACGCTATTGCCCTTATCGTCAATGAATATGGCCCGATCTGCATCCTCGTCAAAGAAGACACCTAGATCTGCTTTCACTATTCTAACCATGCTCGAAAGGACATCAATAGCGTGCGTTGTGTTGAATACACTATGCCCCCTTGCGTTCTCATCAGCTATTGAATTCAGCAACACGACCTTAGCACCTATGCGCTCCAGCAAATTCGGTATCACGAATGAAGCGGCTCCCCGTCCACAGTCCACTATGACCCGTAGCTTGGCTTTGCTGATTAAAGATGCCCTGATGTGCTTGCACGCGTCAATTACATACGTCTCCATGTGATCAGTCGGATAAATTACGCTTCCCACATCATCCGACGAGACCCTTCTATACTCCTCCCTCTGAAACCTACGTTCAATGATTTTCTCCTCATCCTCATTGATCTCTATTCCCTCTTTTCCAAGCACCTTTATCCTTATCATATTTGGGTTAGCGATTGGAGCCTCGACCATAACGCCACAATTCATCCCAGCTCTCTTTATGAAGTGCCTAAGAACAGGCGTAGGTGCTACAGTTAAGTTGAACACGTTAATCCCAGCTGCTATCAGGCCTGATACCAAAGCCCTTTTTATAGCCCTAGAGGACCTATATGGATCTCTAGCTACAGCAACCGAAGCACCTCTTCCTAACCATGATCCTATTGCGAAGCCGAGCTTCGTTGCGAACTCAGGCGTTATTTCCACGTTAAAAGCCCCTTCAATTCCCCAAGGCCCAAACAGCTCCCTAGCCCACTTAATGCCCCACTTTAAATTAACGGAGACCACGGCATACGGATCCACGCGTTTAGACGGCCATATCTTTATCCCTGGTCTTACGATGGCATATTTCCCTACGAGACATGATTCTCCTAATACGGATCCCTCCATGAGCAAACAACCTGCTGAGAGATTGCATTTAGATGCCACTATGGCCTCCCTTAGCACAGATCCAGTACCTATGTAAACGTCATCCCAGATCACCGACCTAGATACCGTTGCTCCTCGATCCACTATGTTCCTAGCCCCGATCACCGTGTACGGCCCTATTTTAGAGCCTTCCTTGAGTATGGTCTCATCGCCTAATACGACAGGAGGTTTGATCTCAGCATTATCTATCTCGACGTCATCACCGACCCACACTCCTCGCTCTATCTCCCTACCCCTCGGCTTGAAACCCGATATCTTGCCTTCGAGTAAGTCCTGATGGGCCTGCAGATATTGCTCATGAGTACCTACATCGCTCCAATAAACCGGATCCGCGATGAAACCGAAAACGGCCTCCTCCTGCTTCAGTAATTTAGGGATTAAGTTCTTGCTGAAATCGTAGGGCTTGCCCTTAGGTACATATTTTAGAACTTCAGGCTCGAGTATGTATATTCCCATATTAGCTAGATCGCTAAAGACCTCGCTCCAGCTGGGTTTCTCAAGGTACTTAGTTATACGTCCCTCGTCATTCAGCAATGCTATTCCGAACTCCGTGGGATCGGATATCTTCGTGAGGGCTATAGTCAGGAGTGCGCCATGTGACTTATGAAACCTTATCATATGCGAGAGGTCTATGTTCGTTAATACATCACCACTCATTACAACGAACGTCTCATCTAGATGATCTTCAGCCTGCTTAATGCCCCCTACTGTCCCAAGGGGGATGTCCTCGATACTGTAGTATATCTCCATATTGAAGTGCTCTCCATTCTCAAAGTAGTCCACTATGAGGTGCGGCATATAATGGAGAGTAACAACAGCGTACTTCACATTATGGCGCCTTAAGAGGTCTAAGCTGTATTCCATAATAGGCCTATTACATACAGGAACCATGGGCTTAGGCCTGTTGGAGGTGAGGGGCCTTAGACGGGTTCCCTCCCCTCCAGCCATTAAGACTGCTTTCAAGCTCGATCCCGTTATAAATATTAGCGAAGGATCCTTTAAGCATGATTTTACTCTTTGAGATAACGCAAACCCAGCATCGCCCTATAATGGGCTCATATAATTTGTGCAAGAATAGGAGAACGCTTAGTGTTTTCCTCACCATACGTTTTCATGGATGACGCATGGACTATATCGGGCTTCGAAATAACTTATAACTTTAGCATGAATTAAGAGGGGTTTTAAGACGTGACATTTATTTATCGACACTTGTCTTATAAATCAATTGAGGCTCTCTTAAATGCAGGCTCTCCTTGCTAGGGAGGATCCTACATCATGAGCTTTCATGAGCTTATGACGCATATAACTAAATCTAGGCACCTCAGGATAGCCTTAGTAAAGTTCACTAAAGCTAACACCAGCGCCCTTGAAGGACTAGCCCTCATACTCAGCGAGCTCATAATTGACGGCGACCGAGGGATAATCCTAGTACTGAGCAATAGGCCCGCTTCAAGCGTCGTAGATAAGCTCGCCAAACGTATCACGGAGTTACCAGGGGCCATTAAGGAGGGTAGGATATACCTCATAGATTGCCTTACAAAATCCGTTAACGGACCTCTCATACCAGATGTCAGAAATCTACTCCTCATCTCATCCCCTGCGGATCTAAATGAGCTACAGCTAAACATGGAAAGGGCCTTGAGGGGATTAGGCAAGAGGTACCGTGAGATATGGATGATCATGGATGGTCTATCCACATTTCTACTATTCAATGGACTCTCTAAGGTAATGCGGTTCCTGATATTCTGTATCAATAGGCTAAGATCGCTTAATCACTATGGAGCCATCCTCTATTACGGTAGTGAGCTTGAAAAACAGATCGAGGGTCTTTTGAGGCAGTACGTGGATGCTGTATGTGAGATATAATGGCACTTTTCGATATTATTTAAGGATGGTAGCATAATGATTTAGGTGCTCAGGCCTCAATACTGTCCGGTGCTAAGTAATGGTAGCAGTATCATTCGATGTATGGGGAACGCTCTTAGATGTAAGTGAGTTCTTCGAGATGATAGCAACGGAAATAGCGAGTTCGGCGAAAAAGGAGCCTTCATACATTAAGGAGCAGGTCAAAGCGATATATCCTAAGCTCAGGCAATTGAGGATAGAGGGATGTATAAGCGATGATGACGTAGTAGAGCAATGCTTGAGTCTTCTCGCTGAGGACTTGGGCGTCCGAAAGGAGATTATTCGAAGGGCCATAGCTAGGACCTTACTATATGGCGACTTCAAGAAGCTCCCTATACCTAAGGCGCTAGATGTCGTGAGGACACTAAGCTCCATGAACGTGAAGCTAGCCGTATTAGGTAACGTAATCTATTGGCCCGGGGCTTATAATAGGCTAATACTAGAGAGGCTAGGCTTCAGCGAGTACCTATACGTTCAGATATACGCCGATGAAATAAAATGCTCTAAGCCTAGGAAAGAGGCCTTCCTTAGAGTCTGTGAGGTGCTGAGGATTCGGCCCAGAGATCTAATTCATGTCGGGGATAACCTATATGAGGATTTCCTCGGAGCCCTTCATGCGGGCTCAAGGGCAGTATTAATTGATAGCGCGCAAGAACGATCAGTAAGCCTGAGGGATGTAGGCTATATCGTTCCTTCGATAACGTATGTTCCCTCAATAGTTCAGGCGATCCTCAAGTCAGAGGGATTGAATACCGGTGAACGTTGATGTTATTAGGGTCCAGGCGGCAATAATATTGGAAGGTGAGGATTTCTGAATAGCTATTTAAAAGTACTCTCGGCCCGTGAAGGCGTAGAAGGAGTCATGGGAGATGTCCTAAGGGTCCTCTATCTGTTCAAATCCCTTTGGCTTCCCGAAGTAATCTCCGAGCTATCGAGCTTTCGGACCACACTGGGCGAGGAGATGCCGAAAGCGGATGACGTAAGAGAGGCCGTGATCAGGCTTGCTGAGCTTAAGTTGGTGACCATGAAGGAGGGTGTAAAGGCCTCCCTTGCTAATGGAGGCATCAGGAGTTTCCTAGTAACCCTAAACCTAAGCGCTAGACAGGCAAACCTCTTAGCTTTAGATGAAAGGATACGAACTTATCAGCAGCTCAGGATGAAGCTTTTCGGCCTTTCTTAAGGCAACTTAAGAGAAATAACAGGATGAATGACGAGTACGTTTTTATCGCCAATTATTTCCCTCTGCATGAGGAATCTCAAATGAGCTCTTCAGTCCTTATCTAGGACAGGGGACGAAAGGCTTATCTTCATTAAGGCATATCCTACGCATTGGTCACTATTTCGTTAATGGTGTTGATGATGGCGACTAACATTAGGGATGCTAGCTTAAGACGGTTGGCCTACTTGGGCATCCTACTCTTCGGGCTTGTGAGCCTGCTGGGCGATATAATATATGAGGGCGCACGAGGGATAATACCGTCCTATCTGTATCACCTCGGGGCGACGGCATTCATAGTTGGACTTGCAACGGGTTTAGGCGAGTTCGTGGGGTATGGGCTCAGACTCATCAGCGGATATCTGGCTGATACGACGCGCGCCTACTGGTTCTTTACTATCATGGGCTATGGTCTCATAATCTCTGTTCCCCTACTAGCTTTAGCAGGGCATTGGCAGATAGCCGTAGCCCTCATAGTTGTTGAAAGGTTTGCCAAGGCCCTGCGTAGTCCTTCCCGGGATGCTTTGCTTTCCTTCGTCAGTAAGGGGATAGGTGCGGGAAAGGCGTTCGGCCTTCATGAGCTTATGGATCAAGTAGGCGCTACTGCGGGCCCAGCTATCGTTACGGCCGCCCTTTTCCTCAGCAGTGACAACTATAAGCTAGCGCTCAGCGTCTTGGGCATACCGTATGCCTTGTTATTAGCGGTGTTGCTTACGGCATATGTGAAGCTCAAGCCCTATACGCAAGGGATAAGCGAGAAGAACGAGGACGTTGAGGATAATAATCCAAGGGGGACTCTACCTTTCGGGTATAAGCTCTACGCCCTTGCTGTGCTATTAAACACCATGGGTCTTACCTATGGATCCTTGATATTGTACAAGGTCACCCCGCTACTAAGCGCTTGGCTGATACCTACCCTTTACCTAGCCATACAGGCTGTCGATGCCATATCGGCCCCGATAGCAGGCCTACTTTATGATAAAATAGGGCGGAGGATCCTCTATTTACCCTTCATCCTCTCCGTTTTACCGACCCCGTTAGTATTCATGGGCACGCTCGGATACGTGATAGCCGGAGCGCTGATATTCGGGTTCATCTATGGCATGCAGGAGTCCATCTATAGGGCGGCGGTGACCGATCTAGCTCCTATTAGGGTAAGGGGATTCGCCTATGGGGTGTTTTACGCGCTTTACGGCGTAGGCTTTCTCCTAAGCGGGCTGGTCCTCGGATACATGCTTGATGTGAAGCTCATAGTCCCAGCGACCCTTTACACCCTTATCTCGCAAGTCCTCGCTATGTTCCTCCTCCATAAATCAATAGGCATTAGATGAATAGCGCGAACCTCTATGATTAATGAGATATACTCCTCCTAACTCAGCTAATAGACAATGGAGTGCTCCTTACATTACATCTCTCCTCCTAGCTAGTGGACGAAATAGTGAGTCATTCTTAATAAGTCTCTCATCTAATGGGGTACGTTCCATATTCATATGCTACTCTGAACATGGCAACTATGTTTTCCGGTGGGACTCGAGCTTGGATGTTATGAACTTGATTGAAGACATAGCCACCACCGGGAGCGAATATCGATATGTTCTCCCTAACCTGTCGCATTACCTCCCTTGGCTTTGCGAAGGGCAATACGTGTTGCGTGTCTATACCTCCTCCCCAGAACGTGAGTTGCTCTCCGAACTCCCTCTTCAGCCTCTTAGGATCCATATCCTTAGCCGATATCTGAACTGGGTTGAGCGCGTCCACGCCGGCATCTATTAGATCGGGGATGAGCGCGTATATGGAGCCGCATGAGTGGAGGAACACGAATAGCTTGGAGTGTTTCTTGACGTATTGGAAGAGCTCCTCATGATAAGGTTTGATCATCTCGCGGTAGATCTCAGGTGAGATCTGCGGCCCTGTTTGTACTCCTAGGTCATCGCCGAACCCTATTATCTGCACATAGTCTTTTAACGCCTCTACGTATCTCCTTAGGTTATACATGAGGACATCAATCATGCGCTCAAGTAGTGCCTCAGCGATGTGCCTCCTAAGCCTCAGGTCTATTAACCAATTCGACCAGCCCCTTAGGCTTTGTCCCCACTCGTGTACGCTTCCGGCTCCGAAGAACATTATGGCATAGTCTGTGTTCTTATAGAGGTACTCGGCCTTCCTCCTCAGAGTTTCTATGTACTCATCCTTTACCTTATGGGCGTCCCAATCGTATTCCTCAGCATCCGCTGGCCTCCTCATCCTTTCCAGTGGGTGATAGACGCTGTCGAAATAGTAGCCACCTCTTGGCATGCGCATTACGATCTTCCCTTCAGCATTTCTCACGATCCACCCACCGCTTCCATCGGGCTCCGGGTTGAACCACTCAGGTATCTCACAGGGTGTTCCATCTGGTAGCTGCCACTTCTTCCACTTTCCGCCATTTGGGCCACATGGTTCTAGAGTCCTTTTGAGGTCTATCACGTCTACATGGAATAGCTCCAGGATCTCCCTCTCGGGCTCGGCCAGCTGTTGTCCTACATCATAAACCCTCACGACACCTCTTTTGAGGCCTAAATACCTCTTAAGCCTGACATACGCCAAGGCCATTATCCCAGTCGATGGCATAGCCCCTAAATCTATGGGGACTCTGTCGGGCTCTTCGTGACTCAAAGCCGCAAGCACGCGCTCCCGGCTCTTCATATCAGAACCCTCAGCCTAGACTCTAGGGATAAGAGTTCTCTATCTTAAATTAACTTTTAAGGTGTAATTTCCACTTATCATTCATTACCCATGGCCTTACAGGTCGGCCGGAAAGCCACACAACGGGGTATTATGAGTCCAAGCGTTATCTTAATACTGGGAAAGCATCTAGCATAAATCCATGTTAGCCGTAATGGGTAGGTTGGTCTACACGGGCCATGAAGCACCGCCCGTTAAGGAGGCCTACGTAGTCTTTAATGAGGAAAGCGGCAATATAATCGAGGTAACTACTGAGAAGCCTAAGTGCGAGGTTATAGCTGAAGGCGAAGTCATAACCCCTGCCTTTATCGATGCGCATTCTCATATAGGGATGAGGCGAGCTGGTGAGCATCCATCAGAGGGTGAAAGTAATGAACGGATGGACTCCGTAATGCCATTAGCCGATGCCCTGGACTCCATATACATGGACGATAAATGCTTCAGAGAGTCCGTAGAGCATGGAGTGCTCTACTCATGCGTATTGCCGGGGAGCGGGAACATAATCGGTGGGCGTGCAGTGGTCATAAGGAATTATGCCCTGACGGTGGAAAAGGCCTTCATAAAGTATGCGGGCATTAAAGCCGCCTTGGGTTTCAACCCCAGGAGTACTACGGAGTGGAAGGGAACGAGGCCCTATACGCGTATGGGTGCTACGGCCATTTTACGTAAGATTCTCACTAAGGCCAGAAATGAACTGCGATTAGTTAAGGACGGTAAGAAGCGCTTAGAGGAAGTGGAGCCGGAAGTCGCTGCCCTCTTCCCGGTAGTGGAGGGAAAGGAGAGACTAAGGGTTCATGTCCATAAGATGGACGACGTACTAGTCTTATTTAGGTTCAAAAGCGAGTTCAATCTAGATGTTGTGATAGACCATGCATGTGACATATATAGGGAGGAGGATTTTCGTAGGATAAAGGAGGAAGGGATCCCCATAGTCTATGGACCAGTGGATGCGTTTCCATATAAGACGGAGCTCAAGCATGAAAGCTGGAGGAACATAGGGGCTTTGGTCAAGGTAAATCCCTACTTCGGCTTAATGACCGATCACCCCGTGATCCTTCAGAGGAACCTCTTCCTTCAGCTTAGGTTCTTCAGGAGGTTCGGTGTAAGTAAGGAAAAGGCTATATCGATAATAACGAAGAGGAACGCTACGATCTTAGGTATTCAGGACCGTCTCGGGACCTTAGAGGCGGGTAAATGGGCATCATTCGTACTCTGGAATGGGGATCCGTTCTCCCTAGAGGCCTATCCAGTAGAGGTCTACGCTGAAGGCAAGCGTGTCTTTAGTGAGCGCTAGCCCCAAGCAAGAACTCCGTTACTTTTTCAAGGAACTTGCCATTATCCGCTATTTTACAGAAGGGATCCATGAGGAATGTCGAATCAGCTATGGCCAGCACGTTATCGTTTATGGCTATGGGCACGTACTCTCCTTTTTCTTCAGTCATAGAGAGCACAGCTTCGTAATCCGTTAAAGCAAGCGGTGTGGCATTCGTGTATATGTGAGTGGCTGTGAAGAGCACGAGCTCCGTTAAGCCCCTCGTCAAGGGATGATCTGCGAAGTTTCGGATCACAATATTGCGATAAATCCCGTAGTTATCCTTTATATCGTAGAGATAGCCATCTGAGAAGTACATCCCGAACTCCTCTGCTAGGGAATTTATGTTCTCAGCATAAGCCATTGAGGTATCATAGACTAGTACAAGTCGTCCACCTTCCTGAACGAAGTTCCTTATGACGAGCTTCTCCTGATCGGAATAGGGCATCGTGGGGGTGAAGATGAGCAACGCGCTGGGCCTTCGGGATAGTAGGCCCGTCAGGTTGACGCCTTGCCTGACGAGCATTATGTGTCCCCCTTTCTTCACTATATGGCCTAGTAACTCGCCAAAGATCGTTGGGTTAAACATATTGCCATGGGCTATGTCTATCAGCACAGTGTTCGTGAGGGGAGGGAGCTCCATCGCGTACATCTGCTCAAAAGGCATCCCTTCTGGGAAGGTGTACTGGTAATCGAAGAGGCCTTTAGGGAAGTCCTTCAGGTAATAGGGCGATAGATAGTATAGGGTAAGAGGAGAACGGGAATGAGCTCGTAATAGCTTTATCGAGAGCTTAGTCCCATTATTCCATAACTCACGCCCTACTAATCCGATGGACCTATTGCCCACAGCACTTAATAGGTCTACGACGTAGTACTCCTTCACGCCCGCAAGCTGTGCCACCTTCGCTAAGGCAAAGGGGTAAGAGCCCGTCTCATCTATCAATCCCAATCTAAGGGCCTCGCTCCCTAAGTAGAGCTTGCCCAGGCTCAGCTCATCTAGTGAAACGTTAAGCTTCGTACCCCTGCTTTCGTTCACAGCTGCTAAAAAGGTGTTAAGGGCATCGCGTACCAGAAATGGGAACTCCCTTACGGAGAAGCCTGAGTACTTGTAAGGCCCTGTGTCTAGGGCGCTCTCTGAGGGTACTATGAGGGGAGGGGCGGTCGCTATGACACCTATGTTGCCGACGAAAGCTGTGGGCTCTGCTATTATATATCTAGCTCCTACGGCTACAAAGAAGCCTCCTGACGCAGCTAATCCCTCCACTAGGGCTACGACGGGTTTCTTGGAGTCGAGCTCACGTAGCCCATAATACACGTCTTCTGCTATAGTAGCGTAGCCTCCAGGCGAATCTATCCTCACGAGGACGCCTTTTATGGTCTCGTTCTTAATCGCGTAGGTTATCGCCTTAAGGTAGAGGTTTTTCTCAGCGTCGCTCAATAGATATCCGTATATAGATAATATACCAATAGCGGGCTTAGGACGTCGAGGTTTAGGTGGAGGAGGCCTATAGAAGCTAGCTAGAATCCCCGCAGAAGCTATCGCTATTATGACTACGAGTATCAAGATCCGGCGCGGAGTTAAATATTCCATCTTTGATTACCTCAGAGAACTTAAGTGGTAGAACGCTTTTTAAGCATATAATACGGTTCTCACGATACCTTCTCTCCCCTTTCCCAGTATAGGTTGAACACATCGCTCAGTAGCTTAACCATACCTGGGTTCTCGGTATAATGAGGTCTGTATATGTAACCCACCCCTTTTATAGGCGGTTTCGCCCATATGACGAAAACTGCCCTCCTCGAATCGACTATGGTACAACGAACTGGATACCAACTCAGCGGATGTGCTCTGACATCGATGCCCATTGCTTTTAGCTTTGAAACCCTTGACATGGTTAAATCATCAACCCTCATGAGTACCTTCACGCGTATTCCCTTCCCCACGGCGATCCCTAGGAGATCAAGCACTTTATCCGCCCATGAAAACGTATTGCTCATTATCGATATCTCCTCCTCAGCCGATTTTATCAACTCCCTGGTCTTCTCCTCGGCCATATCTAGGCTTGATAAGGGGATCATGAGCTCCTCCGGCTCTATCTCAAGCCTATGCGCCATGTAATAAGGCTCAATTAGCCTATAGAGGTCATCCCATAACCTCCGTAGGCGCTCATAAGCCTCCTCTAATTCCCTCCTCTTCTCCTCGAGATAATCCCCTATCGCCCTTCGCGGATCCTGTAATGAGTACCTCTTCGGCCTGCCCCCTAATACCTCGACGAACCCCTTTCTCTCTAGGGAATCGAGGACGCTGTAAACCCTGGGTAGCGGTATACCGGATTTCCTACTTACCTCCTCAGCGGTCCCCTCGCCTAACTCCACTAAGGCTACATAGGCCAGTGCCTCATATTCAGGGAACCCGAGTTCCCTCAGCTTACTGATTATCCTCTCCCTTTCACCTCTCATTTAACCACCTTTAAATTTAAACTAGTTTAAATATAGAAAGCATTAATTATCTAACCCCAGTATATGACTAGCTAGGTGCAATTTAAATGACAAGGATAATGGATCTAAGGACCCAGGAAGAGGTCATTCGTGCACTCAAGATGGGCGAGATGAAGCTTGCTGTAATGGGGCTAGGATGGATGGGACTGCCCACTGCATGTCTTTATGCTAAGGCAGGGGTACACGTCATCGGCATAGATATAAGTGAAGACGTCGTGAAAGCCATTAATAGCGGTAGATGCCATTTGGAAGCGGAACCCGAGCTCAAGGCTTTAGTTAAGGAATTGGTGTCACGGGGCACACTGAGGGCTACTTCAGATGTAATTGAAGGCCTGAGGGAAAGCGACGTCGTGATAGTAGTAGTCCCAACGCTTATTAAAGAGGGCAAACCGGACTATAGTGCCTTGACTAAGGCAGCTGAGGATTTGGGCAATGCGATGAAGCCAGGGAGCCTAATCATAGTGGAGAGCACGGTAGGTCCTGGCGTTACGGAGGGGCTTTTCGCCCGAAGGATACAGGAGATAGGCGGCTTAAGGCCAGGCGTGGACTATGGCTTAGCCTATAGCCCGATAAGGGCGATGGCGGGTAGGGCCCTGAGGGATATACAGAATTACCCACGCATCCTAGGGGCAGTAGATGAGCGTAGCTTTCTGGTGGCTGAGGGTGTGCTCAGGATAATCGTCAAAGGGGGGATAGTTGGGGTTAGCAATATAATGACTGCTGAGGCAGTTAAGCTAGCTGAGAACGTATATAGAGACGTCAACATAGCCCTTGTCAACGAGTTAGCCAAGCTCTTCGAGCGAATAGGCGTAGACGTGTATGAGGTGATAAGGGCGGCAAACACACAGCCGTATGCTCACCTCCATATACCAGGGATAGGAGTAGGAGGACACTGTATCCCCGTGAACCCCTATTTCCTCTTAGACGTCGCGAATTCGCACGGTATTGAACTAAAGCTAGTTAAGGAGGCGCGAAGGGTGAACGATTCCATGCCCGATCACGCGATTTCACTCCTAACGCGAGCACTGCGTAGAACCGGTAGAAGGCTGAGTGATGCTAAGGTTGCCATACTAGGCCTAAGCTATAGGGGCAACGTCAAAGAGCACAGGTATAGTCCGACCTTAAGGCTCTATGAGCTCCTGAAGGGAAGGGCACGGGAAGTAGTAATATACGATCCATACTATACGGCTGAAGAGCTGGAGAGACTAGGCCTAAGGGGAACGGATACCCTTGAGGATGCCGTGAAGGGGGCGAGTTGCATAATAATAGCTACGGATCATGATGACTTTCGCATGTTAGATTTCAGGGCCATAGCTCGTCTCGCTAACGAGGAAGCCGTCTTACTTGAGGGGAGGCCTGTCATAGACAGGCCAGAGGTGGTAGTTTCCTCTGGTCTGAGATATGTGGGCATAGGGAGGCCGGCAACATGGATAAGGTAAGTATATGCGTCGTGGGCGTCGGCTTTTGGGGTCGTAATCATGTGAGGGTGTTCAGCGAGTTAAGGGAAGTGGAGCTAAAGGCTGTGTGCGACATAGACTCAGTGCGTGCCAAGGAAATAGCCGAGAAATATAATGTGGCATGGTATACTGACTATAAGGAGATGATCAAGAACGAAAGACCCGATGCTATCTCCATATGTACGCCCACCGTAACTCATGCTGAAATAGCCCTATACGCGATTCACAAGGGCGTTCATGCCCTAGTAGAGAAGCCAATGGCCTCAAGTTCAAGTGAAGCCCTCAGGATAATTAAGGAGGCAAGGGCCAAGGGCGTTAAGGTCATGGTTGGCTTCATAGAGCGCTTTAACCCAGCCGTGGATAGAGCGAAGAAGATGTTAGCAGAAGGTGAGATAGGGGAGCTAGTGCTCATTTCGGCTAGGAGGGTCTCTAGGTGGCCTCAACGTATAGGAGATGTAGGGGTAGTAAAGGATCTAGCCATACATGACATAGATATGGTTCGTTATCTAACTCAGAGCGAACCCATAAGCATCTATGCAGTGATCGGCAAGCTGAGGCACACTTACGAGGATCACGCCAACATGCTCATGAAGCTGAGCAATGGCGTTGTGTCGTTCATCGAGGCGAATTGGCTGACGCCAAGGAAGGTAAGGATTTTGCGACTCACGGGTAGCGAGGGCATGATAACGGTCGATTACATAACGCAGGAGATAACTGTAGAGAACGATAGGGGACTTTTCAAGCCTAACATGAGGTGGGAAGAGCCCCTTAAGCTTGAGCTAAGGCACTTTGCTGAGACGTTGAGATGTGGTGGGAATTTCAGAGTTACAGCTATAGACGGCTATAAGGCATTAGTGATAGCAGAGGCAGCCTTAAGATCCTCACTAGAGGGAATCCCCACTAGGATAAACTATGGAGACGGTGAAATCTCATGACGGTGATAGGTGATAGGCTTATAGCCGAGCTGATAGAGAGTGGTCATATAGTGGGCCTCCTTCACGAGGAGATGCAGCTGCATCCAGCATCAATCGAGTTAACGCTTCGTAAGGTAATGTCCTTTAAAGGCGCGGGCGTGATGGACTTCACTAATCAGAAGAGGAAAGTTCCCGAGTGCGAAGAAGTACCTTTTAATGAGGAGGGCTACGTGGATCTCAAGCCAGGAGCTTATAAAGTGGTCTTTAACGAAGTAGTCAAGATACCGCCTGACTGCATGGCTATAGGATTACCTCGTTCTTCGTTATTGAGGTCAGGTGCCACGATCATCTGCGGCCTATGGGATCCAGGCTATACCGGACGCTCTGAAGCCCTATTAGTCGTCTTCAATCCGTATGGGATCAGGATCTATAGAAACGCAAGATTAGTTCAATTAGTCATAATGAAGGTCATGGGTGTGACGAGGAGATATGCCGGAATATATCAGGGCGAGAACATGTAGGATTAAAAGGAGAGTGCCCGCATAAATGCATCCTTAAAATCGGGCTCCTGGTTAAGCTCTATATGCTCTATGGCTTTCAGTATCTTGTGCAATCTCCTTCTAGCCTCGATCGATATTATGTACATCTGAGCACCTGCTAATGAGCCGTTTCCTATGAACTTCACCTTATCCAAACTCACAGGTGGTATTAATCCTATCCTCAAGGCATTCTGGGGATCTAGGAAATTACCGAATCCACCAGCTACATATACCGCTTGTAATTCCTCGGGCTTTATCCCAGTCTTTCTCAATAAGACCTCATACGCAGCTTTGACTGCAGCCTTAGCCAGTTGTAATTGCCTCACATCTTGTTGGGTGAGCACTATATCCTCACCCGTAGCGGTATTTCTGCCCCACTCCACAACGAACTCGAATGTCCCCATTGCGTTCGCCCTTATCCTGGGTGAACCGAGGTCTTTCAATCTTCCGCGAGAATCCAAGATCCCGTGCCTTAATAGCTCGGCAAGCAGGTCTATAAGGCCTGATCCGCAGATGCCCCTAGGCCTCAACTTCCCTATGACCTCATACTCTGGCTCCAGATCCGCATTCAACTTGATGCGCTCGATAGCCCCTTCCGTAGCCATCATCCCAGCTGTAATGCCTACTCCTTCAAATGCCGGTCCTGCGGCACAGGAGGCGACGTAGAGTTTATCACCGTTTTTCAACACTATCTCACCGTTAGTGCCTAGGTCTATCAGCATTGCTATGTAATCATTAAGCATTCCCGACGACAGTATATCGCCAGCTACGTCCCCTCCGACATAACCACCTAATATGGGTAATAGGTGTACCCTAGCCTCTTGGTTAACGTTCAGGCCAATTTGAGCGTTACTTACGCTTAGACCACCTATGAAGGGAGGCTCAAAGGGGTATGTGCCTAGGTTATGAGGTGGGATGCCGAGGAAGGATGCGCTCATGACGGTATTGCCCGCTGCTGCTATCTCATATACCATATCCTCTTGGATGTGGTTCCGCTCTATGAGCCTCATTATCATGTTATTAAGCGTTTGTAATAGCGCTTTTCTAAGTTCCTTTGTTCCATTCGCTGTAGACATCACATAGCTGATCCTGGATATTATATCTCGACCGTACGTTACCTGGCCATTATATTCTAAGGCCCTATCAAGTACCTCACCGTTCCTAAGGTTTATAAGCGAAGCCACTAACGTCGTAGTGCCTAAGTCGATGGCTATGCCGTAACATTCGTCGTCTTCGCGTACATCGATTACTACACCACTTTCCCTATCATATACCACCACTATTGCCTTGCCTTCATGTAAGAGCTGCGATGCCCTACCTAAAGCTCGTAACGTAAACCCCTTACACTCGATTCCAGCTTTTCTTAAAGCCTCCTTCAATAGCTCGAGATCAGAGGGTAACCCTCGCTTTAACATGCCAAGGGGTATGGTCGTAATCGCCGTGTCTATGGGATACCTCATCTGTAAAGCCCAGTCGAGTATGCGGCCCTTAAAGGAGGGAACGGCTATACATAAATCGCCCTCCAATTTCACTTGGCACGCTAATCGCCATCCCACTCTTATTGAATCACCCAATAATCGTTCCTCGCTTGCCGTAGGATCCGTGGCGATACCGCTTAGAATCCTGACTCTACATCTACCGCATAGTCCCCTTCCGCCACATGAGGCGTCTATGGTTATGCCGCTTCTTCTAAGTACATCCAGTAGGGTTTCACCCCTCCTCCCTTTGAGCTCTATACCATATGGCGTTATTCTTATCGTGACATCACGTGTATTAGTTCTTAAGCACGAAGTATCCATTGCCTATCTCCTTCACAATACTCCGAAGAAGTAACCTGTTAAATGTTTCCAATGCGATATCCCCACCTATCCTCCGTATCGCTTCCCTGCTCAGGGGTACCCTAAGCAGGATGTTAATGAGCCTATCCTCTATCCCCTCCGCATTCCAAATGACCTCCTCGACCTCTTCGTGGACGCCACGTACTCGTACTCTATCCCAGCCTAAGTGATCGGCTAATATATCTCCTATCTCCTCAAGGAGGCCCCTGTCAAGGGCATTTACCTGGGCGCTCCAAAGGGGTGTGTCTAGTATTACGAGATCCGGACTGACGTTAACTAGCAGTTCTAGGAGTTTCCTTAATTCAATAGGATCGGTATTCAGAGGGACTTCATGGGTACGTAGCAACATTGTCTTAATGGCTAACTTCGCATGTTCCTTAATAGCCTTAAGAGTATCGACCTGGCCCCTAATATAATCAAGGGAGGGGGGATCGTTGATTAAAGAAACGACATGATCTGTAACAGCATCCACCTTCACTATAACTAGATCGACTAGGCGCAAGGCACTACCCAGCCTCTTCAGTAATAAATGGGGCGCACAACTCCTTAGGGCTATCGATAACCTAAGTCCCATCTCAGCCTTCACTCTCTCAATGGCTTCCACTATGTCCGCTAACTCTTCGTTAAAGGATGGCTCCCCGATTCCGTCTATGAGTACGAATTTGACGTTCAGATCCTTGATGTGTCTTATTAGATCCTCTCTTATGACTTCAGCGTTGATCGCCCTGCCCCTATGCTCGCCCTCATCATAGGGGCAATATATGCAGTTGAAATAGCAACGTCGGGGGGGCATCATGGGATCGATACCTAGGTATGAGCCCAAATACCAGGAGGGAAGGGGGCCGTATACGGTGCTAAGTCTGGTGCCCTTCACGTGTTTCACCACACGATCGCTATAGGCAGTCCATACTATCCAGGTAAATTACCAATATATCCTTGCCCTGGACAGCTTCACAGGAGGTGCTATCTCGGAGATAGGCTCTCCCTTTTCAAATGAGGGGCGCATGTGGAGTTCCCTTCCAAGCCCCTCAATAGACCTAAGGAGGGCTATAGCTGGGCCCTGGATCCTTATAGGCTCGACAGGCGACACAACCTCGCCTTTCCGTATGTACCATGCGCTCTCCACTTCCAGCATGCAGTTACCGTAACTATCCATAGTGCCCATCACCACCCCATCCACGAAGAATCCTTCTTTCGTCTCCTCGATCATCTCCTCCAGTCTCCAATCACCCGGCTTAACGTAGAGATTGCTCATGAGACTCCTAGGTACGTTAAGAGCTCCACGTCCATTACCAGTCGGTTCGAGTCCGTAGAAGCCAGCACTTGTCCTCGAAAGCAAGAAGCCCACTATTCTCCCACTATCCACAAGCACCTTTCTCCGCCCTTTCACACCTTCATCATCATAGGCGTAGCTACCAAAACAATACGGTATCGTTGGATCATCGTAGATTGTTAACTCATCCCCAGAGATCCTAGCCCCGAAGGGTAATCTTTGATGAGCCATCAGGAAGCGATCCCCCTCGTGAAGATGCCCTATACATTCATGGAATAGCACGCATGCTACTTCCCCGCTTAGCACTATGGGATACTTTGAACCTCGTATTAGCGGGTTCATCCTCTTCACTTTCTCCAGAGCCCTACACCTCCTGATCAACTTCTTGATTAACGGCTCATGATCTCCTCTTAGCAGGAACTCTAACCCCGTTCCTCCTCCTCTGATAGTGCTCACCTGCCTACCCCTGATGTTTAAGTAAGCTATTAAGTCAGTGAGCGGCTTCACCTCCACTATGTGGCTTCCGTTCATGTCCCAGTATTCTCTTTCCATGAGCATATGATCGGCTATTAGCTCGCAATGGGGAACGTGAACACCTTCCTCAATCCCCTGCTTAATGTTGAGCAATACCTCCATTATATCCTGATCATCTACATCACCTAAGGAGAACCTACAGGGGTGGACTATACGTGATCTCACAGGAGATGTCATGGCGTAACGCGTTACCCTGATCCCAGGCTTAAGAAGTGCGGCTCGTGCCGAGCGGAAAGCCCTCTTAACGAGCTTCTTAATGTTCAGCCTTCCCCGAGGCATCTCAGAGGCTATACCCCAGCAACCCTCTATGAGTAACCTAACGCATATCAATTCGGAGACCTCGCGCTTTACATCAGCCGAGTAAGCTCTAAGTGCCCATGTGGCCTCTGTGAACTTCAGCCTTATCACATCCATATGCTCGACATTAAGCTTGGATCCATAGTTGAACGCCTCTTCAACTTCCATCAAATAACCTTGGATTCATGGCATACACAAAAATCTTTTCGCCCATTGGAGGGCTTCTCGATAGAGGTACGATTCAGGTTTACCTCAGCTTCTTCACCCTTTCGGAGCCACAGTAAGGACACTTTATCTCAGCAACTTCTTCAGCGCTAAAATACCCTCCCCCTCTTTTGCGGTTGCAATCCAGACATACGTATCGCCCCTTTCCCATAGTCTCACCCCTTGATGCTAGCGTAGACCCAATAGCCACCGCTTTTAGCTAATACGCGGTAGTTACCAAAAACCTTTTTCATCCTCTCAGCCAGCCGTTTGCCTCCCTTACTATGCCTGGCTACAAGCTGCAGTATGCCTTCTTCCTTAAGCAGAAGGGGGGCCTCATCTATTATCTTATAGCAGACCTTAAGGCCCGCCGATTGCGGTGGATTGGTGATTATCGTATCGAATACCTCCCCTCTAACGGGTTCATAGAGGTTTCCGAGACGTACATCGGTATTCCTCCTTACGTCATTAACCTTAACGTTCAATCTGGCTAGCCAGACAGCCCTCTTGTTTATATCAGTCAATATCACGAAACCGTTGGGTGCGAGCTTAGCCGCGACGATCCCTATCACGCCGTAACCACAGCCCAGATCTAATACCTTCCATCCATCCTTAATAATCATGTTCTCCACGAGGACCCTTGTCCCCCGATCTATGCTCCTAGGCGAGAAGACACCGCTCGCTGTGATGAACTGTAGGTGAAAGCCCTTTAGGTAAGCGGTGAGCTTGTAGAGCTTAAGCCGGCTCCTAGGCTCAGCGGAGTAATAATGATCGCTCATGACAGTCACCATATACCCTACATAGTTAATTGTACGAATATTGTTAGATGCCGAAGAGGATGCGGGCGTTATTACTGGTAATTCGGGCTATTAGATCAGTGGATACGCCCCTTATCTTCGCTAAATATTCCGCGACCCTAATTATGCTCATCGGAGTGGCTTGTTCACCCCTAAACTCATAGGGGGAGTCGGACTCTAGGAGGACTAGGGCGAGCGGAACGCGCCTGGCAACGCCTCTACACCTTTTAGAATAGCCAAGGGCTAGGTTCACCGAGACCCTATACCCTAAGTTTATTATCTCCTCAAGAACCTCATAACTCCCGCTATACCAGTGGAATACCGCTTTGTCGATACCTTCCTTAACCAGAAGCTCCAATACGATTCTCTCGGTCTTCACGGTATGTATGTTGAGCGGTAAGTCGTATTCCTTCGCTAACCTTAGCGCAACCTCAAATGCTTTAAGTTGCCTCTTGAACTTATCCTCTCCCCTGACGAAGCGCTTATCCAGTCCGACTTCGCCTATTCCATAAATCACATCGACATGTTCCACTACTTGCTTTTCGAAGGAGCGTATCATATCATCGTTGGCTTCAGCGGCATTCCATGGATGATACCCCAGGCATGGCTTGACCACGTCAGAATACCTCTCGGCTATGCGCAGTAAGAGGGAGTTGTCGTCTGGATCCTCTCCTACGCCAATGATGAACTTCACCCCTGCGGATGTCGCCTCTTGTATCACGCTATGGGGATCCTCGAAGTTGGTGACATGGCAATGGGAGTCTACAAGCTCGAGGCTCATCTAAGTTCAACTCTCCGTTAAGAACTCAGGGACGGTCAATCTTAAATACTTAGAGATACACGAGTTAAGTGGAAAGCTAATGGGCGTAGGAGTGGAAGCGCGTGTATAGGAGCATACATAATAGAAAGCCCAGGGGGATATGTCTTTTCGCCCTAAACGAAGAGCTCTCGGAAGTTAAGATAAGCCTTAGGTTTGCGGGCGTTGAGCTTGTGCGGCTGAGGGCAGTCCAACGGGAGAGGAGGAGTCATTCTACGGCGGCGTTCCAAGAACTGGAAGTGGAGCTCCTGGAGGAGGGGGATTATAAGGTGTATGAGGGATACGGCTTTTACGGCGATACGCCACTCTTAGTCAGATTTTACATGCTGAGAAATGAACCTAGGATTGTCAGATATGCGGCTCTTCTGACTTATAAGCCTAGGGTACTTAAGGGCTTAATTAAGAGGCTCGAGGATTTAGGGTGGAAGAGAAGGTTCTTCTTCGAGATAGAAGCTCGCATCAGCAAATACCTCTAAGCCTATCCCCTCATGAGTGTTTTCCTCCCGTTCTATGTTGTACCTCTGTTTCTTAAGGGCCTTGGCTAATATCAGGCCAAAGCCAGAGAGCGATATAGGTTTGTTCCTCGAGCCGGCCCTGCTCGTGATTAAGCCCTTATTTATAAGCCTTTTAATGAGCCTGCTGAACTTATTCTTTACAGCTGGATCGCTCGGATCCTCGCCATACCATTCTATGAGCTTCTTTATGGATGGTGCCCTCCCTCCATGACTTAACAGGAGAAGGAGGACCGCCTCCTCATCCTTATTAACCTCTTGGGCCATGACCGGGGGCATATGTAACTCCATGGGTTCAAGCCCCCTTACGCTTCGCACTTTCATGAACCACTCTTCGAACTCCGGTTTTCCCAGTTTGAGCGCGTTCCACTCCGAGACATATGGCGGCACTATGTATAAGTGCACCCTCTTGAATAGTAGGGAGGCTGCTATCGTAGCGCCATAGGCTTCCTTGCTGGCTGACGTAAGGTCAACATAGACATCTCGTTCATTAGCCTCTCTCTTGAAGATCAGATAAAGCGTTGAGAAGACATCATCATAGCTACGCGTGTTCATTCCGATCTTAAAGGGCTGCTCAAAGGCAAAGGATAACACCTTACTTAAATCCTCGGCGTTCCTCCTCGAGGCATATCCATAGGTATCCTTCTTCTTATCGAAGAGAAGATATATGCGTTCGATGGGTATTCTCTGATGCCAATACCTGATGCCATCGACGTTTCTCCTGAAGTCAAGTCCCACTAGTATGAGGAGCACGGCCATTTAGTAGCACCTTGCTCTTCATGGTATCTATTGAACTCATAATGATATAAACATTATGCTACAGTATCAACTTCATGGTTACTGTAATACGATGTCATCATCAGAGACACATGAACTCAAAAACCAGATATTACATTACAATATTGCATATCATGATACTATAATAAAGATTAATTAAAGGTCCTCATTTAGTGCTTAGCATGATAAAATTTATCTATATCTCTTCTCCTATGAAGACGTGGTCTTCATGAATGTTAAGGAGATAAGGTTATACGAAGTTCTCAAGGATGATCTGGAAAGGCTGACCAGTAAGTTGAGAATTTCACTTGCCTATGCCCTTCATGCTCCTCCCCTAAGACCTATTCTCAGAATCGATAAGATCTCCCTCAGAGGAGAGATTGTTAGTGACTCGTTTTTTCACAAGCTTATGGCTTATGATGGTAATTTCATTCATGTATGCGCGCTCGACTCCTCCCTCAAACTTCTCATGGACTTCGGTTCCCTTAAGGCGTATCTGATTAAGACAGCGATGGAGGTCTTCGTGGGGAAGAGGAGAATTGAGCTTAAGGAATCATTTAAACTCATAACGGCGATCTCGAGGAGGGAGGCTCTTAAGCGAATGGCTCAAATGGAGTATTCTATAGCTGAGGAAGTCATTGAAAAACATGAGCCTGACCTATTGCTTCTCGATAGAGGTCTCATAAATCTGGCGTACAAGGGACGGAAAAGCCTATTTAAGAAGGCGGTAGCGAAGCAGTGCTCAGTAGTAGGTATATGCAAGTCCTCGACCCTCACATTGGAGGACGGAACACCCCTTCTAAGCTACTTAGCCCTGAGGGGAGCGCTATTGGGATACGATACATGGTATTATCATCCGCTCTTCCCTCATGGGCTTTACGCGAGAATGATGGGAGAGGTAACGGTCGTTAAGCTTTCACCGGAATCACCGTATGTCTTCCGTATGGACGTCTATGCTCCTCAGGAGGATTTGGTTGACGTACTAGGCAAAGTGGCGGCTCTCCAAGATCCAGCTCTTCCAGGCTACCCATTTCCCCTTATCGAGGCCCATAGGGACTCTAAGATCTTCAAGTATGAGCTTGAAATAGCGAGGGAGGCCGTTGAAGAGCGTTTGAGGGGATTAGCTGAGCCCCTGGATCTATGTTGCTTCAGGAGGCGGGATCTTGAAGGTAGGAGTTATCGTATGGGTTGAGGGGATTATAGTAAAATTCAGGATAAAAGAGGGAATCAGGGTCGAGAGAGGAGATCTCTTAAAGGTAGTTGACGGCAACACTATCTACGTGCTTAAGGTTTTTGACTTCAAACCTGAATCCCTGCTTACGGCAGTGGAAGTAGCAAGACTCTCCCATAGAAGGAGTAATGATCAGAGCCTCGAGATCTTCGATAGGCCTCTAAGGTATTATGATACGGCATTAGCTCAGCTCATAGCCGAGATAGGAGCTGATGGTAGAGCCAGAAGGCCTGTCTCCGTACCTCATTTATTCACTGAAGTCGAGACCCTCACTAAACAGGAGCTCCGGGCCTTGAACTTAGACAATGGGGATATAGAACTCGGATACGTTAGAATGGGGCGGAAGGTAACAAACTTCAGGGTTACGATCTCAGGCGAAAGGGCATTTCCCCATCACATACTGATAACCTCCATAACTGGAGGGGGGAAGACTAATTTAGGTAAGGTTCTCGCCTGGAACATACTTCACTCTGATAACAAGTACTCACTCATATTAATAGATACTGAAAATGAGTACTTCGATGGTGGAGATGTAGATCACTTGGGACTCGTGCACTCCCCCAATTCCGAGAAGAAGTTACTCTACGTGACCAATGTGGTCGAGCGGCCATGTAAGTACGAGTATAGATTCTCATATCGCGGTATCATTTTCCGTAGGATCGTAAACGCCTATCCGCTTAAGATAGCATACGACGAACTACACCCTGAGGACTTCATAGAGACTGGGGAGTTTAGTCCTCAGCAGGAAGCCTTCTTATGGCTTTTATGGAGGAGGCTACAGGAGGGCTGGCTTGAGCGACTAGTGAAGGAGAGAGTGGAGGTACTCTATTCCCTGCTCAATAGGGATGTACCTAAGAACACCATAGCGGCTACTAAACGCAAGATCGCGTATATGCTCGGGGATAGGGTATTCACGCCTGAGGCTAGATACGATGTCATCGGGGCTATATTAAAAGCCGTAGCGGGTGGAAGCGTCATACTAGTTGATATGCCATTTGCTACTGAGGCTCAGGAAAAGCTATTAGCCGTCCTCCTAGCCAGGAGAGTCTTCAGGTTCTACGAAGGTATGCGCAAGAGGGAGCCGATTTCCTGGAAGGATATGCCGATAGTACTGATAATGGTAGAAGAGGCTCATCGCTACCTCTCCAAAGCCGCCTTGATTAGGAGGGGAGAGCGGAGGGATAACATATTCAGTACCATAAGCAAGAGAGGTAGGAAGTATAAGATAGGCTTATGCGCTATCACCCAAATGCCGGGCGATCTAGAGGAAACGATAATAAGGCAACAGCTCACCAAGATAGTGCTACCATTGCCTACCAGGCCGGATTTCATGAAGGTGGTAAATTACACACCCTATCTTGATGGCTTTGAAGAAGAGATAAAGAACCTAGACAGGGGAGAAGGCTTGCTCATCTCTCCGCCTTCGGGCATGAAATTCGCTGTTCCCTTTAAAGTTCACTCTTACGAGGAGCTTGTGAGGAGGGAACTTAACAAAGAGCTTGCCCTAGTGCGTAGTAGGCTGCGCGTGAAAAAGGCATATAGTAGGTTATATGAGGGAGGGTATGCATAGTAAATCGAGGGCGTGCATGAGTGTGAAGCTTGAGGTAATAGGCATAGAGGTTCCTAAGGGCTATAATATCGTCCTAGGACAAGCACACTTCATAAAGACCGTGGAAGACCTATATGAGGCTGTAGTAAACGCCGTGCCTAATGTAAAGTTCGGCCTAGCCTTTTGTGAGTCCTCAGGACCTAGATTGATAAGATACGATGGCAATGATGAAGAGGCTACGAAGCTAGCGGTGGAAGCGGCACGTAAAGTCGCAGCCGGGCATTTCTTCGTCATATACCTTAAGAACGCTTATCCCATTAACGTAATCGATAGAATAAGGGCTGTCCCTGAGGTCGTAACGCTTTACGCTGCAACCGGTAATCCAGTTCAGATAATAGTTGGGGAGACGGATCAAGGGCGTGCAGTTCTCGGGATAGTGGACGGCTACAAGAGCTTAGGCGTAGAGGGAGAGAAGGAGAAGGAGGAGAGGAGGAAGTTCCTGAGGGAGATAGGCTATAAGAGGTGAGGACGGCTTTTCAAGCCTAAAAATACCACCTAGGCTTTTTGAGCTCAATTAGGTATGAGCTTTTCCAAGCTCGCTCCTTATTATCTCCTCAAGCTTATCCTTGGATGAAATCCACCCTTTTTGGGCCTCGTACCCCCTATGTGGTCTAAATCTACGCCTCCACACTTTAGGGCTCTCGCCTAAGACCTCTACTTTATCGACTTTAAGTTCCCCATATCCCGCGACATGGAGCAGGTAGAGGTATCCGATCTCATATGGATCAAAGCCCATCATCCATGAGGCCAGCCCATCCACTTCTAACGCGTTTAAGCCAGCTATCGCGATTCCCCAGTCGACAGCACTCCCATCTACAGGGCCATTCCCCTCCATGCCCACATAACCGTCTATCACTGCTAATTCGGGCATGAGGTGAACCGCCATAAGGGCTATGTTAAGGTTAATAGCGCTATATCCCTGGTGCATCCTCCCCTTATATGGTGACTTTATAGCGCCCATTACTAGGTTCTTTATGGCAAGTGTGACTATTACGGTATCATGCGTCTTCGGCCTGCATATGGATATCCTAAAGTCAGATTTGAGCGCGTGCTCCGCCACGTATATGCTCACCCGCTTTCGGAGAGAGGAATCATAGACCTTGAAGGCCCTACCAGCATCGGCATTTAGATCAACAAATGCGACATCGTATGCCCTTTTTAGCTCAAGATAGCCGTAGTTATCAAGCGCTTCCCTGAAGGAGCCTATCGTAGGCCCCTCAGCAATAAGCACTCTCCTTTCACCCACGTGAGTATAGATGAAGTCTAGAATCGCCCTCACCGAGTCCACTGGCGTTGCGCTTAGCGAGGTATATGCTGAGACGAAGTTGGGTTTAACCATAATGTCTTTTGCTTCCTCCATTTTCTTCACTAACGCATCCCCCAAGCGCCTCAAGGCCTCATATACCCCTTCGTAATGATCCTCGCTCCTAACCAAGGATACTACCATAACGCACCACTATATTCACCCTAATTAGAGGCTACGAGTAGATAAGCGTGAGGCTTTAGGGATCCCCTCCGATGAAGATGATGCTTCCTTTAAATAATGTTAACGAAGGATCGATGGGATGGGTATTAAGGTGACTATTCCCCTAATAGGTAGTCTCGTCTTTATGGATATTAGGGCTAAACTATAAAGGAGAGATTGCTAACTTTCTCTTAGCAGAGCGGTGATATGTTTGGATCGTAGGTCATATGTGTTCCCCTTCACGGCTATAGTAGGTCAGGCGAAGGCTAAGCTCGCGCTTATACTTAATGCCATTAATCCCCTAATAGGGGGTGTCCTCCTTAAGGGGGATAAGGGGACGGGTAAGTCCACGATGGTTAGGGCTTTCGCTCAGGTTCTACCTGATATAAAGGTCGTTGATGGATGCCCTTTTAACTGTAACCCCGATAACGCGGCTGAGATGTGCGATGATTGTTATACTAGATGGTCCAATGGGGAGAGACTGGCCATTACATATAAGCGCATGAGAGTGGTTGACTTACCCCTTAATGCCTCTATAGATCGCGTGGTCGGTTCACTTGACGTGAAGCGCGCCCTCACAGAGGGGATAAAAGCGCTGGAACCGGGTATACTGGCCGAGGCTAATAGGAATATACTTTACATAGATGAGGTAAACCTCCTTGATGACTATATAGCCGACGTACTCCTCGATGCCGCGGCCTCAGGGTGGAACATCGTCGAGCGTGAGGGTATTTCAGTTCGACACCCAGCTAAATTCATACTCGTGGGCAGTATGAACCCTGAGGAAGGTGAACTACGACCTCAGATCCTAGATAGATTCGGCCTAGTAGTCGATATAGAAGTGATAAACGATCCGGAGCTCAGAGCTGAGATCGTAGAGCGCGTAGAGGAGTTCAGTGAGGACCCAGAGGGGTTCATGAAAAAGTACTTAGATAGGGAGAATAGGCTTAGGAAGAGAATCGTAGAGGCTAAGGAGATGCTAAGGGATGTCAAGATGGATAAAGATCTAGTGAGGTTCATAGCTAAGCTATGTAGTGAGCTGAGAATAACGACACATAGGGCTGAGATAACGGCAGTAAGAAGCGCTAGGGCTATAGCCGCTTTTAACAAGAGGAGGAAAGTCAAGATGGAGGACGTCAAGCAAGCATTAGAGTTAGTCCTCCCACACAGGCTTAAGAAGCTTCCGTTTGAGGACGAGAGAGATGTAAGGGAGATGCTACGTAATCTAGACTTAGATCTAAACAGGGGCTTCAGAAGCGGATCGCAACACGATTTTTTTAGTAAATTTCGTATGAGCAGAGGGCAAGGGGAGGGATGGCAGAGTTTCAGCCCTCGCAATGGCTCCTTTCTGACGTTCCAGCAGAACTTAGGTTCTGATCCCTCCATTTCATACTACATGTCAGTGATGCGTGAACGCGTATTTGGCGTCCGTAAGGATCTCGATTTAGGTAACATGTTACAACTAAAAAGCGCGAAGCGCGGGAATAGAGGCGGACTTCGCGCCTCAAGGCGGACTTACGTAAAGGAGGTGGGAGGCCTTTCTGGTCTTTACATATCGTATACTATACCTAGGGATCCAACTAAGGTAAAGGACATAGCGATCGATGCCACTATAAGGGCTGCCGCACTCCGCGTCATTAAGGAGATCAGAAGGATACCCCTCTCGATTAGGGAAGATGACCTAAGGGAAAAGGTTCGTAAAAGACCGGTCTCTCACCTCATAGTCTTCGTCCTAGATTCCAGCGGCTCCATGGCGGCTCTTAAGAGGATAGAGCTAGCTAAGGGCATAATATGGAACCTAGCGAAGAGGGCCTACATAGGTAAGGAATACGTCTCCTTAGTCGTATTCAGGAGGAAGGGAGCTGTTGTTTTGGTAGAGCCAACGCGGAACTATACACGGGTCATGAGGGAGCTGGAGAGGCTGCCCACAGGCGGCAAGACTCCCCTATCGCATGCCCTTCTCGAAAGCTACAAGCTGATACGAAGGGAGAAGCTTAAGCATAAAGGCCTGAAAGTGAGCCTCATAATAGTGACGGATGGGAAAGCCAACGTAGCCATGAATCCCGCAGGCTCCATAAGGGATGAGATATCCGCCCTCGGTAAGAGCATAAGAAAGCTTGGCGTTGAGAGCATAGTCATAGATACGAGGCTACCATTTGAGGTAGCGCTATCCCTAGATCTGATGGACGTCCTCGTTGAATCACTTGAGGCGAAGCAGATAAGAGTCCCATTAGTGGGATAAGCTAACCGGGCACTAAAAAGTCGTAGTGTCAGTTATGACAGGGCCTGGCCCCGGCAAAATCCCTCTGACGGCAAGGGTCTTCTTGGAGCCTCCACATATAGAGCTCAAGGGAGTTGAGGTCTATTTACACGTAAAGGGATATTCCCGCGCTAGGGTAACTCACCTCGATATAGAGCATCCACGCATCAACGACATCATACCGCCTTCAGGTGGTGAGTTCCTGAGGATCCAGGCATTCAATGGAGGCCTTAAGATTAAGCTTAGAAGAGTAGTGAGGTTTGATGATCGCTATGTGACTGAGGTCAGGCTATTATGTAGCGATATAAATCGCGTTATCGGGCCTGGGGAGAGTAGCATAGCCTGGGTAGGTGGCAAGGAAGGAGGTATTTACCTGGGCTTCAGGAAGAAATACGTAGAAGCCCTAGAGGAAATAGCTAGGAGGCGCGGTTACGAGCCTCTAAGTAAGGCTAAAACGTGATGTTACATGGTGATGCGTTCCGAAGCCATAAGGCATAGACTTCGTCCTTTATCTTAGGTATGCCATCCTTAATCTCTATGGGGAGCCCTGCTTCACGGAGTCTCCTCAAATAAGTAGCTATGTATTGATAGTGCCGTCCCAACCTCTTGGCTAGCTCCGATACCGTGTACTCACCTCTCACTATCTCCCTCAATATCCTCAGGGATATGCCGCTGCCGACCTTGGGAGTGAACTTTAAGTGGAGAAGACGCATCTGCAAGTTGAAGAGTCCCCATGGGCTAATAGCGGACTCCCTCACGATCCCTCTTATGTGCTCAGCTGTAATGACCTTAACGCTCCTTCTAGTGAGTTCTAGGCCGAGTATGTGAATATAAAGCGGGAGCCCTCCGGTGATCCTCCAAGCCTCATATGCGGCCTCATCCGTAACCTCAAACGAACCGCCAATAAAGTCCTCAAGTAGTACCTTGACTTCACCGACGTTAAGGGGACTGAGCTCCCTTAGCGTGATAAATGGGAATACCTTTCCTAGAGCCCTTTTCAATGATTGAAATGTAACGGCGGAGGCTATCATGCATATGTTGTCGCTTTCTACTATCGCATCGAAGAACCTCTGAGGCGTGGTCCTTACATCAGAATAGCGACTTAATCTGGTCAGGGCTGGTAAATCATCAATTAGCAGGAGGAGGTAAATATCACTTTCTTTAAGTAAGTGGTCCATAAGCTGAAGGGCTCCATCAAGTCGCCCTCTATTGATCTCACTGATCATACGTCTTATGCCATAGGGGTCTAGTCTGATATTAAACCTTGAGAGTAAATCGAGGAGGAGTGCCTCAAAGTCCGATGGAGTGAGCAGTTCCCATTCAGGGTTAAGGTAGATGGCCCTTACATGATTTACTTCCCCGTGTTCGTTAAGTCTCTCCATTAGGGATAATAAGACGCTCGTCTTCCCTATGCCCTGAGGGCCATATATAAGGTAATTGAGTTTAACGCCCTTCCTTAGGCTGTCTCCGATCGCCTCTAGCTCTGCTAAGAGCTGATCCCTAAAGGGGAGATCCTTGAGTCTCAGCGGTTTCCACGGATTTGGCTTCATGAAACATATTTGTATTCATTTATCTATATTAAACTTTATTGTTTACTATTTTAAATATTAATATTTATAGTTTAATAGCAACCTTAAATCTCCTAGCAAGATATAAGTTTAGAGGAGCTATGATGGAAAGGATTAGACAGCTGGTAAAAGATAGGCTTCAAGGAATCCCTGGTCATGGGTATGATCACGTACGTAGAGTTCTAAATTTAGCTTTAAGGATAGCACAATCCTACTCAGATGAAGTAGATATCGAAGTGCTAACTCTTGCGGCATTACTTCACGACCTAGGAAGGCCATTGGAGGAAGCGAGGAGGATCCATCATGCACTGATCAGTGCAGAGATGGCCGAGGGGATATTAAGGGAAATCGGAATGTCCGATGAGAAGATACGGAAGGTCGTAGAGGCCATAAAGGCGCATAGTTATACTATGCAGAAAGCGCCAAAATCCATAGAGGCAAGAATATTATCTGATGCCGATAAGCTGGACGCAATAGGAGCTATAGGGGTTGCTAGGTGCTTCATGGAGGCTGGGAGGCGAGGCAGGAGCTTAAAGGACTCCATAGAGCACTTCCATGCGAAGCTCCTCAAGCTTAAGGATCTCATGTATACGGAGGAAGCTAGGAGATTAGCTCTAGAAAGGCATGAATTTATGGAGAGGTTCCTCAAGCGCTTAATGCAGGAGCTAAGGGGAGAGGCCTGACTAGGCTACTCCTCAATGAATATTCTATCATTTCTCCATCGTTAATAATACTGGAATAATATCCTGATATTCCGCTGGGAATATTGTTAGGGAAAAATAGGGACGTTGGCCTTAATAGCCACTTGTTGGTACTAAGTACCCGATGAAAGAGACATATTTTGCTTGGAAGCTCATCAAGCGTATAGCTCCTTATGTGTTGCTCTTCTACGCCCTACTCTTATTCTCAGCCTTCATATCATTCTATGCATTTACCAGCATACCATCCCTAGGGGAATATAGGGACACTTTCCTCCAAGCCACCAAAAAGCGCGTTTCCACAATAATGGAGAGTGCCTTTCCGGCATTCGACATTTTTAAACATAACATGATGATAGCCCTGTTAATGGCACTGCCGTATGTCGGTGTGATAGCCTTTCTATACTTCACGGCCACTACTGGCATAGCCTTAGGGGCCATACTATCCGCAAGTGAGGCTGGTCTTGCACAACACTTAGCGCTAGTTTCATCCATCTTCCTGCCTCATGGGATCCTCGAGGCCCTCGCTTATTCCATAGCCCTCCATTCCGCCACAAGGAAGAGTCTTAAGAGCATGCTAAAGCTTCTTCCTGTAATAGCTATCATGCTCCTCGTAGCTGCTTTAGTTGAGTATGGTGAGCTCTTACTATTGCATCACACAGGCTAAAATAGCATTAATATCGTTCTACGCGGAGCTTAGATGAGGGTATCCGCTTGAAGTCCTCCCGTGAAATAGTACATGAAGTGTTAGAAAAGGGAATTAGCAAGCGCATTCCCCTTCAAGTAGAAGCGGATGATAAGAAGTATGAGAGTCTCCTGAGTGACGTAGTGGGTTTTAGAGTCAGGATCTCGACATGGGATTCATTCTATGAGACCGGTGGTCCCTTCAGGCGAAGGAAGGGAGAAAGGCTAGCCGAGTGGGCCGATAGAGTAGATCCGAGGGAATATCCTTGGCCCGATGAGGATATCATAGAGGACGCCTTAGGGGTTTATGAGGAAAAAGCCCGCGTTTATGCTAAAGGGAGGTTTCTCCTCTTGAAGGTATTAGGGCCTACTGAAACCGCTGAATCCTTTTTCGCATCGCCTATGCCAGGAGCTGGGCAGATAGCACATGGCTTCGGTTTTGCACTTCTGCTTAGGATAAGGCCTGCTAAGGCCTTAGACCTATATGATCGCATAGCCTCTGTAATTCTGAAGATCATAAAGGCGGGTTGTGAACTGGAACGAGTGGACGCCGTTAGGATAGCTGATGACGTTGCGAGTTACAGAGGCCCTCTTTATCCCCCTATGCTACTGGATCGCTACTTAAAGTGGCATTCCCTCTTTGTGGAGACGACCCACAGAAAGGGTAAATGGGCCCTGCTTCACTGTGATGGTGATCTGAGAAAGGGCGATCTGTTAGGCAAGTTAGCCGACATCTATGATGGCATACATCCCTTGGACTTAATGCCCAAGTCCACGCTCCGGGACGCCTTTGAATGGGCGAAGGCCATAGCTAAGGCTAGACAGAGCTTAATCCATAAGAGGCTCGTGTTCTTCACAGGCCTGCCTGTGGATTTAATATTTAATAATAGGATAAATGCGCGAGATATGGTCGACCTAGTGAAGCGACTTCTCGATGAACACGGACCTTCTTGGTTGGTATTAGCTACCACGCATAGCCCGTATCCAGGCAGGGGCTATCATGAAATAGTCGCCCAAGAGAAGATAAAAGCGGTAAGGGAGTACGTAGGTTCTTACATTCCCCCTCTTTAGGCGTCCCTGTTAACCTCATAATCATCATGGAAAGCCACACGGATACTGATGCTAAGCTTTTTCAAGTGAGTGCCTTTAGATGATCTCAGGCGAGATTATATGCCCTTAGTAAGGGAGGAAGATACGGTTTTAGAGGGCTTGCTTGAAGCTGCCAGGTTACTCCTCTTGGACGCAAAGACGGCTCCTAAGTCCTTAGGGAGAGATGACGTTGACATGGTTCTAGTCTGGGGTGCGGAAAAGGATAAAATAGCCGAGGAAATGGAACGAATAGCTAGGGAGAAACAGGACCCTTATTACCTAAGGGATGCGGAAAGCGTGAGGAAGGCACAAGCCATGATACTAATGGGGACTAAGGGGAAGGTTGAAGGGGATGTATTGAAGATAGTGGATCTCGGGATAGCCATAGGCAGCTTGGCCAAATTAGCGTCCACGTTTGGCATAGATACGCGGATCATGTATCGTGCTGGGGTTGCCGCTAAGAGGATAGGGGTCCTGAGGGAATCCGAGATAGTACTCGGTGTGCCCCTTGCCGTGTATAGCAAATCGCCGTTCTTTGATCGACAGGTACCTAAGCTAAATTAAGGAGTACGTAAAAAGCCCAGATAAGTCCAGCTAATCATTTTTTCGTGCATATTCAATTTCCACATACGACCTCGTCCTTAGGCTAAACATAGCCTAATTTGACCATGGCCTCGGCTATCAATACCGCAATACCAGCAGCTCCTCTGACGAGATTGTGACCAGTTACTAGGTATTTTACCCCTGGGTTTAGCGTATTATCCTCCCTTATCCTACCCACTACTACGCTCATCCCCTTACCCTCCCATCTATCGAGCCTTGGCTGTGGCCTATCCTTCTCATGTCTAACCACTATGGGCCTCTGTGGCGCAGATGGTAGCTTCATCTCCTGGGGCTTACTTCTGAATTCCTCAAAGGCCTGAATGACCTCCTCAATACAGGCCTTCCTCTTAAACTCTACGAAGACCGCCTCAGTATGTCCATCTAGCACGGGAACGCGTGTACATGTAGCGGTAACTTTTATATCGGCCTCCTTTACGCGATCACCATCTAATTCGCCTAAGATCTTCAGCGTTTCATGTTCAACTTTATACTCCTCCCCCTCTATGTAAGGTATTATATTATCGACTATTTGAAGTGCTGGAACGCCGGGAAAGCCAGCCCCAGATAAGCCCTGCATTGAAGTCATCACGACCTTTCTAATGCCAAACTCCTGGAGGAGAGGCTTAAGGGTCAGGGTTAATATAGCTGTCGTGCAGTTTGGGTTCTTCACGATAAAGCCTTTCCATCCTCGCTTCCGCTTTTGGAGCTCTAGCAATTGTAGGTGATCAAGGTTTATCTCGGGATTTACCAATGGAACGTCGTCCTCGAGTCGCAGAGGACTTGCATTTGATACTACGATGAACCCCTTTCTAGCGAGTTGAACCTCCATTTCCCCGGCTATCTTACTAGGCAAGGCGGAGAACAATATTTCCACGTCCTTCGGGATATCATCCGGCTTCCCCTCTACGACTATTTCCTCAGCTACTGAGGCAGGTAATGGGACGGGACGGTAGGTCTTCACTACATCTCCGTACCTCCTACCGGCTGATGCCTTTGACGCCGCTAAAAAGGATAGCTCAAACCACGGATGTTCGCTTAAGATATACGTGAATACCTGGCCCACGAGGCCTGTAGCCCCGAGTACGCCGACCCTTATCTTATCCATGAACCTTCACCTTAACAGCCTTACTTAATGATGCCTCAAGTGATTTAACCTTATCAGCGGGAATGATGAGTTTAGCCTCGTTCTCCATTAGTATCGCCTCATAAGCGCTAAGCTCGTTCTTCACGTAGTTCGTGTTTTCGAAGAACTCCCTTACGTGAGGGGGAGTAACGCGGACGAGGGCTACGTTCCTCTCGATATGAAGGGCCTCAGCTAGCTTTAGCCTTAGCGCCTCCTCCAGCCCTCCTTGCAGTTCCTCTGAAAAGTCCTTAAATATGAACGACATGGCCCTCCTCTTAACTAAGATATCGACCAGTTTGCTATTTCTTAGGATGTAGGGAAGGATACGCGATAATAGTCCGAGCGGATCAGCAACACCCACAAAGGTAATGAGCGTAAGTCCCACAATAACTTCTATGGAATTATGCTGTGGGAATATGACCTCGGTTCCCTTAAGATCCGGTAGGGCTTCAACTGATGTGAATAACACCTTGGTGAAGGGCGGGATATGATCTATGGCGTTTGGGTGAAGGACCCTTGCACCATGCCTGACGAGCTCCCTTAAGTCGTATAGGTCTATGACGTCGAGTATATAGCTCCTTCCGCTCATCATGGTCTGAGCTATACCGCCTACATCCTTTAGGAAGATCAAGAGCTCTGCCCCTAAGTACCTGGCTAAAATGGCTGCTGTGAGATCCGAGGTATTCCTCCCAAGTGTGGTTATCCGTCCATATCTGGAGATGCCGATGAATCCAGGAATAACGGCTATGACGCCCTTAGCCAATAGGGGCTTCAAGTACCTTTCAATAGCCTCCCGTGTATCCTCCATTAATGGATTAGCGCGGGTATGTACTTCGTCCGTAATTATCGGCCAATCGGGCTGAGCGGGATCAAATAGCCTTACGTTAAGACCCTGCGCTCTAAGTGCCAAGGCCATAAATCTCGCGCTCGTCCTTTCACCCATGCTCAGTATCTCATCGATAAGCTCCAAGTCAATGCATTTCCCTGCTATTAGTTGAGTCATCTTGATGAGTTCATCGGTCACGCCTTTCATGGCTGAAACAACTAGGGCTATAGCATAGCCTTTCATGTAAAGCTCGCGTATGGCTTCAGCTAAACGTACATAATCGCTTGGAGAATTTAAGACAGAGCCTCCCGCCTTGATTACAGCTATCCTCATCATCATCACCTAAGGATCAGGTAATCTTACAGGCTATAACTTAAAGTAATTCCACATAAATAAGCTTTTATGAGTATCAGTAATTTACCTGCTCGCATCGACTATTTGTAAGATATCGCTCAATATAGCGAAGGCTGTCTCCTCTCCACCAGCTCCCTTGCCTCTTACGAAAATCTCGTTATCAGGCTCGGTACATATAAGCAGGCCGTTATAAGTTTTATGTACTGAAGCCAACGGATCATCTGGGGCAAGTGCGACCGGCTTGACTTTAAGTACTTCAGCCTTACCATCCTCAATTTTGGCAAAACATAGATACTTGATGACCGCGTTCTCCATATTAATGGACTTCATGAGGCTCTCTATCCCAGGCCATAAGGGCTCCCTCTCGACATCATACACAGTGAGGTTCCCACCCGTTATAGTATTCACGAGGATTACCAGTTTAGCCGCTGGATCCCACCCCTCTATGTCCAATGAAGGATCCGCTTCTGCAATACCCATCTCTTGGGCTATTCTCAAGGCCTCCTTGAAGCCCATATTCTTAGAGTGCATTAACGTCAGTATGTAGTTAGTGGTTCCATTGAGTATGCCTCTTACCTCACATACTGCTTGTACGTTAAGGCCGTAGATTATCATGTCTAATACCGGGGTTCCAGCCATCACAGTGGCCTTATACTTAACTTGTAGATCGCGTTTTTTCGCTTTCATCATTATATCCCTGAACATTAACGCTAGTGGTGCCTTATTGGCGAGAACTACATGTACTCCTAACTCCAGTGCCTTCTCCACATGCCGTAAGGCCGGGGAGTATAGGGAATACTCGCTAGGAGTGACCTCCACGAGGATATCGGGCGTTAGGGCTTCAAGAGCATCTACCGTTGTATATCCCGGATAGCCATAACGCCCAAACGTGCTCACTCCGCTACGGGGTAGCTCTAACATGGCTTGAAGCTCACGTAGGCTAAATCCCCCCTCCTTCAGCGCACATCCCTTGGAGTCAACTACACCCACCACACTTAACTCATAGTCCCGCCTATTCAGGAGATCCTTCTTGTCCAATAATAATCTCACAAGGGACCTCCCTACAGTTCCAAAGCCGGATATCAGTACCCTGAACCTCATTTAGTCATCCCGGGAATCTGTACGGGCTAGGGATTTAAATCCTCTAATAGCGATAAGATATGACCTGGGGTTCGTTATGCCGGAGATTGAGAGGCTTCCTCCAGGTAAAAATCCTCCAGAGGACATCAACGTCTTGATAGAGATACCCAAAGGCTCCAATGTGAAATACGAAATCGACGAGGAAACAGGCTTTGTAGTTGTTGATAGGGTCCTTTATACGGCCATGTTCTACCCGTTCAATTACGGTATAGTCCCCAAAACCCTCATGCCTGACGGAGATCCAGCTGATGTCCTCCTGATTTCAGAGGAACCATTGATGCCGGGAACTGTAATACGCGCCCGTCCCATAGGTGTCCTTGAGATGGAAGATGAGGAAGGCATTGATCATAAAATAATAGCCGTACCCGTAGATAAGGTCGATCCGCGTTATTCTAGCGTAAAGGATATAGGGGATCTTCCGAAGGCAATCCTGGACAGGATACGCCATTTCTTCGAGCACTATAAAGAATTAGAGCCAGGCAAGTGGACTAAGGTAAAGGCGTTTCACAATGCTAAGGAAGCCAAGCGTATGCTAAGGGAGGCCATAGACTCCTACTCCAAGAGCAGGACATGAGCTCCCTAATGCTTCCTTAAGAGCGCTTAGATAGATTTTTTAGCTAGGAGCATGCTGTGAGAAATGTTAATCTCCATCGGCGTTCTTCATGAAGGGCGAAGGATATGAGGCTATTAGAGGTCTGGGTCAAATCCCCTATGTTAAGGGAAGCTGAATTGCTCATAGCGAGTGAATGCCTGAGAGTCGTGAATCCTCAGCTTCTAGAGGAGCTTGCACGGGGAAAGGTCTTATTGACCGTATGCCCGGAGAGTGATGGATCCTCTTACTACGGGAAACTAGCATCGATCATCCGTAGTAGTAATCCCAGAAGCCTGACGGTCGTAACCGTGGATGGCAGTCCTCACTGCTTTCAAGTCCATGCGGCGGTCAATGAAGCGGCATATGTGCTTGGAAGGCATCTGAATAGAACTCATTACGTGGTAGTGGATGGAAGGGATTTAGTGAGGATATCGCCTGAGGCGGTAAGGGTAGCTCGCTATCTGAGTTTAGTCGATAAGCTTGTGAGGTCAAACCCCGCAATACTTAAGGAGCTAGAGAGACATAGCCTTGAGTATAAGCTGGCCAAGGAGACCAGGGATGCCGAGCTCTAGTAGGGATCCACAGGACTTAGCAATAGTTAAGGGTCCATGTGATGAGGATAAGGTTAGAGCTGAAGAGGTCCTAGGGTTCATAAGGAATACCTTGGGGGAACCTACTCCAATCCAGAGGAAGGCAATACCCCTAGTGTTAAAGGGCATCAACGTCCTCATCATGTCCCCTCCTGGTACTGGTAAGACGGAAGCCGCTCTTCTTCCGATCTTATTCAGGTACGTCAAGGAGAGGGGAATAAGGAGTACTAGAGGGATAGGGATACTATATATAACCCCTCTTAGGGCCTTGAACAGAGATATCCTGACGCGGATAAGTAATTGGTGCTCGCGCTTTGAGATAAGGTATGGCATAAGGCATGGTGACACGCCGAGATCCGTGAGGAGGATGCAATCTACATCCCCTCCTGAGCTCCTCGTGACGACACCTGAGACACTCCAGATAATGTTAGGTGGTCCCAGGCTCAGGAGACACTTAGAGGCGGTCAGGTACGTCATCGTAGATGAAGTCCATGACCTAGCCGAATCCAAGAGAGGGATACAGCTCTCCCTAGGCCTTGCTAGGTTGAGGTCCTTGGCAGGTAGACATCAGCTGGTGATGCTCTCCGCTACGGTATCCGACCCAGCTCTCATCATCCGTCTCTTCTCTGATCCTGACGATGCTTACGAGGTGGTGGAAGCTAAGACATTTAAGGAGTACACCTACCTTATAGAATATCCCGTTCCCACTGAGGAGGACTACGAATTAGCAACTAAGCTTGCCATCAGGCCCAATTTCGCATCTAGACTAAACACTATGTTGAACCATGTTCAGGGCGGAAGGGCGTGTCTGATATTCGCGAACTGTAGGGAACACGCGGAGATAATAGGCGCTAAGCTGGGGATGCTCGGGGTTTCCTCAGGCGTCCATCATTCCTCCCTTTCCGCTGATGCTAGGCGAAGTGTAGAAGAGGGACTCAAAAAGGGCAACCTGAAGTGCATAGTATGTACTTCTTCTCTGGAGCTGGGCATCGATGTGGGGAAAGTAGATTTGATCATTCAGTATTCATCGCCCAGGCGTGTGACCTCACTGCTTCAGAGGGTTGGTAGGAGCGGGCATAGGATCGGACTCAGGTCCAAAGGCGTGATAATAACTAGGGATCCAGACGATTTCTGGGAGAGCTTGGCCATTGTCCGGTTAGCTAGGCTCGGCAAACTCGAGAGGATAAAGGTCCATGAAGGAGCGCTTGATGTACTCGCGCACCAAATACTAGGCATAGTGTTGGATAATGGGGGAAAGATCCATCTTGAGGATCTATACGAGCTCGTAAAGAGGACGTTCCCATTCCGGCATTTGAGTAGAAAGGAGCTTGAGGAGCTGATAAGGTACATGGGGAGGCTTGGCCTGATAAGGTTCAGGGATGCTCATATATGGGCGACGAGGAGGACTAGAAGGCATTACTTCGTGCACGCATCTATGATCCCAGAGGAGTTGGTATTTCCGGTATACGATATCATAACGGGCGAGATGATAGCTCATCTAGGTGAAGATTTCTTTTCGGAATACGGAAAGCCTGGTGTCAAGCTAATCCTCAAAGGGCGTCCTTGGATCATAACCTCAGTAGAGGGCTTCAAAGTCTTCGTTAAACCAATCGAGGATTACCTCGCCGCTGTACCGGGATGGGAAGGAGAGGTGTTACCCACTTCATGGAATGTCGCAAGGGAGGTCGGGAGGTTACGTAGATGGATAGAGCTCCAATTAAGGCGTGGAAGGAGCGTGGAGGACATAGCTGAAGAGTTCACATCGAGGTATCACGTGCGTAAATCGGCTGTCATCAAAGCATTACGCCCCCTAGAGGAACATGTGAAACAGGGTTACCCCATGCCTTCTGATAAGCTAATCCTAGTTGAGCGCTTCGCGGACTTCATAGTAGTTCATGCGTGTTTCGGACACGGCGTAAATCGCGCACTGGCGGTGGTCTTGAGCGAGTGCGCGCGCAGTCATGGAGTGGAGTGTATAACTCGACATGATGCCTACCGCATACTACTTATGCTCAAAGGCGAGCTTGAGGCCAATGACGTAGCTACATACATTAAGAAGCTGAACATTAATGTAGTCCTCAATAAGTTAAGAGAAAGGGTAGATGCTTATGTCATGCGTCACATAGCGATAAAGTTCGGTGCAATACCGAAGAACCTCTACTACAAGTCCGCAAGTTACCTCCTTTCACTTCCACAACGCCTTAAGGGCACACCCATAGAGCGAGAGGCCTTCAGGACGCAACTCATACAACACTACGATATCGACAACCTCAAAGAGGCGATACGGTTAATAAGAAGGGGTTCCGTGAAGGTAGAGGTGATATCCATACATGAGCCATCCCCCTTAACGCGTTTAATGTTATCCCCTACAGACATGCTGGACGTTCTGGTGACGACGCCCTTCTCACTTAAGGAGATAATCCTAAACAAGGAGGTAACTCTCGTCTGCATGGACTGCCTTAACGTTAGAAGGGAAGTCATAAGGGCGCTACCCGAACGGGTAAGCTGTCCATTGTGCGGATCTAACATGGTCTCGCTCCTAAAGTGGAGAATTCCGGAGACGCTCAAGGTGCTCGCTAAGCGTAAGAAGGGGGAGAAGTTAAATGAAGAGGAAGAATACCTCTTCGTCAACGCCGAGATGAGCGCGGAATTAGTAGCCATCCATGGGAAAAAGGCGATCATGGCCATGTCAGTGAGAGGGGTAGGACCGTTAACTGCATATAAGTTGTTAGCTAAACGCCATGAAGACGAGGAGGAACTCTTTAGGGATCTGATGGAGGCGATGCGTGAGTATATGGAAACGCGTGAGTATTGGACCTCGGATGAAGACCTCAGGAGATAGCCTCCATGCGAGCAACCTGTTATAAGGCCTGTCATAAACAAAATAATAAATGAAAGGATGACTAATCGGTGATAATTATGCTCACGTTAAGGGGCATAATACCGGCCACGATCTTGCCCATGAACGAAAAATTTGAAATAGATGAAGATGAATTGAAAGGCTATCTAAGATGGATCCTTCGTTTTCGGATAGGTGGCATAGCGGTAAATGTCGACACAGGTGAGGGTCCCCACCTCTACCCTGAGGAGAGGATAAGGGTACTCAAGATTGCAAGGGAGGTCGTGGGGGACAAAGTCCCGATCATAGCAGGCCTTCCCACGCGTTTCACTGAGGAGGCCGTAAGACATGCAAGGGAGATAAGGGAGGCTGGTGCGGATGCCACCTTGGTCTTCCCGATACCAGCCTTTAGGGGCCCTAAGGCTGCCGAAGTGGTATACAGGTATCACGAAGCGATAGGCACGAGGGCTCGCATACCTATGATCCTCTTCCAGCTTCAACCTGACCTAGGGGGCATAGAGTACGATCGAGCTACGCTACTCAAATTGCTGGGTCTAAAGGAGGTGGTCGCGATAAAGGAGGCATCATTCGATGCCAGAAAGTTCGTGGAAACACTTAAATTAGTTAAAGACCTCTCCGAGAGGGTAGCTGTGCTAAGCGGTAATGATAATTTCATCTATGAATCACTTGTCTTAGGAGCGGATGGGGCCTTAATAGGCTTCGGTACGCTTGGCACTGATCTCCTCGTTGAGATGTATGAATTAGTTCAGAAAAAGGAATATGAGGAGGCTAAGGAAATCGCCGATAGACTTCAGCCGTTAGCTGATGTGATATTTGCACCTCCTGTAAGGAATTACAGGGCAAGGATAAAGGAGGCATTGGTAATGCTAGGAGTCATAGAGAAAGCATATGTGAGGCCGCCTTTGTTACCGATAAGTGATGAGGAAAAGGAAAGGGTAAGGGAGGCTTTGAAGAAGGCGGAACTACTTTAGTCACTAAGGCGTGACATCTAGCACTATCCTGTAATCATTTGATTAAATGTAAGGTAAAAAGTAAACTTTATGACATCCCTTATACTTGATAGACCGATCAAAGGGATTATGGGAAGATAAATAAGGGTCTCATCTCAGGATTAGCTAATGAATCGAGTTCCATGGTGGTAGAGGCATGAAGAGGCATGCATGGCATTCTCTTACCTTGGAAGAAGTACTTTCGACCCTTAAAACTAGTGGAGCGGGTCTCAGCACAGAGGAGGCTAAGCGACGTTTAGCGGAGGTAGGGCCTAACGAGTTAGTCGCACGTGAACGCATTACGCCACTGAAGATATTCATCAATCAGTTCAAGAGCTTCCTAGTGGGCCTCCTGATAGTGGCTGCGCTCATCTCCTTAGTCATAGGCGAGCTCGTGGACTCTCTAGCGATACTGTTCATAATCGTGATGAACTCTATTCTGGGCTTCGTCCAGGAGTACAGAGCTGAACGTGCCCTGGAGGCGCTTAAGAAGCTAACAATGCCCAAGGCTAGGGTGAGGAGGGATGGAAGGGAAATGATAATACCGGCTAGAGAGGTGGTACCAGGGGACGTGATAATCCTTGAGGCAGGCGATAGGGTGCCGGCTGATGCCCGTCTTCTCAAAGCTCACAGCTTGGAGGTCAACGAGTCCATGCTTACGGGGGAGTCCCTTCCGGTTGCCAAAGATGCCCATGTTGTAGTCGCCGAGGATACCCCCATATCTGAGAGAAAGAACATGGTCTATATGGGAACCCTAGTCACGCGTGGCTTAGGTGAGGCTATAGTTGTAGCTACGGGCATGAATACTGAGATGGGCCAAATAGCTGAGATGATTCAAACCATAGAAGAGGAGAAGACGCCGCTTATGCGCAGGTTAGATAGGTTCGGGAAGCAGATAGGACTCGTGATAGTCTTCCTTTGCCTCCTTACCTTCATATTGGGCTTAGTAAGGGGGCTTTCCCCTATTATCATGTTCATGACTGCCGTTAGCTTAGCCGTCTCAGCCGTGCCCGAAGGACTACCAGCGATAGTGACCGTGACATTAGCGCTTGGTGTGAGGGATATGGCGCGCAGGAATTCCATAGTGAGACGACTCTCATCTGTTGAGACGTTGGGATGTACCACGGTGATCTGCTCCGATAAAACGGGGACGATGACTAAGAACGAGATGACTGTTCGTAAGGTGTACCTGAATGGAAAGATAATAGACGTTACGGGTAGTGGCTACGAACCTAAAGGCGATTTCCTCCTCAATGGAGATAGGGTAGAAGTGCGTGGGAACGAGGATCTACTCCTCCTCCTCAGGATAGGACTGCTCTGTAATCATGCGGAGCTCATACAAGTTGATGACAAATGGGAGATAACGGGAGATCCAACGGAAGGAGCCCTCCTCGTGTTAGCCATGAAGGCTGGCCTCAGGAGAGAGGAGGAGCTCAAGAGATACCCGATTATCTCTGAAATACCGTTCGAGTCAGGCAGGAAACGCATGTCTACGATCCATAAGGGGCCCGATGGAAGGATATTGGCCTTCGTAAAAGGCGCACCTGAGGTCATATTATCGAGGTGCAGATATATCCGTGAAAATGGGCACGTACGGAAGATAGACGAAAAGGAAGTAAAGCACATACTGAACACCGTCCAAGATATGGCGCTTAACGCTCTGCGTGTATTAGCCCTAGCCTATAGGGAACTGCCGAGAGCACAGGAAGAATGGGATCCCGAGGAAGTCGAGAATGATTTAACCTTTATGGGCCTCGTAGGCATGATAGATCCACCTCGTGAGGAAGTTAAGGAAGCGATAGATCTATGCAGGAAGGCGGGCATAAAGGTCATCATGATAACTGGAGACCATAAGCTAACAGCCATAGCCGTTGCCCGTGAGATAGGCCTTATTGACAGTGAAGATCCACTGGTAATAACGGGCGTTGAGCTCGACAGGATGAGCGATGAGGAATTAGAGAGGATAATAGAGGACGTGGTCATATTCGCTAGGGTATCGCCTCAACATAAAGTCAGGATAGTTAAGGCCTTGAAGAAGAAAGGTCACGTAGTTGCTATGACGGGAGATGGGGTGAACGATGCCCCAGCCTTAAAAATGGCTGATATAGGAGTCGCCATGGGCATTAAGGGCACTGATGTCGCTAAAGAGGCCGCCGACATGATACTCGCTGATGACAACTTCGCCACCATCGTAGCTGCAGTTAAGGCCGGGAGGGAGATATATGATAACATAAGGAAGTTCCTGAGGTTCCTCCTCTCGTGTAACTTCGACGAGATAGCAGTGATAGCTACCAGCGTCTTCACAGGGATGGAGCTGCCGTTGCTTCCCCTTCAGATATTATGGATTAACCTGATAACAGACGGAGCTCCAGCCTTAGCCCTCAGCGTCGATCCGCCGGATCCTGACATCATGGAGAGACCACCTAGGCGGCCAGAGGAAGGCATACTACATGGCATGGAGCTCTTCGTGGCTGTTGCAGCCCTATTCCAGTATATAGGAACTATGGCTGCGTTCCTCCTGGGCTTAAGCTTACTCAAGGACAGTGTGACGGAGGCGAGAACTTTGGCTTTCGTCCAGGCCGTGTTCTTTGAGCTCTTCATAGTCTTCAATTGCAGGTCCGAGAGGCATTCCATATTTAAGGTGGGGTTCCTGACTAATAAGGTGTTATTGCTAGCTGATCTCATAGGCCTTCTACTTACTGTAGCCTTAGTATACTTACCTCCCTTACAGATGATCTTCGAGACCACAACGCTCACGCTATATGATTGGATACTATGCGCTATCCTAGCTAGTGGAGGCTGGTTCGTCTTACCGGAGGTATTCATGAGGAGGGAGAAACGAAGGAACTAAAGCATCTCCATTTTCTGCTCTATTCTTAGCGGAAAGCGAAGCACGCAGCTTATCTCATTATCTGGAGATTATTTTTCGCTTAGCGATTAACGGAAAGCGAGGATGTTCGTCAGTATGGCAGAACATAGTATACTTAATCGTAGTCCTGTAAAACAGCAATACCCTCTACGTCCATGCCTCTATTGAAGGTTGATTGCGTGAAAGGGAAATTTCACGCAAAGCATTATCTAGGGTAATGAACTAAATTTGACATCACATCTCCGAGTAAAACCTTGGATTTCAAGGATCGCGAACCTACATCTCATGGAGGATGGGGAATTGCTTTCTGTTATTTGTAATACGAAATTTATTCTGTTTTTCGTAAACCGAATTAAGATAAACATTAGCATATATGAGGATCGAACTAAGGCATAATCCGGAGGTCGTATGCGGGTCATACTGGATACCGACGTGGGACTTGGGACTCCAGGCGCAGTATTCGATGATGGGATAGCGATAATTCTCGCTTTGAATTCGACTGAGATGGACATAGTGGGTATTACTACATGTCATGGTAACGTAAACGTCGATGATGCGTTTAATAATGTTAAAAGGCTTGCCCTAATCCTCGGTAAGAAAGTAAACGTCTTGAGGGGTAGTGAAGGGCCGATGGATCGCTCTAAGGAGACCAACGATGCCGTGGATTTCATAATAAACACTAGCGAGGAGTTATCCGATCTAACGATAATAGCTCTTGGCCCTCTGACTAATATAGCCATGGCCTTAAGGAGGAAGCCTGAGATCGCGAAGCGATGGGATTCAGTCTTCGTCATGGGAGGTGCTATAACGGTTAAGGGCAATGTAACCCCCTATGCTGAGTTCAACGTATATAAGGATCCATTAGCGGCTAAGATCCTCTTTAGCCTAGGAAGGAGGATAATCCTGATTCCGCTTGACGTTACCAGGAAGACCACTCTTACCTTAGAGGATCTGGATAAATTCTTTGACGGTAACAGGCCATATGATGAGTACGTGCGTTATCATGTTAAGAAGGGACTTGAGAGAATGGGTGGTATGTGTCATCTGCATGATCCTTTAGCCGTAGCCATAGCCCTTGATAGGGAGATAGTGGGGGATCATAAGGTGGGCTACGTGGAGGTGGTCACTAAGGGAAGGGAAATAGGGAGGACCGTTCTAAGGAGGGATGCCCATGGTAACGTAGATGTATGCTTAGACATTAATGTCGAGAGGTTTATGAGGCTATTAGGGGAACGTGTCTAGCACTGTTCCCTCATTAATATCATCGGGCATTTAAGCGACGCATATGCGTCACTTAGCGTTCAGTTCATAGTCCATCTGGCCATAACCCTCCTAATGAAGCATTTAGTGATTGTCCGTGCTTTAATTCGAATGTCCTTCCTGACTACCTGAGGTTATTTTTGAGCACGGGCTTCTCCCTCATCCCTTCTTGGATTTGCATCCGGTCAAGGGCTTTCGAGGAGTCTTAATGTCTAAAATCGAGGAGGACTCCTAAGGCCTCATCCTTGCTCCTCATGAGGAGCTCATATGCCTCCCTTGCTTTATGCCAGGGGATTATGTGCGTTATGAGGTGTCTGACCTTTAAGAGACCAGCGCTTAATAGATCGAAGAATAGCTCAGTATTTCTGAGTCGCGTCCAAGGATAGTGAGGGGTCTCATAAACTGGCTGGCTACTGAAGTGCGTCCCTATTATCATCCTACTAGGGGCGTTTACCTCGTCATGGAAGTCCAGCTTAGTAGGGCCCCTGGGGGAGCTTAGGATTATGAGCCTTCCCTGCCTACGTAGAAGGCGTATCGCCCATGGTATCACGTCCGGATTCCCCGTGACCTCGAAGACAACGTCCGCCATGCGCCCCTTTGTTAGAGATGATACCTTCTTAAATACATCCTCCTCCTGGGGCTGTATCGTCGTCGTAGCACCCGAAATCTCGGCTAATCCAAGTCTCTTAGCCGAGAGATCTACTGCTATCACGGGATAAGCGCCGGAGAGCCTGCAGAACTGAACTGCTAGCTGCCCGAGTAGCCCGACTCCTATTACGACCACACTCTCGCCTAAGGAGACCCGAGCGAGTCTAACGCTGTTCATGACGCCCGAGGCTAAGGTGTGGAACGTCGCTTCCTCATCTGAAATGCCTTCAGGTATTTTCATCGCGTTTTCAGCATCAACGATCGCGTAGTCGGAATGGGGGGCCATCGTAGCTACTCTATCTCCTTCCTTGAAGCCCCTTACCGAACTGCCCGTTTTGACCACGACGCCTACGTTCGAATAGCCCGGACGAAATGGGTACTTAACGTACCTCGACCATGCAGAGCCAGATGGAAATGCGCCCGTTAAGGCAGTAAGCTCAGTTCCTGCGCTTATGAGCGTTACGTTAGTCTTGACGAGTATTTGATTGGGATTTGGTTCGGGTAGTTCCACCTCCTCTATATCGATCTCATGGGGTTTCCTAAAGGTAATAAATCGTGCCCTCAATAAGATCCCTATTTAAGATTTAAAAAATTCATAATTAAGTTATATCATCAGTTGGGCTATGCCCTCGAGAGCTCCTCGATCGCCTTCTTAATGCGAGCCACTCCCTTTCTTATATCGGCGAAGTCCACGGAGAAACTGAACCTTAAAAAGCCCTCCCCAGCCTTATCGGGGAAAGCAGTTCCAGGGAGTACCACGACCCCATATCGCTCAAGTAAAGTATCCGCTAGCTCCTTCGAGTTCTTCATCTTGGTGGCTTCTATGGCCTCCTCTACATTTGGGAACATATAGAACGCGCCCGGACTACGCCACACATCGAAGCCGGGGACTTCACTAAGTAGCTCATATAATAGATCCCGTCTCTTCTCGAAAAGGCTGACCATCTCCTTTACCGGCTCCCATGGCCCCCTGAGTCCCTCTATGGCAGCCTTTTGGGCGAAGCTGGTGGCACAACTATAAATGTTAGTCGCGAGGTCCAGTATGCGATCTATTATCTCGCTTCTAACCACTATGTAGCCTAGCCTCCATCCAGTCATGGCGAAGGTCTTCGAAAAGCCATTAATATAGACGACATAATCGCGCCAATCAGAGGCGCTTAGGACGCTGTGGAAGCTAATACCGTCATATACGAAATTATCGTATACCTCATCGGCTAATATGACCAATCCCTTGTTCCTAGCCAAGGAGAGCAATTCCTCTACTTCACCTGACGTGAAGACGGCCCCTGTCGGATTATGGGGGTTATTTAGTACTATCATTCTGGTCTTCTCGGTTATGTTAGCCTCGATCAGTTCTAGGTCAAGCATGAAACCTTCTTGTCCTCCATGCCAGCTTAACGGCACGTAAACAGGCCTACCACCGAAGAGCTTGGTCACCTGGGCGTATAGTGGATAGCTTGGCTCTGGGATTATGACTTCATCTCCTGGCCTGATGAACGCCGCCATACCCATGAATATAGCGGTCTTAGCACCTGTCGCTACTACGATTTCGTCTACTTTTACGTCGGTTTCATATCTCGTGTTAAGATAATCAGCTATGGCCTCTCTAAGGGGCCTTATCCCCGCGGCCTCAGTGTATCCAGTGAACCCCTCGTCTAAAGCTCTTTTAGCGGCCTCCCTTATGTGCTTAGGTGTAGGAAGATCGGGCTGCCCTATGCCAAAACTTACGATGTCCATCCCCTGTTCAGCTAGGGCCTTAGCTCTAGCTAAATAAGTGAAGGCCGACTCCCCCGTGATGTCATAAACCACAGGATTTAAATCTAAGGTCGGCTTCCCGGCCAACGTGATACACCGCCTACGCAATAATGAAAGAGTACCTTTATAAATGTAGCGGGAGGCTTTGATCTACTTCAGGGGAATGACAAGTCTCAGTCCGGACAGACAAGAGGATGACAACAGAAGCACTTCGCGTTAGATCATGACCCAAACGCCTTGTAGTAGGCAATGTATATCCTACTTATACGTAAAGCCGATACTTTACCTTATATGTCCTCCGGACCCTTAAGGGGGTTTTAATGAAGCTTTATCCTAACTAGGAAGCCCCTCTTCTTCTCCGGGACAGCCACGTGAAGGATGTTCCTATTAGGATCGTAATGCCAACCTTCCTTGAGATCTCCTAAGGAAGATACTGCCTTCAGTATCTTATTATTCAACAGGACGCTCTTAGGCTTAGAGCTTACTAGGTTCACCTTGAACACTAAACTCTTGCGTGAGGGAACGTACTTACCCCTTGCTTCGCTGGCCTCTAACTCTATGACATCCTCTGTCCTCCTACAACGGAACTCTCTTTCGTAGTATATGCCTTTAACGTAATCGAGGGTTACGCCATCATCCTCATAGAGCGTAAACGAGGCCTCACCGCTCAGCAAGTAGATGTCTAAGGTCAGCGGATCCGGATCCCTTTCCCCTACGTAGTTCATCTCGGGCTGCATGGGTATTATCGAACCGTTTTTCACGAAGATAGGCATCTTATCTAATGGCGCCTCTATGCTGACGTACGTAGGTCCCTCGTATACCTTATGCGTCCAGTAATCCACCCAAGTACCCTTAGGTAAATAGACCAGTCGCTTATCACATCCCTCTTTAAGAACGGGCGCTATCAATAGGTTCTCTCCGATTAGAAACTCGTCATCGATAGTATACGTGTTAGGATCGTCCTGGTACTCAAAGAGAAGCGGCCTCATGATGGGATATCCCTTCTCCGATGCCTCCTTGAAGAGGACATAGAGGTAAGGCAGGAGCCTATAACGGAGCTTCAAGTATCTCCTGATGATGCTCTCGTAGTATTCGCCATAAACCCAAGGCTCTTGATCAAAAGTACCCCTTGAGGTATGATTCCTGCAGAGGGGTATGAAGGCCGCTAGTTGGTACCATCTGACCAATAGCTCAGGAGTCGGAGAGCCTATGAAGCCGCCTACATCAGCCCCGATGAAGGGCATGCCCGAGAGGCCCATGCCTAACAACATGGGTATCTGTAGCCAGAGGTGCTCCCAATTAGACGTGTTATCCCCCGTCCATACGGCTGCATACCGCTGTATCCCCGCATACCCGGACCTGGAGAGTATGAAGTGCCTCATGTTCTTCCTGAACTTTCGGAATGCCTTGAAGGTACCCATCGCCTCTAAGAGGGCATAGACGTTGTGTATCTTGGCATGTGCTACCTCTTTCCCATCCTCAATATGTATGACGTCTCGCTCAATGGTCCTCTGCTCCCCAAGCAACGCTGGTTCATTCATATCATTCCATATACCACTGACCCCCTCCCTGAAGAGTATCTCATGAAGGGAGGCCCACCAATCCCGAACATCCTCCCTTGCGAAATCAGGAAACGCGCATGTACCAGGCCATAGCCTACCGAAGAAGATCTCCCCATTAGGTCTCCTGCAGAAGTAGCCCCCTTTAACTCCCTCGATAAATGGCTTATAGCCGCTCTCAGCTTTCACTCCTGGGTCTATTATCGTCACTAACTTAAAACCCATCCTCCCTAACTCATCAGTGAGTTTTCTGGGATCCGGAAACCTTACGTTGCTCCATGTGAAGATTTTGTAGGAGTCCATATAATCTATGTCTAGGTATATGACGTCACAAGGGATGTCTCTTTCCCTATATCGCTTAGCAAGCTTTAAGACGTTTTCAGCTGGGTAATAACTATATCTGCATTGCTGATGACCTAAGGCCCAGAGGGGAGGGAGAAAGGGACGACCGGTCAGTTCCGTATACTTATCGATCACGTCCTTAATGCTTGGCCCGTATATGAAGTAGTAATTAAGCTCACCTCCCTCAGCTTCGAAGCTATAGTAATCCTCAGAGGAGGAGCCCATGTCAAATATGGATCTATAGGTGTTATCGAAGAAGATGCCATAAGCGATCCCCTTTCTGATGGCTATGAAGAAGGGCACACTCACGTATAGGGGATCGGTACCCGTCCTATAACCGTAAGCATCGGTGTTCCACATCTCCATCCGACGCCGTCTCCTATCAAGTGGAAGTGCTTTCTCGCCAAAGCCGTAGTAATGTTCGTCACGTGGCATCCGCTTCCAGCACTTGACGCAGTTCACATTCCACCCCATGCCCAAGGGCTCGTAATCGCTGTTTATCAGCCTGCCATTCCTATCATAGAAGGCTATCCTGCACGGCTTTTTTCGAACCATAACTTTGAGTTCACGAGTATGTATCTCAAGCGTCTCCTCGTCCTCCTCTATGGAGAAATTTGTCTCAGGCCAATCCTCCTTCACGACAGCCCATGAATGATCTACGGAGAACCCAAATGGCGCTAACCTGACTCTCACTAAGCGTGAGCCCAGGATATAAAGGCGCAATGGGGCGTTCTCGCATGTAATGTTAATGACGTTTCCCTCTCGCTCGACTTCCATCACCGTCCCTAGTAACTCATAAGCCAAGATGAACACCTAAGGGAATTATCTCGCTCAGCCTTTATACGTTTACGAGAAACCTAGTCTTCTTCCTCTTCTTCCTCACGTGTTATCTCATATTCGCAGTACTCATCACCCTTAGCTATACACCTGACCTCGCGCGCTATTAAGTTCTCATTTAGCACCCTCCCTAGGAAGCCAGCTAAGATGCCTCTAAGTATATGACTATACGGCCTATCCGATCCCTTGCCTAGCTCACACTCAAAGCTATCGTAAGCCCTGATGATGATTAGCGGTTTATCCGGGTTTAACTCGATTAGTTCTATGACCGCTAAGCCTATGGATATCAAGTAGGCTCTTAATCCTTCGATGAGTTTCTCCCGTCCCTTGATGAAGAGGCTTAGGGCATCGTAAACCGATTCGCCTATGAACTTTCCTTCATAGTACTGATATGCCTCAACCCCTGAGCCAAAGCGCTCTCTAGGCCTCCTTATAATGGCCCTCATAAACGGCTCATTAACTATCATAGCCCTACTGTCCCCCACGAATAGGGGAAAATGAATCGTATTGACTAGGAGATCGTCTATAGGAGCTATAATACATACATCCTCGATGGAACTAAGTCTCCTTATCTCTTCAGCTAAGGTCTGTGGCTCTATTTCAGAGTCCGTGAAGTCCCCGACGACGTAGGTCAAATAGCCCTTTTTGACTAAGAGAGGCGTAGAACCCATGATCTGGATGAGCTTCACGCCATACTTCTTGAACACCCTTACGACCTCATATAACGTCTCGGCTTCCTCCTCCGATACCAGGATCGAGAACCCATATATCTTATGTCCATTAGTCCTAAGCATATTACCTATGTGTAATGGGCAAAACATGCGCGGTTCCATGGCAGGCACCCCCTTGAGAGGAGGTCAGCTTATGTCTACGACCATTAGTCGTAATAAGACTTTCCATTCATCAACGTTCTACTCCGTATGGTGATAAATGTCTTATGTTAAATTCATGTGACGCGTCGTCACTTGAACCACTCCAAGCGATCGGGGATTAGTTAATTAAATCATTCACCTAGGCTCGTTGCGGTTGCTAACCGCTCCGCTCGATGAGTATCTTAGCGTACTCGCCGCTTTCGTAGATTACATTATATCCCGTTGCAAGGCCTATAGCCCATACCTCGTATCTCCGAGGTAGCTGAAGTTCACTCCGCTCTATAACGAGCCAACCCTCGTCGTTAGTCGGAAGTAACCTATAGGTCTCCGTACCCTCATCGAGATCCTTGATTATTAGAGCTATGATACCTTTCACCCTCTTGAGCTCTGAGAGATCCACAAGGCTCAAATTAAAGAGGCTATCATTTCTCTCCTCTATTATAACGCCTAACATGTGCTTCTCGAAGCTCAAGCTACTGATCCAGGGGAACCCTGTATGGAAAGGTATAAAATCGCTTAAAGCTACACCTGCTAGGTCCCTATGGCTTATTACACTGAAGGCTACAGAGGTATTCCAGGGGTATCGGAAATCTGGGGGAAGGGTTACGTTGGTGAAGGCACGAAGGCCAGCTATTAGGTCCCCCTTAAGCGTTATGTCCCCATAGGGGGTCGTGAGCCAGCCTGAAATATAAGGCCTCCCGATGACAGGTGTGTCGTCCGCCCATGTATAATATACCGCTAATGCATAGGAGTCGGGCGATATGGGAAGCCATAGGAGGTTCGGCTTCATCGAGGATATGGTCACGTACGTAGAACCACTGCCCCCTCCTTCATCCCAGGAATAACTATATGTGACCTTACCCACGTAGACATCTCCTCCGAGGGCATCACCATTTATGGCCCAAAGGCCTATCGTGCCTAGTACTATGCCATTGCCCTCCCGTCCCACCTCCTTAGTCAGCGTTCCAGTATAGCCTGAGACTATCCGGGCAAAGGTGGGCGTAAGCACCTCAACAGTCAGGTTGGCCGGACGTATACCGGGTTCGGTAGTCCTCTTGAGCTGTGAGGCGACCAGGACTTTAAAGCACATGTACTCCATGGGAGCCAAGTATGTGTTATCAAGGATCACGGAGGAGGAGTTATCACAGTAGCAAGGGACTAGGCTCACATCCTCTATCTCGATGAGGAGGCCCTTCTTACCTTTCAGGCCATAGAAAGCCGTCAGGTTATAGCTACCATCGATGGTGAGCTCGACTATCACCTTATTTTTCTTCCTGGGCAGTTCATCAGCGCTCCAGTTAGCTAAAATGCGTCCCCTATCGTCGCTTAGGAGACAATATTTGAGCTTTAGGGTACGCTTATCTCGTTTAACCTTAGTTGGTATCTTCAAAGTCACCTCAAATGGGCTCTTCCTTCTAATCCTAAAGGGAGTGTAGTACACCTCGCTTCCGCTGTCTTCCTCCACCTCTATACCCACATTTGAAGGAGGACGTGAGTCCACGAGGAGCTCATACATCATGTTCCGTAATGTCAGTATCAATACCCCGTTACGGGCGCTCGATAAGAGGACTGCCGATGTCGTAGAGGCTAGGGGATTAGTAAGGAGAACTAGATCATTGGAGGACCAAGCAGCGAACGTCCTGTTGGGCGCACTTACGAATTCCACGGGGAAGCCCTTACCTATGCTACACGATACCGTAGTGTTTCCGTGGATTACGTAACTTGAACCATTTATCATTATCTCAGCGGTCCATAGCTTGCTGGTCACTAAGTCGTATACTATGACTAGGAGCTCCCCAGGTCTCGGGGGTGGGACTACGTATCTGTATACAGCTCTCAATATACCGTCATCACTTACCGTCGCGTTCGTCCTAGGTGAACTGGAGTTTGCTACTTGAACTCCACCTTGGCACTCCCAATGATCGAACACGTACGTCTTATCCGATATGGTTATCTCGCTCTCTGCTTCAACGACGTATTCGCCTATGCCCTGTGGGGCTCTAGGAAGCCTTCTAGCGCCAATAGGCCATACGTACTCGGCATAAGGTTCTTCGTTATTGAGGATCACATTTGACTCGGGGTGAAGATCCCCATCTAAATCCGACGCATTATAGAGCGTGATTCGAGCTGGCAGTAGATTGCCTTCCCCATCTACTATCTCGACTTGGAGGATCCTTGTGTATTCATAAATGAGGTCTACTAGCGATATATTGCTATAGGCGTATATCAGCTCTATACTCATGTTGGATACGGCGATTCCCTTGACCTCCGAGCTTAAACTTCTCCTCAAATCCGTTGCCAGTTCCCTTAGTTCCCATGAAGGGGGTAATGCCCAGATCGTCGTGTCGTCAGCGCTAGCCTCGGCGTACCCGTATAGCAGGTATGCCTCCTCCTCGAGCACGTACATATGTGCCTCCGCGCGAAGATATGCGGATTCATTAAAGACGCCCTTCGCGGTTGCATTTGCTATGGGCAAGTCACCATAGCTCATCAAGCATTGGCTAAGGCCTCTTAACCTGAAGGTACTTCCACCGACGTTCGGGAACACGTGATCCCAGGCCTCTTCTCCTGAAGCCAGACCGGATGTCTTAACATTCTCAAATACTGTTACCTCGCCTCCATCGTATAGGATGCTCAATCTCGCCTTCGCTACAACGTCAAGATAACCTTCCCATATCCCCAGGTGTACGACCCCTAGGAGATAAGAATAGGTCAAATGAACGCCTAAATGTCTATGTGTAGACCCCCCTGTACCAGGAGGTACGTAAAAAGCCCCGGCTATAGCGGAGGGCAGGAGCAACGTTAATAGCGTTAGAGCGATGGCCCTCATCATAAGAGAAAGCCACTAAGATGGATTTTACTATTTCCCTTAACCCATTAGTGACGTATCCAAGCCTAATGCTCTCCTAAAGGAAGTAGGGTCCTAGAATTCATCACTTCCGACCTCATAGACTCTACCTCCATGCCTGCTTAGTAATTCCCTTAGCTTGGAGGTCACCCTTTCCACATCCCTTTCGGCCTCTTCCCTACTTCGAGCTGAAGCTGTTACGTGAAATTCGAGGACAGGCCCTTCAAGCTCTGAGAACTTCGGATGGCTCTTTATGTAGACGGCCCTCCCTAATTTCATGGCCTCCTCTATCAGAGGAGCGGCGCTTGATTCCGGGATGCCCTTTGAAATTAGGAATCTCTCAGCGAAGTAGACGGCGGGACCTATTCGCTTCAGGAGCGGCTCTAAATGAGTTTCGAAGATGGCTTTCATCTCCTTAGGCACTCCTGGAAGGACGAATACGTGTTTCCCTCGTAGCTCTATATGCACACCAGGTGCTGTTCCAGCTGGATTTGGTATGGGCCTAGCTCCCCGAGGTAGCTTAGCCATTTTCACTCTATGCTCCGTAAGCTTAAGCCCTCTACCCTCATACTTCTCCCTGATCATCTCTAAGGCCTCTTCGTTCAGCTCAAGATTCACGCCTAACGCACATGCCAGCCCCTCTAGCGTCTTATCATCAAAGGTGGGGCCTAGGCCTCCTGTCGATATTATGACCTTAGCATCCGAGCTCAACGCTGTCTTAAACGCCCAGGCTATATCGTCTATTTCGTCTGGCACTATAAGCCCTCTATGCACGTCATAACCTAATAAGGTCAACTTTCTGCCCAACCAGGCAAGGTTTGTATTAACGACCCTCCCTATCAAGATCTCGTTACCCACGGTTATAAGCCATGCCCTAAATCCGGTGGCTAACCCCATTACCCTCTCCCAGCGGTAAGTAGACGCGTACAAGACTATATATCTTGACTGCCATCCAAGCTTCGCTTGTTCTTCGACTTAATCATATCAAAAACATCGATCCCGATGACCTTAAGGAGCAGATAGAGCAAGTGTAAAGGTAATCCGACAACGTTAAAGAAGTCCCCCTCTATCCTGGTGATTAAGAGGGAAGCTAAACCCTGGGCGGCGTATCCACCGGCTTTATCAAGGGGATCCTCTATGGCTAAGTACTTCTTAACCTCCATGGGTGAAAGCTCCTTAAAGAATACCTTCGTCACCTCATAGCCTTGCGCTATCTCCCATGTATCCGTTCGTACGACGCACAAGCCTGTGTATACATAATGCTCATTTCCACTTAACATGCTCAAGATATGCTCAGCTTCTCTCATGTCCCTGGGCTTACCTATGACGCGTTCCCTATGGTATAGCAGGGTATCAGCACCTATGACTAAGGCGTCATAAGGAGCCATACCAGCTACCTCCATGGCCTTCCCAAAGGCATTGAGCATGCATAACTCCCAGGGAGTTTCGCTCCTCACTTCCCTATACTTGGGAGGTATGACTATCGGCTTAAGGCCTATGGACTCGAGGAGCTCAAGGCGTCTTTTAGAGGAGGAAGCCAAGATTACCCTAAGGCGTCCCATCCCTAGCCCCTCTAATCAGGTCTACTAGGATCCCTAACCTATCTATCACGATGTCCGGTTTGCACATTACAGGATAAGGTATCGTGGATTCACGTGTTATCAGGACGGAACACGCTAACCCTAGCGATTTCCCAATGGCCACATCCATGAGGGAATCGGATACCAGCATGACGTTAGATGGCTTGAGGCCTAATGACTCTATCGTCGTCAAGAGCTGAAGTGGATTAGGCTTCGCGTGAAGTACATCCGTGCGCGTGACTATAGCGTCGAAGAAATCTATTATGTTGAATCTCCTTAAGAACCTGAGGGCCACCTGTCTGCTACTAAAAGTACATAGGCCTATCTTTAAGGCCATGGATCTTAGCGCATTGAGGACGTGGATTGCCTCCGGATCCAGCCTCACCGAGGAGAGCTCCCTCGAGCTGTACTCATCTATCAGGGAATCCACAAACGATAACATCCTCCTCAGATGAGCCTCCGGAGCACCTAATGCCTCGAGATAACATACCGCTTTTTCCCGTATCTCGCTTAGGAAGCGCGATTCCCGTATTATATCCCGTGGTATGCCATATAGTCTTACAAGACCTTCCTTTAACCGGTTTACATATGTAGAATGCAAGGGTGAATTATATTTAAACTTAACTAAGGTAAGTGTGCCATCTAGGTCGAACACCACGCCTTTAAGCGAGCGTATCCTATTCCCAACGCTTATCGGGGAAGTCAAAAAACCACCGCGGACTTACCATAAATCGGAAGAGGTTCAGATCAATTGCTCGACTTTAACCTCATGTCCCTTCTCGGCCGACTTTAATGTAGCCTCTAGGATCGCCTGAAGCCAGATCATTTCCCCAGGCTTCGTGATGGGTTCCTTATCCTTAAGTATGCATTCTACGAAGTGCTGTGCCTCGGTTAAGTAGGGGTTATTCTTTGTGTAATGAAGTCTTTTATCGACTAGTACCCCGTTCTCCTCAGTATGTATGGTCATGGAGGTGTAGTCGACCCCGCCTTTATCGCCTAGGATCAGGGAGTAAATGCCCGATTCCCCTACATGAGCCGCCCAGCTAGCCTCAAGGAATACTGTGGCGCCACTACGCATCTTTATGAGGGCTACGCCCAGGTCTTCTACGTCAAAAGGACCTCCAGGGACGGGCTTACCCCATCCTCCCATCCCCTTGCCACGAGGGCCGAACTTAGCATAGGTGGATGCCATTACCGTATCCGCCCTGAAGTCACCCATTAGCCATAGCGTTAGGTCTAGTACGTGCACCCCTATGTCATAAAGAGGGCCAGCTCCGGCTTCTGATTTAGTGGTGAACCAGCTCCCCATCCCAGGGATTCCGCTCCTCCTCAAATATCCACACTTGGCGTAATAGATGTCCCCCAGGGCACCGGAGCTCAGATAGCTCTTCAGGACTTGAGTCTGGTTCCTAAACCTCATCGTTAAGCCTATCAGTAGCTTTTTGTCACACCTCTTGCTCGTATCGAACATCTCCTTAACTTCCCTAGCCGTTATAGCCGGGGGCTTCTCACATAGGACGTGCTTACCAGACTTCAGCGCCTCTATGGTAACCACGGAGTGTAGCCTATTCGGCAGACATACTAGGACGGCATCTATGTCTTCCCTAGATAGGAGATCATGGTAGTCCTTGTATAGTCGATCGATCCCGTACTTACTCTTAGCGTATTCTAGCTCCCTTTCATCTATGTCACATACAGCCACGACCTCGGCTTCCTTTATCTTCATGAAGTTCTCTATATGGACCTTTCCTATGGACCCGAAGCCTATTATGCCTATCCTGGCTTTGTCCATAGCCTAATCCCTTATACTACTTCACGATAATGAGCTTTTAAACACATTGAACTAACGAGGGCCCCCTGAACCCCCATCTTCCTTCATGAGGTATCGAGCAAAACGCGGTATAGCTCAACGTAATAAGTCGATGCATGAGGATTAAGGTATATCATCGGTGGTGTGCGTTCTCCCCTTTCTGGGGTATGTACAAATGTCATTCACGAACGAAAGCAATATAAATGAGTTCGTTATGCGAGATTATTGGTGGTATAAGTGGTCAAGTGTCCCAAGTGTGGATCTGAGAATGTAGAACTTGTGAAGTCATGGGAGTTAGCGCCAAGGGGTAGGAAACCGGTTAAGGTCGGTCTCTTCAAATGTCAGCAATGTGGAGCCTTCTTCCGAAAGGGCATTAAAGAGTAGCATTTTTAATAACACTTCTCTTTTCTTTACCAAAGATCGAATCCCAAGGCCATAATAAATTAAGGAGATATTGTAGGAGCAAGGGGAAGCCCCGAACAATATCCGATATCCCTTAAAGCTAATAGGCCATTGAGACATAGAGCTTATGAAAGCGGATGAGATATGACCCGCCTTACCTTCGGCCCCGACGTGAAGTCTCTCCTCAAAAAACTGATCTTGGGTTATAGAGAGTACTTCTATAACGATATACTGAATTCTGAGGGGAGAAAGGTTTTCGCGGAGCTAGCTAGAATGCTCGTCTATGAACACCCAGAGCTAAAGTCGGTCGTGAGGAGGGTTAGGAGGGATCCGACCTTAGAAAACGTGCTAAGGATAGCCAGATTAGTTTTAGGAGAGGAAGTTACCGAGGAACTATTTAGCTCTGTGATCCAAGGCCCGTTTATCTATAAGCTAGGCTATATGAAATGGGATGCTATCTAGGGTTCCTATCTACGTAAGCGTTCATAGTCTTACGTAGATATTCATTACCCGAGTTTCATCTCCATGCCTCCTACGCCAGCCAGTCATCCATTTCCTAACTAGCCTCAGCGACATGGAGACACATCCAAGATTCATCTCCTCAACCCTCATCGGAATCGAATCCTCTAACTGCATCCATGGTCATGAAAAGCTATAGTCTAACGTTTCTGCCCCCATGGTGACTCGCGAAATCTTTATCGTTGTCATTCCTTCTAATCCTCTTTCTGATGTTATATTTCGTATTCACGACGGGCCAGTGTAACCTGAAGTGCAGATATTGCGGAGGGAGTTTTCCACAGGACTTAGTACCGTGGAGAATCCTATATCCACTAAGGGATTTGATCGACTTCATAGCTGAGGATGATGATGCTACCATAGCCTTTTATGGAGGGGAGCCACTCCTGAATGCCCAGTACATAGCCCAAGTCATGGATCATGTCCCAGCTAAGCGGTTCGTCATTCAGACGAACGGCCTGCTCTTCAAACGTCTAAAGGCAGAGTACTGGAGGAAGATGGATACGGTCCTCCTCTCCATAGACGGGAGAGAAGCGATTACGGATTATTATAGAGGAAGAGGGGTCTATAGAAAGGTCCTTGAAGCTGCCCATTTCCTTCGTAAGATAGGCTTTAAGGGAGACTTGATAGCCCGTATGACTATATCCAGTCGGAGCGATGTATTTCGAGATGTACTTCACTTATTATCCCTGGACATCTTCGATCATGTGCACTGGCAACTGGACGTCGTATGGAGTCCGCCTTGGGATTTCCGTTCTTGGGCACGGAGATCCTATATGCCGGGCATATCAAGGCTTATTCACCTATGGAAAGAAAGTTTAGAAGCGGGGAGGGTACTCGGTATAGCTCCCTTCCTAGGCATCGCTCGTAGGGCTAAATATGGAGGGCCTGCACCCCCATGCGGAGCAGGCCAGAATGCCTTCGCTATACTAACGGATGGGAGGATTATAGCATGCCCTATAGCGGTCGATGTGCCATGGGCTCTCCTAGGCCATATAAGCACCCATAGCCCAGGGGAGCTCAAGGGAAAGGTAGGTATAGGGGAGCCATGTACATCATGTGAGGTGTTCAGGTATTGTGGAGGACGATGTCTTTATGCCTATAAGGAGCGTTACTGGGGGGAAGAAGGATTTAGGGCCGTATGCCAGGTGACTAAGCATACTATAAGGGAAGTGCTTGAGTGTATAGATAAGTGCGCTCCTTCTGAGGTCTTTTCCTATCCCTCATTTAACAATAGTTTAGAAATAATTCCATGAGAAGATCAGTGGGGGTGACCTTATGATCTCGATATCATGGAATGAGGTAGTTGCGGAGAAATACCCAAACCTCATGATAGCATGCCGCGTGATAAGAGGGGTTAGTGTAGGTCCCCGAACAGATGAGATGGACCTCTTCCTGAAGAAGAAGGAAGAGGAATTAGCGAGCAAGTACACCTTAGAGGGGCTAAAGGATATACCTCTAATCAGGCTTTATAGGAACTTCTTCTGGAGGATGGGTGTGGATCCAACTAAGAAACGACCTGCCTCCGAGGCCTTGTTGAGGAGGATCTTACAGGGCAAGAGGCTGCCTCATATATCCAACGTGGTTGATGCCTATAATCTCGCATCCGCTGAGACGCTTATCACGTTAAGCGCATATGACCTAGCCATAATTCAACCACCTCTTGAAGTTAGGTTCTCACGGAAGGGGGAGGTGGTAGAGTTAATAGGGAGGAGGAAGAGGACTCTTAGCGGAAGGGAATTAGTGCTCGCAGATGTCAATGGCATCCTCTGCGTATACGTACATGGCGATGTAGAGAGGAGCAAGGTGAATGAGGGAACTAAGGACGTGTTATTAGTGGCATACGGGGCTCCAGGAATTACCCGCGAAAGCCTCATAAGGGCGCTAAAGAAGGCCACGGATTACATAGAGGCCTTCGCTGGTGGTAGGGAAGAGGAAATCATGTTATCATCGCCTACAGAGCGTTAAGGCTCTAGGAGGATGATGACAGGTAGAGAAGCTGAAGGATGATGAAGCGTCCCGTTTCTGATCGTTCATGGCTGTTTAGGATTCTCCGACAGGCGTTAATGACTCGGCGTGAAAAGGTCGCTAGCTTATTTAAGGAGCGCTACCTCGCCCTTAGCTTCATGCACTTGCCAGCCCTGCATTTCCTCTGCTTCACGTGCTCTTCGTACTCCTCCCTGAAATATCTTAGAGTTGTCAATACTGGGTTTGGGGCCGTCTTACCCAAGCCGCATAGGGATGTCTTCGCTATTACGTTGCCTAATCGCTCTAGCCTAATCAGGTCCTCCTCGGTACCCTTTCCCTCCGTTATCCTATTCATTATCTCGAGCATGTGCCTCAGCCCGATTCTACATGGCGTACACTGACCACATGATTCAGTTACCGTAAACTTTAAGAAGTATCTCGCTACGTCAACTATGCACGATTTATCATCTATGACTATGATGCCGCCGGAGCCCATTATGGCGCCTAGCGATTTCAATTGTTCGTAGTCCAGTGGGTAATCGATGTAAGCTTTGGGCAAGCACCCACCTGAGGGGCCTCCTATCTGGACTGCCTTAAAACGTCTACCTTTCGGAACACCGCCTCCTATCTCAAATATGAGCTCCCTTAACGTGATTCCAATCGGGACCTCTACAGCTCCCGTATAGCGAATACTGCCTGCCAGACAGAAAACCTTGGTCCCCTTGCTGTTCTCTGTGCCTACGCTGATGAAGTCCTCTAATCCTGCTTGGAATAGATAGGCTACCTGTGCATACGTCTCGACATTATTAACTAGCGTTGGTTTATAGAATAACCCCTTCTCGGCTGGGTAAGGTGGCCTAGGAGTGGGCGAACACCTACCTCCTCTAGCTGTAGCCGCCCCTTCTATTGCTGCGATCATCGCCGTCTCCTCACCACACACGAAGGCTCCGGCACTGAGTATCACCTCTATATCAAAGTCGAAATCCCTTCTGAGGATCTCCCTACCTAGGTATCCTTTATCCCTAGCCTGCTCTATCGCCCTAGCTAACATATCGGCCATGAGGGGCTTCTCAGCTCTAACAAAGACAAACCCTTTACTAGCACCGACAGCATAGGCGGCTATGATCATGCCCTCAATGATTATGTGTGGATTTCCCTCAGCGGTTAGCCTATTCATGAAAGCCCCCGGATCCCCTTCATCAGCATTACATATGAGATACTTCACATCGCCCTTAGCCTCCCTGACGAGCTTCCACTTCAGACCCGTTGGGAAGCCGGCACCCCCTCTGCCTCTTAACTTACTCCTGATAACGATATCTATGACCTCATCTGGTGTCAATCTCAAAGCCCTCTTCAATCCACTATATCCGCCTAGGGCCTCATACTCTTCTATGCTCAATGGATTCACGATTCCCATGAATCTTAGGACCCTCCTAACCTGTTTGCCATAGAAGGGTATCTCGTAGATATATGGGACCCTCTCCTCGTCCATTAATGAGCCGCCCTTAACCCTGAAGGCAAAGACCCCTCTGCTACTACCGGAGAAATAGCCATCGAGCATCCTAGAAACCCTCTCGGGGGTCACATAGGCGTATACGGCCCAGGAGCCCTCGTGATCTATTATTTCGACCATGTTCTCAGAGAAGCACATGCCATTGCATCCCACCCTAACTACCCTAGCGTTAATGCCCCTTCGCGCTACCTCTTCCTCGACCTTCTTCAGGACTAGATGCGCTCCCTTAGCCATGCTACACGTACTAACGCCTACTGTAATCCTGTAATCATGTCCGCCGAACATGACATCTTTAGCCCTATAAAAACGCTCTATCACTTCATACTCGCTTGTGGTAGGGGATCTAAGCATATCTCCTCAGCACCTCCTCTAGCTTCTCCTTGGTCATATTCCCATAGATGTCCCCGTCCACCTTTATCACTGGAGCCATGGAACAACAGCCGAAGCACCTAACCTTTTGCAACGTAAACCTTAAGTCAGCAGTCGTATCCTCACCTGGCTTAAGGCCTAATTTCCTCCTCAACCACTCCCACAGCTTATCATTGCCCTTGACGTAACATGCTGTTCCGAAGCAGAATTGAACTATATGCCTACCATGAGGCCTTAACCTAAATTGATGGAAGAACGTGGCGACACCGTAGACCTTAGCTAAGGGGACATCAAGTAGTTCAGCCACCATCTTTAGGTTCTCCTTCGGTAGATAACCCACCCTCCTCTGGATCTCTTGTAGTATCCGCATCACGTAACGTCTGTCACCCCCGAAGCTAGCAATTATCTCCTTTACCTCATCCTCACTCAGCATGTGCCTCACCTCCCATGGCAGAGGGTGCTTTCTCAACCCTAACCGCGGCTATTTTAAATCCGGGTACCTTGGCCTTAGGGTCATACATGTAGAGCGTTAATTCGTTGACTGGGGCCTCACTATAGTGGAAAGGAATGAACACACACCCTTCAGCCACCTTTATACTGGAAATCGCCTTCACGATGATGGAGCCCCTCCTTGATGATACCTTAACCAACTCTCCCTCGCTTATGCCTAACTTGACCATATCACTGGGATTCATTAACATCATGGGTTCCCTACTAAACTCATTCAGTGCCTTGGATCTCCTGCTCATGGTTCCTGTATGATAGTGGTATAATATCCTACCGGTTATCAGAACGAACGGATACTCTTCGTCAGGTAATTCAGGAGGTGGGATATAGTCAACAGGATGGAATCTACCTAAACCATTTCGCGTTAAAAACGCGTCCTCATACAATATCCTTGTGCCGGGATGCTCAGGCGTGGGGCATGGCCACTGAACTCCCTCCCCCCTTAGAATTCTCTCGGGGGTTATTCCGGCATAGCTGGGAACGAGCTTGTTTATCTCCCTAAGAATATCCCATACATCTTCGTAACTCATCTCATAACCCATTCCCTTAGCTATCATTTGAATTATCTCCCAATCGGGTTTAGCGTCCCCTGGTGGATCGATCACTTTATTAACTAGAAGGACCCTCCTCTCCCCATTAGTTACAGTCCCCTCCTTCTCGAGTAAGGAGGCAGCTGGTAGGATAACATGCGCATACTTACATGTCTCCGTGAGGAATATGTCCTGACATATCAAGAGCTCCAGTTTCTTAAGGGCTTCAATTACCCTTTTACGATCTGCACAGGATAGGGCTATGTTAACGCCTATAGCGTAAAGCGCCTTGACCTTACCCTCAAGTATCGCGCTAATGACCTCTGGAATAGTTAGGCCGGGCCTATCGGGTAACTCAACCCCCCAAGCCTTTTCGAAGAATTCCCTTGCCTTAGGATCGCTGACTTCCTTGTAGCCTGGCAAGTAGTCTGGTAATGTGCCCATGTCACACGCCCCTTGAACGTTATTCTGACCGCGAAGCGGATATATGCCCGTTGACCCTCTCCCTATATTCCCAGTGAGGAGCAGGAGGTTAGCTATGGCTAGAACATTATTTATGCCGAAGATATGCTGGGTTACCCCCATAGCGTAAACTATGGCACCCCTCTTGGCTTTGCCCCAAAGCCTAGCAGCCTTGACTATATCCCTCTTAGGTACACCCGTTATCCCCTCGACAAGCTCAGGCGTGTAGTTATCTATGACCCTTAAGAACTCATCGAACCCCTCAGTTCTAGTCCTTATGAACTCTTCATCATATAGTCCTTCGCTTACTATTACATGGGCCATGCCGTTGAGTAAGGCTACATCAGTTCCAGGCTTTAACATCAAGTGAACGGTAGCCATCTTAGCTAGATCGGTCCTCCTGGGATCGATAACGATCAGCTTCGCGCCATTGAGAAGGACGGCTCTCTTAATATACGATGCTACGATGGGATGGTTCTCCGTCGTATTCGAACCTATGACCATAATCACGTCGGAGTATTGTAGTTCTTCGAAAGTATTGCTCTGCGCTCCTGTCCCGAAGGCCATCTTTAACCCGATGACTGATGGCGCATGGCATAACCTTGCACAATTATCTATGTTATTAGTGCCTATCACGGCCCTCATGAACTTCTGGAATAGGTAGTTCTCCTCATTAGTGCATTTAGAGGAGGCTAAGCCAGCGATGGAATCCGGGCCGTATTTCTCCTTTATCTCCTTAAGCCTCTTAACTACGTAATTTATGGCTTCTTCCCAGTCAACCTCAACGAGGTTCCCGCCCTTCCTGATGAGGGGTCTTCTTAACCTCTCAGGGCTGTGAACCCAATCCCAGCCGAACCTCCCTTTAACGCATGTCGAGCCATAATTCGGCGGACCGTTATGGCCTCTGACCTTAACTATCTTACCGCCCTTAACCCAGAACTCAAGCTGACATCCTACTCCACAGTAAGCACATGTCGAGATGACCCTTTTATCCACATCGAAGATCCGAACCCTAGTAAATACTGGCTTCTCCATCAACGCACCAGTAGGACATACCTGAATGCACTCTCCGCATCCATCGCATTCCGACTCTCCCCAAATGCCTAGTCCGGCCGTAACGTAAGTCATGATCCCTCTGTTAACTAAGGACAATATGCCCTTGCCCTGTATCTCGGAGCACGCCCTAATGCATCTCTGGCATTTAATGCATTTACTTGCGTCGTATACTAGAACCGGGGATGAGTCGTCCTTGGGGGGCTTTATCTTCCCCCATATGGAGGGATATGTTCTTACCTCCGAGGTTAAGCCATATCGGTAGGCTAGGTCCTGGAGCTCGCACTCGCCGTTCTTATCGCATGTCATGCAATCACAATTATGCTCCGAGAGAAGCAGGTCCAGTAAGTCCCTTCTCATCTCCTCAAGCTCATCATCGAATGCTACGACCTCCATACCATCCTCAACGAATGTGGTGCATGCCGTTACGATACCTTTGCCTTTAACCTTAACTATGCAGAGCCTACATGAGCCTATGGGCGTGAGCCTTTCATGATAACATAACCCGGGGATGTCTATGCCGTTTCTCCTAGCAACGGCTAAAAGGTTCTCCCCCCTCCTAGCCTTAATCATCCTTCCATCGATGATTATAGTTACCATGTCTCTACTGGAATCCGTCATGGCCTCCATGTATCGCTTATTCACCTCGGACACCGGGGAGACCTATAATAACTAGGGATGAGCTTTAAAAACGCTAAGGATTCCGTAAGAATGAATAATAGGGCTATCTCCTAGCTAAGGAAGTGCTTGCTCTCGACTAATATCCAGACCCTAATAAAGGATGCTCAGCAGATAATGAAATCCCATAATACATCATCACTAATAGGTGAGAGTATGTCACGAGCCCAATCGGTGCGACCCATGTCAAGAGGGGAAGGCTCGAGCGTAGTGGTATTAGCCGGAGGCAGGGGGAGGAGGCTTGGAGCCTTCAAGCCCTTTACGACCATTAACGGCGTAAGCTTAGTTGAGATGGTCATAATGAAGCTAAGGCAAATCGTGCCCGAAGTGCTCGTAGTAACTGATAAGGTTGATGAACTCAGGCGCGTGGTATGTAAGTATGGAGTGAAGGTGGTAGAGGACGAAATCAAGGGTATAGGACCGATAGCCGGGGTGTATACTGGGCTAAGGCACATGACCGGCCATAGGGCATTCATCTGTGGATCCGATATGATCTTCATAAATCCAAGGGTCGTAGAGTTCCTGCTCAAGCAGAATGGCGATGTGGTAGTCCCGATATATAGAGGTTACCCGGAGCCACTACACGCAGTATACTCCAGGAGTATATTGCCGATAATAGGTGAGCTGATTAAAGAGGGCATGTATAAGGTCAGTGAAATCCTGAAGTTTGTTAAGGTAAATTACGTACATGAAGATCAAATAAGAAGGTACGATCCATGTCTGCTAACATTCTTTAACATAAATACCAGAGAGGACCTGGAAGAAGCCGAGAAGATACTCAATAGAATAGACAAAGCCTCGCGAAATCCCCTCAGCGATGTTAGTATGCTTTATCATCTCCTTTCAAAGGGCAAAGGACTAATGGCTAAAAACGTAAAGGATACACGGTAGAATACGAAGAATGTCATCACAATATGTCATAAGGCTTATATAAACCGTCCATTCTAAGTTAAAGGGCGGTTTGGGGATGAGTATGCACCAAACAACTCTCACTGGCAGTTGATATGTATAGAGTGCGGAGCAAAATATCTAGATGGGCCTTCTCGATATTGGTGCGATAGATGTAATGGCCTTCTTGAAGTGGTCTTCGATCTGGAGATGTTATCTGCTGATATATCGCTGAGCTGGAAGAAGCGCCCCCTCGGTGTTTGGAGGTATAGTGAGCTCCTCCCAGTACGTGATCCTCGAACCGTGATATCATTAGGCGAAGGCGGCACAAGATTATATCACTGCGATAGACTGGGCTCGGCTATCGGACTTAAGCGTCTTTTCGTTAAGAACGAAGGAGACAATCCAACCGGTTCCTTCAAGGATAGAGGCATGACGGTGGGCGTAAGTAAGGCGATTGAGCTCGGTATGAAGTATACGATATGCGCTTCAACTGGTAACACCTCCGCCTCACTAGCGGCATATTCCGCTAAGGCTGGACTCAAATGCGTAGTTCTCATCCCTGAGGGTAAAATAGCGTTGGGGAAGATAGCACAAGCGATAGCCTACGGGGCTAGGATAGTGGCCATTAAGGGCGGATTTGATGATACGATGAGGTTAGTTAAAGACATATGTGCGGTCCATCCATCAGTTTACCTACTGAACTCGATTAACCCCCATAGGCTCGAGGGACAGAAGACCATAGCATTTGAACTTGTAGACCAGCTGAAGGCCGTTCCAGATTACGTAGTGGTACCCGTGGGTAATGCAGGAAACATAAGCGCCATATGGAAGGGGTTCAAAGAACTGTACAACCTTGGGATGATAGACGAGCTACCTAAAATGGTAGGCATTCAAGCTGAGGGAGCGGCTCCCTTAGTTAAGGCGTTCAAGAAGGGATGGAAGAGAGTTGAGCCCGTAGTCGACCCGAAAACTAAAGCATCGGCTATACGAATAGGTCATCCGGTGAACTGGAAGAAGGCCCTGAGAGCTGTCAAGGAATCTAAGGGGCTCTTTGAAAGCGTTTCGGATGAGGAAATCCTTAGGGCTCAATGGGCCTTAGCCTCTCATGAGGGCATATTCATAGAGCCAGCGAGCGCAGCTTCGATAGCGGGGGTAATTAAGCTGAGGGACTTAGGTCTTCTGGATGGGGATGAATTAATGGTCTGCATAGCGACGGGTAATGGACTTAAGGATCCAAAGTACGTCCTGGATAACTATGAGGTCAGGATAGTCCGTATAAGCGCTGAACTCCACAAGTTAAGGGAATATCTCATGGAGCTAGAGTTAAGCGGGAATTTGAAAATCTAGTCAAAAGAGGAGCGACCTTTAACTATCCCCGTCCATTTTTCGATTTCCTCCTAGCCTCGCTTATCATCGCCTTTAGGTGTTCAGGAGGCGTACGTGGTGGAATCTCACATCCTGCGCTTAGGATGTACTGCCTCGCATCCATGTAACTTATGCACTTCCTGACGGCCTCGACTATCTCCCGTATCCCGCCCCTTAAAAGAAGGGAGGTATCTATGTTACCCATCAGGCATTTATCAGGTATTACTTCCCTGGCCCTTCTGAGATCCACCATCGAGTCTATTTGATAGACTAAAGCCTCCACCTCATGTAATAGAGGCAGGAGATGGGTGACGTCACCGCATGTATGGAGGAAGGGAATGGCCTTTCGAGCGCGTATCGTCGTGCAAGTTTCATTAATGAATGATATAACGCTTCTGAACATCTTAGGTGACGCCAATGCACAACAAGGCTCCAAGACCATGACGCCTTCAGCACCGTTATCTATCAGGGCCTTAGCATATTCGGATATAAATTTAGTAAGCCTAGGGAGTAAGTCACCGACAACACCTCCTTTGCCAGCGAGCCATCTAACCACATCCCTTGAGCCTAGGAGTTCGAAGGCCAGCGTAAGAGGACCTGTGACATATGCACCTATAAATAACTCGTTACCTACTCGCTCGTTCAACAGCCTAACTGCCCTTATGAAATGACGTATCCTCCCCTTACTCTCATCGAACTCAGGTTCCTCGGGTATATGATGCTCTACCACGGCCGGGAAGTGGCCTCTAAACTGTATCTTGGCCCCGAGGGCCTCGGCTTCCACTGTTAGATCCATATAGTGGAATATACCATCCGGCTTGTAGAGCTCGGCCACCTTCGTTTGTAGATCAGCCATCAATTTACCATCTGTGAATGCTTTATGGACATTGGCATTGAAGATCACTGCGGAATGAGCGCCAATAAGCGGCAGGACCGCAGGCGTGGAGCTCGGCTCGCCCCTTATACTAAGCTCTATGCGATCCTTAGGTTTCAAGCGTCCTCACCAGCCATAATTAAGCGAAACTTAAAGATTAAAAAGCTAGTCAGCGCCGAGACCTTAGATCCTCAGCCCAAACTTATGCTTCCCAGATCCTAACGATAGTGCTCCCAGCCAGCCCCTTAACGCCTCTCGGCCTTGGAGCCACAGAGCCTTATGCTTTTAACCCATCGTAGCAACTTACCTAAGTGGCTATGAGCGATAATCCTTATGGAAAAAGAACCCTGTTGGAGAGGATAACCGGGAGGATAATCGGTAGGAGAAGGGAGATAAAGGCTATATTAGCCGCGCTTATGGCTGGAAGGAACATCTTACTGGAGGGGCCGCCTGGAACCACTAAATCAACGATATTAAGGATTATAGCGGAGGAATCAGGCGTTCCATTTTACATAGTTGAAGGGTCAGCGGACCTCACACCTCAGAAACTAGTCGGGATATTCAACCCATCGAAGGTCATTCATGAGGGGTTCAAGCCTGAGAATTTCGAACCAGGCCCGCTCGTCAAGGCTATGCAGGAGGGCGGTATACTCTACATAGAGGAGTTTAATCGCATGCCTGAAGAGACAGCTAACGTACTCATCAGAGCCACGGAAGAAAGGGAGATAGCCATACCGAGGTATGGTACGGTGAAGGCGAAACCTTCATTTAGGGTAATATGCGCCATGAACCCCTACGACGACGTAGGTACCACCAGGCTCAGTAGGGCTCTCATGGATAGATTCTGTAGGTTGAGGCTTGACTATCAATCACGGGAAGAGGAGATAGAGATTGTTAAAGCTAAAACGGGAATAGAGGACAGCTACCTCGTAGAGTTAGCCGTAGATATAGCCAGGAGAACACGAGAACACCCCGCGCTTAAGATGGGCGCTTCCGTGAGAGGAGCGATAGACATGGTGCTGATAGCCCATGGGATGCGCGCGCTTAAGGGAAGCGAGTTAACGCTTGACGAGCTTCTGGATGCCGCGATACTAGCCATGTCGAGTAAGATATGGGTTGAGGATCCCGAAGTACAACCAGAGGAGGTAATTAGGCAAGTCTTCTTTGAAGTTATTAGGGGTAGAGAGGAGGACCTAATAAGAGAAAAGAAGGAGAGAGCACGAAGAGATCTAAGCTCCATGGATGGTGATGATCCGAGGGACCCAGATGGCTTAATGGGCGAGGTAAGGCACTTAGTTAAACATGCAAGCATAGCGCCTCGTGCTGTTTCCCTGAGGTTAAATTTAAGGCCTGACTTGCTCCTCACGGCGTTAAAGTTGGACATAGGGAGAGGAAGCCTTGAGGGGCTGGAGCTCTTCGCCCGAACCTATGATTTCCTAGAACGAGGATTACGTGAGCTAGCGAAGAAGTATGCCCTAAGGATAATATTGAGGATAGCCTCGCATGCCGTAGGTAAGGCTAGACGAGGGCCCCTCTGCGCGGAAGCGTTCAACTGGGACTCGGATGACATAGACATAGATAGGACCATAGAGAAGATGCTGGAGGGATATCATTATAACCTGGACTCTGAAGGACTGATGGTATATAAAAGGGAGAGGCGACGGCGATGCTATGCGTTAATTATAGATAGGAGCATATCCATGTCGGGATATAAGATCATCCTCGCAGCGTTAACAGGGGCTACACTAGCATATGCTACTCGGGACTTAGATGATTACTGTGTGTTGGCCTTTAACACGGAAGTCACATTCTTAAAGAGATTACGCGAGCACATGGATGCGGAGACTATCGTTAATAGGATATTGGGCCTTGAAGCCTATGGGTATACGGACATAGCTTCCGCCCTTAAGGAGGCATATATGGAGCTTCGAAAAGGCGTAAGTGAGTGCGTGGCAGTGCTCATAACTGATGGCGAATGGACCGCAGGGGATAATCCACTAAAGGTGGCTCCCCTTTATGAGCAGTTGAATGTCATAGCGGTTCCAAGCAAATGGCGAGGATTCGCGCGTGCGATAGCTATCAGAGGACATGGACGTTACGCCCTGGTCACTAGCTTAAGGGATGTACCTAGGATTGTAAGGACCATCATCGAAGGGCGTTAACACGCGACCTTGTTCGTCCATGGTCCCCTGAGCCTGAATGAGGCGGTGTAAATCGTGCATGGGTTCACCAAGGTCGTAACCCCTAAGTAAGTCCTCTCAGGATATACCTCGAATGATCATGCCATCCTATGCGTTCGATGTAGACGGCGTACTGGTGGACCCTCGTGGGAGGATAAGGCGTGTACTATCTTATTTGAACTTAAGCCCTGACGTAGCCCCCTCGAGGTTAAAGGGATCCATTAGGAGGCGTTTCTGGGAGCTCTTCCTCTCCGATCGATTTCTGTGTTACGATAAACCGAGAGCTACAGGGATAAATTTGCTCCTCGAAAGGCTTAGCAGGGGATCCGTATTCATAGTTACGGGCAGGCCTGAAACCATGAGGAAGTCCACGTACATGGAACTTATCTCGTATGGCGTACCGGTATCTAAAGTACGCATGCTCTTCAGGAGGCGCGGTGATTTCAGGAAAGATTATGAGGTTAAGGTCGAGCTATTAGGTGCAATTCCAGACCTGGTGGAGGTTCATGATGACTCCGCGAAGGTTCTAGACGCAATAGCCCTCTTAAGGCCTAGAATAAGGTTATACCTGCATTATGATGATAGTTATATGCTTTACAGAGGGTCCTCATGACATGAGCCGCATATATCGAGCTAAGGTCTTAGGCTACTTCATATACTTTTTGGTAAACGAGAAAGGAGAATTAGTGGCTAATGGTGTGCCCCATCCCGATAAGGAGAGAGCTTGGGAGTTCTTATTGAGATGTACGCCGATAGACCTGAGTGGCATACCTCTGCTTGAATGTGAGGAAGAGTATAGTGACCTCGTTAATGCGCTGGTAAGGCTTTATGAGGGAGAACACGCGGACGTAAAAGTTGACCTGAGGTTCACTAACCTAAGCATAACCGAAATTAACGTGTTAAGAGCCATCAGGACCATACCTCGTGGTAAAGTAACGACGTATTCCTCCCTTGCCAGAGCCCTAGGCTTAAGGAGTCCACGCCTTGTAGCTAGGATCTTAAGCCGTAATCCCTTCCCATTAATATTTCCATGCCATAGGGTAGTACGAAGTGATGGTATCATAGGTGGATACATGGGATCGAGGGATCTGTGGTACGTGAAGGCAGGCATATTGAGCAGGGAGGGTGTAGATATTGTAGGGAGGCGAGTCGCTTCACTGAAGAGGTACTTCTATGCACTTAAGGAAGAGGAGCTTAAGGGTTATCTGTCTAATAGCTCACCTAAAGTAGATAACACGTAACGCGGCTTCAGGCGTGCGGATCTTATATCAGGGGGCTTGGCTACGCCTGTGAGAACGAGGGCTGAGTCCATTCCCGCGTTGTAAGCTCCCATCACATCAGTATCCAGCCTATCACCTATAACCAACACCTCATGTCGCTTAACCCCTAGGCGCTCGAGCGCGACATCAAATATCCACCTGTTAGGCTTACCTATGACATAGTCAGGTCGCTTGCCTGAAGCACAGGCTAACGCGGCTACTATAGCTCCCGCTCCCGGCATTAAGCCTCTTTCGGTAGGCAATGTGGAATCCTCATTTGTGGCTATGAAGATGGCGCCATGATGCAGTGCTTTAAGCGCAGTAGCAAGTTTCGCATATGTTAGCTGCCTATCGAGACCTACCACTACGGCCTCAACATGGGAGAGCAGGACTTCTGCATCCCCAACTACGTGTATGCCCGCATCCTCCAGCTCCTTAATGAGCCCTTCTTCCCCTATCACATAGACCTCCTTTAGGCTCAGGTTATGGCTCACGAAGAGGGCGGTCGCATAACCGCTTGTGATCACCTGCTCAGGTCTGACATTTACGCCTATGAGGTTTAGCCTCTTAACGTAATCGGCCCTACTCCTCGTCGAGTTATTGGTGATGAAGGCTACGTACTTACCTATGTCAAGAAGCACGTTAACCGTCTCGATGGCCTCATAGATGACCTCACTTCCCCGCCATACCACACCATCCATGTCTATTAGGAATGCTCGGTATCCCGCGAATTCGTCCTTCAGCTTCAAGGCATCCCCCGCTCATAGTGGGATATAACGCCTATAAAGACTTTGGATCAAGTAAATAGTGCCCATCGAGGGATTCCTTATGGCTAGAGTAAGGCTTGGCATAAATAATTGTTTTGCCGTAAAGAGGTGGCCTGAGCCACAGGCCTGGGCAGAGATCGTTGCCGTGGAGCTAGGACTTAAGGTTGTACAGTTCTCTTACGACCTCTTGGATCCAAGGGCTAAGGAACCAGCGCGTTCGGCGCTAATAGCCGATATCCTAGATGCGTGTAGGGGCTATGGTTTAGAGATAGACAGCACGTTCACTGGTCTAGCCGCTTATAGCTTTAACATGCTGATGCATCCGAACCCTTTGATGCGTGCTGATGCGTTGGATTGGTACGCTAATGCGATCGAAGTTGCTGCTAAATTAAATGCTAAGGGGACCGGAGGGCATATAGCAGCGCTCAGCTGGAGGGATTACCTAGATAAGGATAGGCGTGATGAGATGATTAGGCAATTAATAGACGAGATTGAAGCTCTATCATCCCTTGCCAAGTTGTATGGACTTAAGGTCATCCTCTGGGAACCTATGCCCATCGCAAGAGAACCCCCCCATACGATAGAGGAGGCAAGGGAACTCTTAGATAAGGCCAATAAGAGGGCTAAGGTGCCGATTAAGCTATGTATCGATTTAGGGCATGCATGTGCATGGGATTTAAAGGAGGGATCGAGGGATAGGGATCCCTATGCATGGTTAAGGGAGCTCGCTTCGCAATCACCTGTCATTCACGTGCAACAGACTGATGGAAGGGCTGATAGGCACTGGCCCTTCACTAAGGAGTATAATGCTAGGGGCATAATCAAACCAGAGGAAGTCATTAAGGCTATAGATGATTCAGGGGCGCAAGAAATACTTCTAGCGTTAGAGATAATCCACCCATTTGAAGCTAGGGAGGATGAGGTATTAAGGGATCTCAAGGAAAGCGTGAGGTACTGGAAGGAGTACGTGGGCTGAGAAAAAGCGGCTAATATGTAACCTCTACTCTTTTTCCATCTTTTGCCGCCTTGATTATGGCATCGCATACAACAGTGCATTTGTAGCCATCTTCAAATGTAGCGCCGTAAGGAGCGACGTCCTTATCATTAACTATGCAGTCCAGGAAGTGGTATAGCTCGTTTATGAACGTATGTTCCCAGCCTATTATGTGACCGGGGGGCCAATAGACCTCTATGAAGGGATGCCTTACCTCAGTCACCAGCACCTCATGCCATCCCTCTATGTCCTTAGCTGGTACCTCCCTCCAGTATACCCGTAGCTCGTTTAATCGCTCTAAGTTGAACTCTATTGAGCCCTTTTCACCGTTTACCTCAAAGTTATTGTAGTTCTTGCGCCCAGTGGCAAATCGGCTGGCCTCAAGCGTACCTATGGCACCGTTTTCGAATTCCACTGTCGCTACAAAAGCATCCTCGACAGTTACCTTTCCCTTTTTAGACGGATCTTCAGGTAAGGGCCTTTCCCCTATGAAGGTCCTCATCGCGCCTGTAACGGCCTTTATTTCCCCGACTAGAAACCTTGCTAAGTCTATTATATGGCTCCCCAAATCCCCTAAGGGACCACTACCTGCTAGATCTCCTCTAAGCCTCCACACCAAGGGGAAGTTAGGATCTATTATCCAGTCCTGTAGATAACGTGCCCGGAAGTGATATATCCTCCCGAGGAATCCCTCGTCTATGAGCTTCTTAGCTAACCTGATGGCTGGCACGAATCTATAGTTAAAGGCGCACATGGTCTTTACATCGGCTTTTTTGGCTGCTTCATACATTTCCCTAGCCTCCTCAGCATTCCTAGCCAGCGGTTTCTCGCATACGACGTGTTTACCCGCCTCTAAGGCCTCTATCGTAGGCTCTTTATGCAGGTGATTAGGTAAGCAATTGTCAACAATATCTACTTCAGGGTCCTTAACGACGTTCCTCCAGTCTGTTGTATACCTTTTGTATCCGTATCTGAGCATGGCTTCTCTCACGCGATCCTCATGGCGTCCATAGATGACTATGAGGCGGGGCATCGCAGGCGGTGGCCAGAAGAATAACGGGATATCCCTCCAAGCGTGGCTATGCGCCTTGCCCATGAAGGCGTAGCCTAACATGCCGATGCCCATTTCCCTAACTTTAACCCCCATAAGTTCACCATCATAACCTTATGCCTTAAACTATTTTTAACGGTTAAATGAGTGATATGACTTTAACGTTAATATACCGTACCTGAAGCATATGTAGTTCTGAGGTGAAGGATGTAATGATGAAGATAGGCTTTCTTACCGTTCCCTTTAATGATTGGCCACTGGAGAAGGTGCTTAAGCACATATCGGAGCTGGGATATGAGGCGGTGGAACTAGCCGCATGGCGGGGTAGTAATCACTTAGATATAGATAAAGTCCTCTCGGGTGGAGCGGGCGAGGTACGTTCGCTTATGGAAAAATATGGCATGACGATATCCGCTATAAGCAACCATCTAGAGGGCCAGCTGGTTCTAGGCCCTCATGATGAATCCACGGATGAATGGTACAAGGGCACTCCCGAGGAAAAGGTCAAGTACGGGATGATGCGCATGAAGAGGACAGCTGAGGCGGCCGCTACATTAGATGTGCCGGTTGTCTGTGGCTTTACCGGGCATCCGAACTGGGGGGCATGGTACATATTCCCCCCAGCGTATGAGAAAATGTGGGATAAGTACTGGGAACTATTCCGTGTCAGATGGGGCGAGATAATAGATTACTTTGCCGAGCACGGCATTAAATTCGCCCATGAAGTCCACCCTCAGGAAATGGCCTATAACATCTACACCGCCAAGAAGGCCATAGAGATCATAGGGAAGAAGGAATTCGGCTTTAACTTCGATCCGAGCCACTTAGTATGGCAGGGCATTGATCCGGTAGTCTTTATCCACACATTTGGTGACAGGATATACCATGTGCATGCCAAAGACGTAGAAGTAGTAAAAGAGGCTGTAGCGATAGATGGAGTGCTCTCTACAGGACCTTGGAGACGACGAGGACGTGGGATGAGGTTCAGAGTACCGGGATGGGGTGATGTTAACTGGAGGCGTGTCATCACAGCATTAGTGGAGGTGGGCTATGATTACGTGCTCTCATTCGAGCATGAGGATCCCATAATGTCACCAGAGGATGGCGTTGAGAAGGCCATTGCCTACTTGAAGCCACTAATAATAAAGAAACCCTTAGAAAGGGTATGGTGGTGAAGCGACCTTCATAGTGCCTCCTAATATCGATGCTGGTCTTTATCATAAACCAGGGACATAGCACTTAAGGTGAAATTACCTCCTCCTAACCAGGTAGTCCCTGCCCATGTAAGTCCTCAGCTCTACAGCGCCGCTTCTGAGTAATTCCCCGATGACCTCTTCGGGATCTAAGTTCAGCCTCCTTAGGAACTCCTGGGCTAGCTCTACGGCTATTGAGTGAACTCTTAGCACTGCGAGAATCTCCTCCTTAACGTTTTTACGGAAGATGAAGTCGGCTCCCTCTAGGTAATTTATGTATTTTACCTTTCCCTCGCCTAGTTTAGCCTTAAAGATGTCGTATGCCATCAGGATTTTACCTAATGAAGGGGGCGTTGCCCACGTTTCCGCTGGTGGCCTTGTCGGGATCATTATGTAGTTAGTTAGAGCATTTACTTCACTTAAGAAGCTAGCTATGCGCTCCAAAGCGCTTCTAGAATCATTAACGCCCCTGACGAGCATGGTCTCCGTTATGAGGGTCCCTTTGAACTCCCTAGAGAAGTCCCTTATGCCGTTTAATACATCGTTGAGTCTTAGACCTAAACAGGGTCTGTTAACGGCTCTCCACGTATTCACGTCAACCGCATCTACCTTCACCGATACGAGATCCGCCTCTGATAGATCCGCCCTAACCACTTCGAGATGCAGTAATGAGGCGTTCGTGAAGACCGCTATAGGCGCATGAACTTCCCTTTTAAGGATCCTTATGAGCGTACCTAGGTTGAAATCTAATGTGGGCTCACCATCGGGGACTATGCTTATGTAATCAATATTGTCTTCCCCGACTTCCCTGATTCGTGCCTTGACCTCTGCTACTATGTCCTTAGGAGCGTAAAAGGATCGCCTCCTAATGGTTAGGTTTGATGTCCTTCCCACTTGACAGTAGACGCAGGAGTAGGTGCAATGCTTATAGGGAATGTTATTCACACCTAAGGACCGTCCGAGCCTCCTAGAAGGCACTGGGCCAAACACGTACTTGTACATGTAGTCACCAGCGTAAGCAGGTACATAATAAGGTAGTCTATGACATTATATGAACATTTTGCGCTTGACAGTCTTCAGGGCTTCCTCGCTTAGGTAGAGGTGCTCTTCATAGGCCCTTATTATGTCCAACCACCAGAACACGTCAACCATAAGGGACACGGCTAACGATGTAGCGCATAATGCGAGGGCTATAAGGGGGAACGTAAAGGAAGCACCGCTTGTAATGGAAGAGATACCTAAGTATATGTATGAGATGAGGAGGCCTAGGAACGAAGAACATGCGGCCATGTAAGTAACGTAGAACCTTTTATGCCTTCTCGATATACCTTTGATTCCTTCCATCTTCTCCACAAAGGAAGGGCTTAGGAACATCCATAGTATTCGGGCTAACATGAGCTCTTGATCTACATGCGCGTCTAGATCCGTTATCAGCAGATATTGAAGGAAACCGAGAAGGAGCAACGCTAGGGGATACGCGCCTATGAAGCTTATGACGAGGCACCATAGCCACAACCTCTCATCACGTATTATCGTTGAGCGTGATAACCTCCTAGCGAACCTCAAGAGATCTCTTCCTAGCCATACTCCGAGGCCACGAATGACCGAGGTGCTGATCTCATATTGCTTCTTAAAATGTGCATTCCTTTCTTTAAGGAGGTTATACGCCATGACTATGAAGCCCGCGCCGAAGGTTAAAGCGGCTATGAGCACCCATTTATAAGGTTTTGAGAATAGGTCCGAGGCTTTCGTCAGTTCATGCATTTCGCGTCCTCCGAAGCGCTTATTAATTAATTAAATTCGGATAAATATAAGCGCTGATCACCGTCTTAATGGATGAGGATATGAGGAGAAAGGGCATATACGGCATCTGGGCTCTCTTATCGTTGGCCCCGATTGGAGGGCCCTTCGCGGTATATTACGTCATGCTAAGTGAATTCTATGGCCTCCTGAGGGAGGAAATGGCATGCCTAATCGAGCACCTGAGTTTGATTAAGAGTTTACGGGAGGAGTTGGATGTAAGTCTATCTTCCCCCTATGAGGACAAGATCCTAAAGAGACTGGAGGAGTTGAGGGCTCTAAAGCCTAAAACCGCGCTCACTCAAGCTCTCATAATGGCACTACTCGATGTGACTAGGATACTTGCCCTTAGAGGACTTAGAAGAGACCTAAAGGCCTACCTGAAGAAAGAGATGAGGCTCCCTACATCCATTATGTTACTCATAATCTTCATGATAGGAGGAGTCGCTCGCGGCATTCTAAGCTTCGCGGGATACTGGCCTTATATTATGCCCTCCATGTCCTTAATACAGTTGACGTGGCTTACGGCCATACCATTCGAAATGCAATACATTAAGTTGCAGGTTGAGACACCATTAGCATTTATACTCCTCGTGTTCTCGGAGTCTCTGATCATATCCCTTATTCATTTTGATCTGTTAAGAAGAGTTAATGAGGCCATTAAGGCGGATCACGAGTTCATTAAGGAAATCGAAGACTACGATAACGAGTTAAGAGAGGCTATGAGGAGCTTAGAAGATTATAGGAAGGTCCCACCGCCCCCCACCGAGAGCCGCCTTTGTGCGAACTGCAAAGGGGAGGTACCTCTCATCGCTAGGTACTGTCCCCATTGCGGTGCTAAGCTTACAGAAGCAGGAGAGCCTAAGGAGGAGAGGAGACGGGAACTCTATATGCTACCTTTGAGCCCATGAACTCAACTGAGCCTACGTACTTCAGACCGCTCTCGACTATCTTGAACTCATAGTATCTTAAATCCTCGTATATGGATGGCTTGCTCCTATGCCTCTCCACGTAGGCATAACGCCTCCCATTGACTATCAGCAAGCCTATGGCTATTTTAGCTAAAGAGCCTAGGGCTTCCATAGGCCACGGACTCTCATTAAGCGCCAATAGCTGATGAGGATTGAGCCCCTCTAAATCCACAACGCTTGGCTGCTTTTTACACGTCTCGCTTGTGAGGATTATGGTAGCCCTCTCTTCCGCCGCTCTTCTCTGTAAATCATTAAGTGCTACGTATATGTCGTGTGTGACTTCCTCCCTATCGCGCTTCCTGGATTCCGCAAGGTAGACCCTACTTATGCTATCTATGACTACGAGCGAATATCTCATCTTCATCGCATACCCCGCATAGCCGAGGACCTCGCGTAGCTCGAATGCGCGTATTAACTTAAGTTTCCCTTTAATCGCATCAAGCGTTATACCTCGTGCGCTCAGTAGCTTCCTAACTCTCGCAGGAGAGACGCCGTTTTCCGTATCTATGTAAAAGACCCGCCCCGCGTTTGCGGCCTCGCTTATGGAAGCGGCAAGTGCAAGCGTAGTCTTACCAGTGAAGGCGTGCCCGAATATGAGCGTCAGTATTCCCCTTTCGATAAAGAGGGCATCAGTTAGCACAGGATCCCCAATATCTATGACCATGTCTTCCTCCGTTAAGTCTACCTCGCCCTCCAGTCTCAGGTCCTCGATGCTCACTCAAACACCCACACATAACCTGTGATCCGTATAAATATGAATGCTCTCACTCACCATTGGGAGCTATTACGTATTTAATTCAAGCTATGCTTTAAGCCCCTTAGGGGTTTGTTTGGTAAGCTTATTTCGCGCTATGGTTAAGGCCACAAGGGATGTCAATATATACGTAGGCGCTAGCAATATTACTGCTCTACCAAGTAATGCCACTGCTAGGGCAAGGCTTAACTTCGTGTAAGCCCGCTCATAGAGCCCCTTTTCGACTAAGGCTAAGGCTTCATGATATAGGGGTAAGGCTATGAAGCTCAGTGGGTTTAGCTTATCGTTTACGAGTGCTTCGCCCCCCTCCAGTGCCCTTATCACAGCTGAGACTGAGATTACGTCAAAGCCCAATCTCCTGAATTGAGGGAGGAGATCCTCTCCCGCCGCCTCGCTCAGCAGATATATGAAGAGGGCCGAAGAGGATATCGGGAAGTTTAGATCGCGTATCCTCTTGAAGAGGCGCTTGTAGAGCCCAAGGCCATATTTATCCCCTAAGCTCTTGAAGATGCCATACGCTGAAGCATAACATAGGAGGATATCGCCGATGGGGGCGATGCCTGGTCGCCATTTCTGCAAGAAGCTGAAGTCCCCTCTGGCCCTTCTAACGTAGTCGCTTAAGAGCTTCTCCCTCCACTCCAGGCCATGCTTATACACGCCCCTCTCATCTATGATATGCACTAAGGTGAGCCCCATGTATTCCGCTAAGCCCTCATGAACCCAGAGTAGCTCTGGCATTACGTTAAGCTTCCATAGGACATGGTGCATCAGCTCATGTACGGCCCCATACTCGAGTATCCCCCGTATAGCGCGCAAGTAGAATATGTTGAGGTGTATTTCGCCAACTTTATTTGTCTTGGGATTGAAGGGGACGAAGCCTAGGATTGAAAAATCCGACATTTCACTTGGTACGAAGAATCTGACCACCACGTCCTTAAGCTCAAGGCCCGTTATATTCCTAAGGATAGGGTACACCTTACTATAGATCCTAGCTAATGAGGTCGCCTCTGCTTTATATCGGGAGGGAGTTATTATCATGAACGGCGGGAAGGATAGGTTAATCATATTGGGCTTAATGTCCACGTTAAATGTTATGTAGATGCGGGGTATCGAGGGCGTAAGCGTATACCGGATGATGACCAAATCTTTCAGCCTTTCGATAGAATCCGGAGTGGGCTCGTAATATGTAGGATCCACAAAGCCAGGTAATGTAACTGTGGCCTTACCGTTAGATCTAGGGGAAAAGTAGATCAGAGGGGAGACGAAAACCCCCTTAGGCTCTATGATAAGAGCACTATAGTTCATCCGATACTTTATGAGGAGGGCGAACATCCCGCTTTCATTAGGCAGGAATATGAACTCATACCTTGAATAGAAATAATACTCTGATGATGTAAGTGAAGCGTTTACGAGGCTCCCAGAAAGAGGATATATGAGCGTTCCCGTTAGGTTGACTGGTACGAAGAGCCAGGAGAAGTACTCCCGGGGTCTTAAGCCTCTAGCTTCAAAGGATATCTTAATTAAAGATGTCCCGTTATCAAAGACCTCGATCTCGTAATAGTACAGACCTGACGCCTCCTCAGGGGAACCCACTCCATGGGCTGTTGGCGTCGCATTAATTAGCGTCAGGGAAATTAAGCATATTTGTAGGATTATGATCTTAACCTTGAGCTGGGGCATCAGGAATACCTCATGACAGGCAATGATCCTGAGGTGGTTACGTGAAGGAGAAATTTTAACATTTCCCTGATGTAACCGCTCGCTAAAATGATATAAAATTACGCATCCTGTAGATAGGAGCGTGAACATATATGTACGTATCTAAAGTTGAGGTCTTCAAGGCTAGGATTAAGCTCAGAAGGCCGTTTCGGATTGCCCTAGGCGAGCATACAGTAGTCGAGGACTATATCGTTCGTATTGAGACTAAGGATGGGCTTGTAGGCTACGGAGAGGCCTCGCCATCCAAGGCCATACTGGGAGATGACCTGACCTCGGCCCTTGAAACGTTAAAGCTCTTGGCCAAGCGTTTAATAGGCATCGACCCCACCGGTTATGAGAGATGGAGGGATTTGCTGAGGGGAAAGGATCTCTCTTCCTCTGCTAGAGCTGCACTAGATATCGCACTCTCTGATCTAATAGCTAAGCATTATGGTGTACCACTCTACAAGTTACTAGGTGATGCTAAGACCAAGATTGAGACCGATTACACGATAGGCATAAAATCGCCAGAGGAGGCCTCGAAGGAGGCCGCTGAGCTCGCCCGTAAGGGCTTTAGAATAATAAAGGTTAAGCTAGGTGAGGGAAAGGAGGCGGATATACAGCGCGTTAGAAGCGTAAGAGAAGCCGTTGGCCCCAAAGTCCGGATAAGGGTAGATGCTAATCAGGGATGGGACTTTGAAACCGCTAGGGAAATCATAAGGGAAATAGCGAAATACGATATCGAATTAGTTGAGCAACCCCTTAAGCATTACGACTTAAAGGGGCTAGCTAAACTTAAAAGGCTCTCGCCAATACCCATAATGCTCGACGAATCCGTCCACACGGCCGAGGATGCGATATACGCTATAAGGATGGACGCAGCTGATGTGATAAACATAAAGCTCATGAAGTCAGGTGGCTTATGGGAGGCCGTGAGGATAGCGCACGTAGCTGAGGCGGCGGACATTCCATGTATGGTGGGATGTATGAGTGAAGCTGAGGTAGGCATAATCGCTGGAATACACTTCGCATGCGGATTAAGTAATGTAGTATTCGCGGATCTGGACGCTGATCTGATGATGACGGAACACGTGGTTAGTGCTAATACCCTAGATGTACCATATAGAGTTCCGCCCTCTGAACCCGGGCTGGGCTTTAATGAGGATCAAGTTAACTATGATATCCTTGAGAAGGTTTTAGAGGTGAAGTAAGATCGCGAGAGAGATGGGCTATAATGACCTTACAGCCAAGGTGATCATAGGTAGCGTAATAGGTTTTTCCATGGCTTATTTCCTTAAGATCGGGGATTTCTTCGTGGGCACACTCATATTCTCATCCTCATGGCTGGAGGTAGTCATAGGAGGGGTCATGGCTGGCCTCTTATATACTCTTCCAGGCCTCATAATACTCCTCTCCCTATGGGATAAATTACCGGGGAGGTGGAGACGACGAGAGCTATTGCCCTTATGGACCATAATAGCCATATCAACAAGCCTGATGATTTATATCGCGTTAGGAATGGTATATGAAGGCCTACATCCGACGTTAATCTACAGTCATGAACCCCCCTCCAGAGTAGCCCTGTATGCCTTAAGGATCTTCCCCTTTGCTGGGATTAGCTCGTTAATGGGTATAGGTCTCATAATGATAGTAGAGGCTATTGTAAGCAGGAGAAACGAGCAGGGTATAAATGAGGACTCCTCGTGAATGTATTGAGGACATGACTCCATTATATGTAGGGTGCGTATCGTGGAGGATGTAAGGGATATCGTACTAAAACATGCCCTTCTTAATGCTCTTCGACATAACGGAAAAGCCTCTGAAAAAGCGGTCCTAGGTAAGGTAATAGCCGAGGCACCGCACCTGAGGAAAACCATTCACGAAGTCCGGCGCATCGTCTCAGAGGTAGTTAAGACAGTGAACAGCATGAGCATTGAAGAGCAAAGGGAGGTCTTGGAAAGAACCTATGGTCGGGAGATCTTAGAGGTCAGTAGGAAACCCAGAGGGACTAGGGAGGGGCTTCCCCCACTTCCAGGCGTTGAGGAGGCGAGGCGTAAGTACGGCACCATAACGACTAGGTTCGCTCCCGCTCCCACCGGAGCATTGCATATAGGTCAGGTGGTCCGAGCCGCTATGTTATCGTACCTCTATGCTGAAAGGTACGATGGTAGGATGGTGTTGAGGATAGAGGATACCGATCCACGGGTCATTAAAAAGGCGTATTATCAATGGATCCTCGACGACCTTAGGAAGCTAGGCATAAAATGGGATCAGCTGATCATAGTCTCCGATAGGTTCGAAAGGCATTATGAGATCGCCGAGAAATTGATAGAGGGTGGATTAGCCTATGTTTGTACATGTACAGCGGATAAGTTCAGGAAATATAAGGAAGCCTGTGCGGAATGCCCGGATAGGAACCTATCCGTCGAGGAGCATCTAAGGCGATGGAATGACATGCTCGAGGGTGGGTACTCGGAAGGTGAGGCTGTGGTAAGGCTAAAGGTCGATATGAGCCATCCAAATCCTGTCCTCAGGGATCCCCCCCTCCTGAGGATAATAGAGAGTACTCCACATCCCCTAAAGGGCTTCAAGTACAGGGTATATCCCCTTTACAATTTCGCCTGTGCCATTGAGGATCACGACTCAAAGGTAACCCATATAATAAGGGCGAAGGAGCACGAGCATAACGCTGCGGTACAATCCGAGATATGCAAGGCCTTGGGCTGGGAGATGCCCATCGCTATTCAATACGGGATGGTGTATCTTGAGGGCTACAAAGTGCATAAGCGCCACATAAGGGAAGGACTTAGAAAAGGCGAGTTAAGCGGATGGGATGATGTGAGACTACCCACCATACGCGCCTTGCTTAGGAGGGGGATACAAGCGGAAGCGATAAGGAGACTAGCGATGGAACTGAGCCTTACGCCACATGACATAAAGCTAAGCATGGAGACCCTGTATGCCCTTAACCGGAAGATCGTGGATCCAATCGCGAACAGATATTACTTCGTAGAGGATCCTGTGAAGGTTGTAATAGAGGGAGCACCCTTACCCATAGATGTCAAGATAAGGCTTCATCCTCAGCATCTAGAGAGGGGATTCCGCGAATATCGCTTCTTAAGGCCGCCGGTTGAGGTCTATATCTCTAGAAGGGATCTAGAGTTCTTCAAGGAAGGACATGAGGTACGTTTGATAGAGCTATTTAATGTAAGGGTGAAGGAGGTCAACGAGATGATGATTAAATGCACGTACATAGGCGGTGAGGTAAAGCAGGGGATACCTAAGGTACATTGGGTATCGGAGCCCTATCTTCACGCTGAAGTAATGAAGCCTGACGGCAACGTAGTCAGAGGTATAATCGAGTTCCATGCACAGAATATAAGGGAAGGGGAGATCGTTCAATTAGAGAGATACGCCTTTGCCAGGCTTGAAAGAAACGAGGGAGAGGTGCTTAAGTTCATATACCTCCACAACTGAGATACCCTTGTCTCCTTCTATTCTGAAGACCGGCCTAGAGTTGCAACCTATCGTCATAGGTACTAAGTGCCCGCCTGGTTGCCTAAAGCCTGCGTATAATTAGCTCAGCTAAGCGTAGTGCTATATCCCTCACCTTTCTGGCGTACTCATCCTCAGGGAGGAGGCCCTCTGTACCAATCTCTGAATCGATGTTTATCAGTGCTAACTCCCTCGTGAAGCGTGGGTCCCTAATATACCTAGAGTAGGATGACCTAACCTTACGCAGGAAATCTTCGTCGTTGAATATGCTCTTCTTGTCGACATCGGGATGCCGTTCAGAATAAAGTTTAAGGCGCATCATCGCTACAGCGGGATCCGAGTCTAGGAATATCACTAAATCCGGCTTTGGGAACTCCATGTTAAGTATCTCCAACACGTAGGGATCCAATCCCTCGGCAGTCTGATACGCTAGCTGAGAATGTATATAGCGATCACATATCACAATTAACCCCTCTTTCAACTTGGGAAGTATGATCGTTTTCACATGCCACGCCCGGTCAAGAGCAAGCAATAGCCCTATCTCCCATCTCCAGATATGCCCACCTCGCTTAATTAATTCCCTCACCCTCTTCCCGTAGGGCCCATCGCTAGGCTCATATGTGTAAACGGCTTTTAGCCCTGCTTCATGTAACCTTCTAGTCAATTCCTTGGCGATCACGGTCTTACCGACACCCTCTATCCCTTCCACCGTGGCTAAGAATCCTCTTTTCATCGATATCCCGAGCGAGCAGGTTCTTCGGTTAGATAAAAATTATCGACGTATTATTTAGCTTACTGATACTACAGGGGATATCCTTCAGCATTAACCTTAATTCCCTATAATCCCATTAACATAATGGGAGATCGCGGACTATAGTGATGAGCATGCACCCGCCCAGTTATATGGAGTGGATGCTCCTCAGGGGTGCGTTACGTCTGCTCATATTAGCTCTTCTCGAGGATTCCATAATGCAGGGTTATCAGGTGGTAAAGCACGTGGAGAGTTTAATAGGGGAGAAGCCGAGTTTAAGCACTATATACACTATACTCTCCAATTTAGAGAAGGAGGGCCTCATAAAGAGCTTGAAAGGAGAGACGAAGCGCTACATGATAACAGAGCGGGGAAGGGCGCTTCTGAGGAGGATAAGGAGTGAATCTAAGTCAAGGATCTTAAAACTAATACACAGGATACTGGGAATTGAGGATGGCATAAATCTTCAAAGGGCACTTTAATATGCTTCCTTAGCTATGTGGTCACATCTTTAGTATCTCGTCAAGTCTTCTCAATAATAGGGCCGCCTCACGCCCCTTCTTTGTCAGGCGTACGAGCCTCCTGAAGGGGAAATTGCTTTCGCGTACCTCTTCCAAGAGCCCCGCCTTAATGAGTTTATTCAGGGCACTGTACATCCCCGTAAGGCTGAGCCCGCATCTCTCTTTAAGCTCGCTTATCGTCAGTTCGCCTTGATCCAGAAGGGCTAGTAACACTTTCTTATTTCCGTTTATCAGATCCCCAACCTTAATATTCATCCCCGGACGATAATCAGCATTAGCTTGGCATATTAAGGCATCGCCGCAACGAGGGGATGATACATTCAGGGTATGAGTAGACGGAGCTTGATGAGCCGAATAGGCTATCTCCCCCTAGTGCTCTCCTTAAGCGGTCTTTTGAGCCTAGACGTAGTGCTCCCCGTGTTCATAATGGATCTGGGGGGAAGTATTGTGATCATGGGCATCTTATATTCCGCACAGTCCATCCTAAGGCCTCTAGCTAGGATAGTCAGTGGAATGGGCTCCGATATCCTAGGGGGAAAGAAGATCATAGCATTAAGCATAGGCTTCAGGATCATGGCCTATGCAGCCTTCCTTAATGCTCACGGCTTATGGCTTGTAGCCCTAGGCATGATGTTAATCGCGATAGCAGAGGGGCTTGAGGGGCCCGCCTTTCTATCAAGCACCGCCTACGCTATAGAGGACATGAGGTATGCAGCTACGACCTTTGGAATAGCCCTTTCGATTAGAATGGGACCCACTATAATGGCCCCTTTGTTAACGGGCTACATAGCGGATTGCATGGGCGTACTATATGTCTTCCTAGCTGGGCTTCTCCTTTCGGCGATAAGCTTGATGTTGTCATTATCCCTAGATGTAGGATTCGAGGATAAATGTGCTTCAAGGGGTATCCAGAGGAATTATCATGACCTCATCCGAGGCAACTTCTTACTCCTACTATCGTTCACGTTCCTTCTCTTTCTAATTGCGTCCTCGTTTAGGCCCATCTTCTCCTACTGGATGGTCAGAGTGCTTAATTACAGCTATACTTCACTGGGTCTGCTGATGTCGATAGGCGCAATGTTAACTCTCCCCTCTAGGATATACACTGGGATGCTCTCGGATAAGATTCGTCACGTGAATGTGTTGCTTGGGGTAGGCATCCTCAGGTCCCTAGCCTTATTAGTTTTAATACTGAGGAGTGATCTGCCCTGCATATCTATTGCTTATTTAGCCTATCGAGCGCTGATGGCCGCTCCCCCTAGGAATGCCTTAATATCTGAGCTGGTCGATAAAAAGCAATATAACATCGCCTTTAGTATAGTGGGAATAGCTATGGACGCCGGTAGGATGCTAGGCCCTGCTATTATGGGCTACGTAGTGAGTAATTATGGGTTTAAAACCGGATATGCGGTGATGATCCTGATCTTCATGATGTACATGCTTGTGGTATTTATATTGAGGGGGCGCATCTACTCGGGAAAGGAGAATACTTAAGAGGGGGATTTCACGTAAGGCAGAAGAGGGATCGATCCTTGAGGGCTTCTGGGGAAGGCGCGATAGTATTCGTGTTAGTTTTATTCCTCGCCCTCTTATCGACTCTAAGCCCATTAAAAGGTGCACAACAGCTTAAGATTACGTTGTCCAATAACCCCGTGGAAACTGGGAGGGACGTGATCCTTAGTGTTTTAACCCCTTGGGGGAATTACAGCGGTCAGATTCACGTTAGGCTTTGGATATCAGACGGACGTAACAACACGATAATGGAATACTCTTCCTCCATGTATTGCCGAGAGGGCCTCCTCCTGTTAACCATAGGAACTTCAAACTTTCAACCGGGCCTTTACACGTTACACATATTATTACAGTCCCAGCTAGGTTCTGCAGAGGGACATACTGAGGTAGGCATAGCGCCTGAAGAGAGTAATCTAGCTTACCTCTGGAGTAAGCTCTCTCAGACGGAGCTCCTCTTGAAAAGCATGCAAGGGATACCCTCATACAATGAGGCCGTAATGGAGCTTCAGGCTAGGCTCTCGAACGCGTCCATCATGCTTGGGGACATCAGCTTAAAGAGCGTCTATGATATGGACGACGTTAAGAAGTTCTCGTTAATCTCTGAAGAAATCCTCATGTTAGAGGGGAGAGCATGGCACCTCTATAGCGCATCCTTTCCCCAGAGATTAATGAAGACATTCGAAGCGTCGACGAGCTTTAACTCATCGATAGCCATTCAGTTCTGGTCCAGGTTCTTCTCAGCATCCGTGTGGGCTTTCCCCCTTCTACTGTTGATACTGCCCATCTTCATGTCGGATTTCCATACGATGCTGACAAACATGAGGTATCTGATGAGCTATGCGAGCGGCGGTAAGGGAGATATTAGGGAGAAGGAGATAATAGAGAGCGCGATAAGGAAGGTTAATGAGCTCATTAGGGTTGCGGAAGGGAGCCTCCGAATAGGAATGGGGGATTATCTGCTCATGATTATATCGTCGATTTTAGCCACGGTGGGGCTATTGACGAATAATATCATAACGGTGATAGGATCGATGCTCATAGCCCCCCTTATCATAATAGCCCTATGTTCAGGCGCTAGCATACCCTTCCTCAGCGTACCTGATGAATTGGGGGAACAGTTAAGCGAGCGATCAAGGAGGATCTTCATAGAAGGCTTAAGGAATGAACTACTGATGATATTACTGTCGGTGTTTATATCCTATGTGACTGCGTCCATCATCTCCAAGATCATACCATTGGTCCCAACCCAACAAGTGCTCATCCGCTCCGCCCCTAACTTAGGTGACGTAGCTACAGCGGTTATGGCGGGGGCGGTGAGCCCTATAGCGTTCATAAAGAGGGAGTATAGCATATTGGCTGGAGCGACCGTAGCCATAGCGCTCATACCGCCTTCTAGCACCATAGGTATAGGAATAGCCATGTCCAGAGCTGATATAACCCTAGGAGCTACTGCTCTGTTGATAGTCAACATAATAGCGATAAAAGCCATGAGTTATGCGTTCTCAAAGATATATCCCCTCGTGCCGGTCGTCAAAAGCCTATACGAGATCATGCTTCTCAGGAACAAGGATATATTTAAGAGCGACTTACTGGCCTATTTGGTAGCCAATATGAGGATGATGGGCGCTACGATGAGCGTTTGGGCTAGGTTGGCTTTAGGCCTCTCGCCATATGAGTCCGTTACCTCTAGGGTTATAAGGGAGAAGTTAGCTAAGGTTGTAGGCTTAGTGTTAGTGTTCCTCTCTCCTTCGTTCATAGCCCTCATAGTCTCAACGGACGTATCTCTAGGCTTCGCGCTATTCTTCGATTTCTTTAAGAGGGCATACTTCAGCTTCGCGATAATATATGAACCCTTCAAGTGGGTCCTACCATTAGTAGTATTAATATCATCTATAGCCTTACCCATTAAGTTCCACATGTTCAGAAAGCATATGCTCGGAAGAGGCCTACTCATAGCCATAAGCTGGGGCAGTTTAGGGTACCTAATGGGCCTTTACGCTTTTCCTAGAGCCGCATCGATATTAACATTAAGCATAATGGGGCTGGCTTTACTGCTTCATTCACGTAATAAGGCTATACTAGCCTCCTATGGCCTGGCGATCTTCGCCATATCAGTAACCATGATCTATAGCGTAAGGGCCTTTGAGAGGGCCTCTATACATCCCGCCTACTCGAACGTGGAGGATGTGTGTAAGAACCTCATATCCCAATTACTGCATGTCAAGGAATCCGACTTCGACATCACGTATCTCCCCGACCGTAATACGGTGATAGTGAGATTATACGTCGATGAGGGCGCGTTTAAGGAGGGTACCTTCCGCGTTCCTTCTAGATTGATAGATATAGCCGAAAGAGCTTTAAGGCAGGCTTTATCCGCCCCTAAACTGAGGGTACGATTCGAGTACGTAGTGGTTCCCGGAGGAACGTAAATTAAAGTCTGCACGAAAAGGCTATTTTAGCTCTCTAGAATTCATAACGCTAGGGCAATGATGCCCTTTGGCTACCTCCCGAGTTTCGGTGAGGAGACCCGGCCTTGCTGAGCCTGCTCAAGATGTCTCCTAGTCTTTGCTTTTCCAGAGCTCCATGATCTCGTCTTTGACCACTTCACCAACTTCCTCGACTTTACCGTTTTTCCTATGAACCCTAACTCCTCTGCCGTCCCTTGCAACACCGATTATGCTACTCTTAATGCCCAGTTCACTTAGTCGCTTAGTAGCCTCTCCGGCCTCATCTTCAGGTATCGCCGCTAAAAGCGTTCCAGAACCGAGAATCTTAAGGGGATCTAGGCTAAGCGCTCCACAAAGTACGCGCGTTTCCTCAGCTATTGGTATGCTCTTCTCCCAGGCCTCTATGAGCACGTTTGAGGCATATGCCATCTCCGCTAACCCTCCCAAGATCCCACCTTCAGTTGGATCATGCATCGAATGCACTTCTAGCTCAGAGAGAGCGAGCGCCTCCTTTACAACACTGATATGCCTTATAAAGAGAGCAGCCCTCTTCAAAAGAGCCTCCGAGATCCCCTTCTTAAGTAGTAATTCGCGGAAATCGCTGGCAAGCACTGAAGTTCCCTCCACGCCCGCGGTCTTCGTCATCAGAATGACGTCACCTGGTCTAACATTACCCGTACTAACGAAACGCCCTTTCTCCGCTATGCCGAGAGCTGTCATCGAGATCAACGGTCGGGAGATCCCGGGCGTAAACTCGGTGTGCCCGCCTACTATCATTGCACCGAGCTCTCTGGCGGCTCGATCTACCTGACCCGTTATCCTATCTATGAGCTCTTCATCGCAGTCCTCAGGAAGATAATAGACGGCGAGAAGCCATCTTGGCTTAGCCCCCCTTACGGCTATGTCATTACAGGCTATGTGTACCGCTAGCCAGCCTATGTTTTCAACCGCACCGGTTATGGGATCTACATGGGCTACGAGAACCTTATTATTCAAGCTTATTATGGCAGCATCCTCACCATAGGCTGGACCTATTATGACGTCCTTGTCCCTTAAACCAACCCTACTGAAAATATATTTCCTTAGTAGCCTTAAGGATAACTTAGCCATGTTCGTTCCCCTTAGGAAGTCTCTATCCATAGTTACCATAAATAACGATTGTCATGATGACGGAGCACTGCTAGGCCATTAAGCAGCCTTCGACATAGTGGCAAGCCCTGGACAAACATAACGATAGAGCCCTCGTGGTACTTAAAGTCGGTTTCATCCGGGAAAAATGATTTAAAGGGGACATCGATTAGATAGCTAGATAACTCAGGACATGGTGTTCGTTGATAGGGGATCGATATGAAATTTTGAGCTGGCGATATGGATAATTACCTCGCGTTGTCCTCTGGCATGTAAACACTGTTATACCGCTAGGTTCAAGGGCGAATTGAACACGAGTGAGGCCCTAATGGTAGCAGATAAGCTAACGAGACTAGCCAGGCATATAGGCATATCGGGTGGAGAGCCCTTAGTCAGGGACGATATAATGGACATAATGGCGTATATAGCGGAGAGAGCGGAGAGCATGAGCATGCAGTCTAACTTAATCCTCATGGATTATACTAAAGCTAAGGCACTGGCGGATATGGGGCTTAGGACCCTCTATACGAGCCTAGACGGGCCCTCCCCGATCTATCATGAAGCGTTAAGGGGTGAGGGAACTTGGAGGGCCTTAATGAGAGGGATAAGGATAATCAAAAAGGCCGGTCTTAAGTTCTCCACGGTTACCACGATAAACAGCCTTAACTGGAAGGTCGTGGATAAAACCGCTAAGCTATCCGAGACGTTAGGCGCATCAGCAGCTTGCTTCATACCGATAGTGCCCATAGGTAGAGCGAGGGGTAAAGGATTGATGCCAACCCCGCGTCAGATGAGGGAGGCGGTGGAAAAGCTTAGATCCCTCGCCAGCGAACTAAGCATCCCGATAGTCTTATGGTGTGCTCCCTTCGCGATAGGGCTAGGGGATGGGGAGATCTACGTAAGTCCATGTACTGATAAGGGTCTCGACGTGGATCCGATGGGCAGGGTATTGCTATGTGATACGATGGACATTCAGATATCGGATATGAGGAAGACCGTAGATGAGATAACCTGGGATTTAAAGCATAACGAGCATCTGATCCTCGCGGCTAACAGACGGCCTGATCCGTGCTCATCCTGCCCTTACTATGAGTTCTGTAGAGGAGGGTGTGTGGCTAGAAGTTACCTGGTGTACGGCAAATTCGATGCTCCTGATCCCCTATGCCCCATAGCGTCAGGAGTGACGGGAGGGAAGAGCTAAGATTTAGATTCGTATATCGTAGCCACTCGGTATCTTTCTCCCTTAAGGATTACTAGGACCTCTTCGGAAGGCCTGGTATCGACATTAGGCCGAGTAGCGCCTACCTCATATATAACCCCCCTTATCGGGCTCACCATTACCTCCTCCGATAAGGTGTTCAGGTCGACCAACTTAACCACCTCCTCCCCTTTATCGACGCGATCTCCGGGCCCTTTATTCAGGATTATGAGCCATTCGCCCTTAGGCGCATAGAGGTCCTTGTGAGGAGATCTACCCACGATGAACTGCTCCTGCGGCATTATAGGCTCACCCTTGATCATGCCTAAGTAACGCATGACGTTCAAGATGCCATTACATATTCTCGATGCCTCCTCCTTGAAGACCCATCTCTGACCTGAATGCTCAATGGTCATGGCATGTCCTCCAGCTTCGGTCACTACATAGGTTATAACGCCCTTGAACCTGCCCGTAAAGCGGTTTTTAGGGGATAAGGATACGAATTCAAGGAGGGAGTACCTGCACATTTCAGTGGAGGCCTTATCCCACTCAAGGCCTAGGGCAGCGCTACATCGCCACATCTCCCAACAGTGAAGGTCTATGACGTATTCAGCCCCGCTAACTAGATTCTCGTAGATGGTATAGGCTAGGCGCTCGGTCTCATTTCCATCCGGCTTTCCCGGCCAGAGCCTGTTCATTTGATGAGGATGCTCACTTGAATAGGGCTCACCGAGCTCCATCTTATAGAAGTGCCTCCTCCATCTAACGGCAAGAGGATTCGCCACTGGGACTAGTATTAACCTTCCATCTAGCTTCTCCTCACGCCTTAGCTCCTCCATCAGAAGCTTAATAGTGTATATCCCCGTGAGCTCTACGCCGTGTTGTGCCGCCTGTATGTAGAGAACGGGTTCCCTGCTCCCACATGTAAAATAGGGTACCTTGACTATGGTTTCATCGGGCATTTCAACAAGTAATTTACGCATTTCGAACCTCATATACTCACCTCAGTCAGATATCATGGACTTAGAACATATATCAAGTCTTATAGAACGCTTAAAAGGCCTATATTCCTGAAGGGCATGGGTTAGATGGGCTTGAGGAAAAACGGAATGACAATAGGAACGTTCAGCCTAGTGCGCTACCTAAGTCCACCTGCCATATGGAGTAACCCGGAATTCTCTCTTTATTCTCCTTATGTACGTCAAAGCTTAGCTCCGCTTCTTTAGTCTTCTTCACGTACTTTATCACCACTTTGTTCTCCCCCTTCCTGAGGCGCACATCAAACCAATGCATCACGGGATTCCATATGTACTTACTGGCAGCAGCGCCAAACCGCCATTCCCTCTCGCTTAACAGCCGTCCGTTAAGCCACACCCTTACGTCCCCAGATGCCCCTATTACAAGTGAGACGTCCCTCTCATCCGGTGACACCAGACGATGAAGAAGGTATACGCAGTATTCTCCCTTAAAACCAAGCACGTCATCCATCGGTAGTTTGCTCTCGGGCGAGCTAAATTCAAGCGCGTCCTTGAATAGCTCTAGTTCCCTACCGGAGGTTATCAAGGACTCATTAACGTAGCTCTTCTCTATGTCAGCGACATCAGCAATCCAGCTAGGGCTCTCCCAGAACGGACCTAGTAGCCGCCATAGCCTAGCACCACAGAGCCCGAAGTCCCTCCGCCAAACCTCGCCCTGATCCGTACTCAGGACAGCACGCAGTATGTTCTTGTCCCATAATACGCCATGAACCGGTGCCTTAACATTAAACCTATAAGCGCGCACTTCATGAGGCGGTATTATGACTCTGACTGGATCTGATGCACCCCATCCCTCGGGCACTTCCAGCTTCAAGGTACCGTAAATCCCCGAATCGCGGTTATTCTTAATCTTTATCTCAAGTACCTTTTCCTCGCCTTTACTTATAGCAGGAAGGCCTAAATAGTCCACTAATATCTCGACCTCGGGCGTGGGCCTCCCAACTGGTATATGCTTGGACATTTCCATCACATGGGCTGGGACGCCCGCTATTCTAACCCCCTTATTCAGCACTCTTGAAATCGCTATCCCCACAGCACAAGTCTCGTGCGCCAGATCAGCTATCTTATAGCTTTCCCTAGGGACCTTAAAGCCCATCTCGAACTCATCCCTAAGCGGTGCCTTCCATTTCGCGGGAATCCTCTTCTCGCCCAGTATACCTCCCAATATGGCACCAGCCGTGGCGCAGGTACAGTCAGTATCGTAGCCGCAGTTAAGCGCTATGAGCATCGTTCGCCCGAAGTCATACTCGCCCCAGAGGAGGGCTATGAGGGTGAAGCCTATGTTCTGGTAAACCGAGGTGAAGTCCGGGTTGCCGAATTTCCTCAGGACCTCCATCCTAGCTTCCCTCCAGCTAAGTCCCCTCCTCCTGCAATCCTTGACGAGCTCTATGACCCCCCTTAGCTTAGAGCCTTCTGGGACATAGTTTAGGCCTACGTCTATTAGCTTGTTTATATCACTCTCGAAGAAGAGGGCCGCCTCAATCGCTGAGAAGAACTGCTCAGCCCACACGGATCCCTTCCAGTGATCCAACGTGCCGTCCTTTTCAGCATAGGAAGCGGCCAGACTGGGGTTCCCAGGGCATATGAACCCCCATATCTCGGATCTTATGGGACAACCCATTGATTCGCGGAAGTACTCGTTGTCAAACCAACCGGAGATGGGGGGCTCTATGCCGCGAGCGAAGTTCTTAAGGAACCGCCCGTATTCGTTAAAGAAGTACCAAGAATGCTCAACCCACTCCTCGGCCAGATCACGGCTCGTGATGAAGATCCCCCTATCCTCGATGGCATGAAGCCATAGCACCTGTAGATCTAAGTCATCATTTGGAGGCCACTTCTCGGGGAACGCCGTCTCCTCTGTAAATTCATGAAGCTCCTTTTGCCCCTCCACCTGAGCCCCGATGGCCCCTCCTATACACTTGCCCACCCAGCCACCATACACCTTATCAAAATATACGCTATAATCTAGTTCACGAGTATTCAAATCGGTCACCCTTGATAAAGGATATTACCTGATAGCTTTTAGATCTTATGATAATTCACACGAAGTTTTGTGTATTATTGGAAGACATATCTAATTCACATAAAGTTCGCTTTTAGCAAATTAATAGTTAGTATCATAAGTTAGAACTACTAAAGAATCATCATTTCCTTAGAGAAAAGCATCTATGAGTTAATTAATTTGAAGAAAAACGATTACGTATTAGCGTGATGAAATTGCCTTTAGAGCTGTCCTGGCGTCCAGCCCTTAACGCTTTTTATGGCCTCAGATGCCCCTCTGAGTAGGAATCTGTAATCGGAGCCTATGGCGCAGAATCTAAAGCCCATCTCGAGGGCCTGATTTATGTTCTCAGGACTACAGTGCATACCGGGTATTACTCCGTATCGCTTACACGCGTCTAATACGGTCTCCAAGGCGTTCTTGAACTTCGGGTGATCCCACTGCCTGAACACGCCTAAGTTCATGGATAGGTCATTAGGTCCTATGTAACATGCGTCTATGCCTTCGACGGTTAATATGTCATCTATGTTCTTAAGAGCTTCTTCTGTTTCTATCTGAACGACCAACAGGAGCTCATCTTCGACGGTCTCGAAGTATTCGGGATCCCTCACCGCAACTCTCCTCGGACCGCAACCTCTGACGCCCCTAGGCGGATAGCGGGAGTACCTCACGGCGTTCTTAGCGTCTTCCCTCGTATTCACCCAAGGTATGACGAGGCCATAGGCGCCTATGTCCAACGCCCGCTTTATCAGGACCATGTCATTCCAGGCTACTCGCACCATGGGTACGGTCTTGGAAAAGCTCGATGCCTGCATCAGGACCTGGACTGTTTCAAAGCTGAGGGGACTATGCTCCATATCGAAGACGAACCAGTCAAAGCCTAATGTGGCGAGGAACTCTGCGACATCCGGATGGCCTATAGTCATCCACGTTCCGATAGATGGTTGACCAGCCTTAAGCTTGGCTTTGACAGGGTTTCTCATGACTTTTCACGTGATCTTATTCTACGAGCCTCAGGCCTATAAGGTATATCTTCCGGATCTTAGGCTATCAGCGAGGGGTGTAGGGCACGCCCTTAGGCTCATCATCAAGCTCCATCACTATCACTGTATCATATGGGTCTGGCGCCAGCCTAGGTAAGCCCTTTAAGAAGACCCTATCGCCTTCCTGAACCACACGTACTTCCTCTCCTGTAGACAGTATATAGGCTGAGCATACCGTATTGCCAACACCAGCTACGCATATCTCCTTACCAGGCCAGCGGAACGCATGGACATAAGCCTTGTTGGCCTTAGCTGTCACCCTACCCACCGTCGTGGTAAAGGGACAGGGGCCAGCGCCGTAGATGGATTCACCATGGGCCCTCATCCACTTCCCTATCTCGGATAGTATCTCCACTGCCTCGGGCGGGAAGGTTCCATCCGCCCTAGGTCCTACGTTAAGTAGGAGGTTCCCTCCTAGACTGACGCATGTCACTAGGACCTCTATCAACTGCTTAGGCGTCTTCCAGTTCCTGTCCGCCTCGAAGTAACCCCAGCTGTCGTTCATGGTGATACAAGTTTCCCATGGCCTGGCAGGTGGCCTCCACCATGGAATATGTTGTTCAGGGGTTTCGAAGTCTCCTGGCACACCTGAGCGGTTATTTATCAAGATTTCGGGTTGAAGCTTTCGGACCTTTGCGTTGAGCTCCTCAGACCTCCAGTCCTCCGCGGAGTAAGGCCATGCCCCATCGTACCACAGGATATCTATCTTGCCGTAGTTCGTACATAACTCCTCGACCTGTCCATGTACATATTCTAGGAATCTAGCCCACCCTTCCGGATCTCCCTTGGGTCCTTTCCAATATGCATCCCAACGCCAGTCTAATAGCGAGTAGTAAAAGCCTATTCTCATGCCAGCCCTTCGACAGGCATCTACGTATTCAGCCACGAGGTCACGTTTAGCAGCAGTCTTCGCTGAGGTGAAGTCCGAGTGTTTGCTGTCAAAAAGGCTAAAGCCATCATGGTGCCTTGTCGTTAGAACCATGTACTTCATACCGGCCCTTTTGGCCATCTCGACCCATTCGTCTGCATCAAACTTATCGGGCTTAAACTTCTCAGCAAGCTTAGCGTACTCATCCCTAGGTATGCGCTCTAAGTACATGACCCACTCCGCCCTTGCAAGAATCGCATAGAGACCCCAGTGGATGAACATCCCAAAACGCGCTTCCCTAAACCATTTAATTCTATTTTCACTCATTATTTCAGTCCCAAAACATTTCTATCATTCGGGATACGTAATTAAGTTTTCATCAACCTCCGGGTGAGGAACCTGTGCCCAAGGAGATCCCTGGCTATCGGGCTCGTCCCTTGAAGTCATTTTCAGAGCATGTGATAATTCCTTTTCCGCTTACCGATAAGCGCTATGAGCTTAGATCCTTAGCAGGTGTCTAGCTGGGCTTACGTCATGGGCCTCTTCAAGCTCGAACGCTCACTAACTAATTCCTTAGAGATTATATAGTTTAAGGATAGATATCTTCGAACAAGGGTTCCTACCTACGTAGGTGATGATAGACCTACGTAAGCATTCATTACCCATTTCATCCTCCAAGCCCGACTGCGGGAGCTGGTCATTTTTAATCCCAACTCCCCTCATCGAACTTGGATTCACCTAGGCTCATCCCCCTCGCCCTCATCATCGGAGTCGATTATCCAATAAGTTTATAAGTTTAGAGGTATATAAGTGTTTCTAGGGTTACTATGGAGTTGATAGGTGTCTATAGGGTACTGCCTAAGATGCGGATGACCATACCTAAGGAGGTCGCTGAAAGAATGGGGTTAAAAGAGGGAGATAAGCTAGTTGTCTACTACGACGAGGCAAAAAACAGGATGGTGGTTGAAAAATGGAAAAGGAAGTGAAACCAACAGTCAAAGGCAGACTCATAGTGAACTCTCCAACCGATAGAGGACTCCTTCTATACGTTATGAGGAACTTTAAGGATGCTATAGAGTATGCACACTCATTAATGAGGAACGGCTATTCTGACGCTCAAATTGTTAGATTGCTGACATCAAGGATACTTAATAATGCACATTACTCGCATTCCGCACTTATGAGAGCGAGACTCTACAAAGGTCAGGCATACCTCAAGCTCAAAAAGCCACAGCTATTCTCAGTAGGTAAGGGAAACGAGAAGGGAAACAGGAATATTAGACTTGTATCGGCAGATACTGTTAAAATAAAAATCCCTTCATCAACGGGACGACATAGATGGATAGTAGCTAAGGTAAGGTTTGGGAGCAGATACCTAGAGGTCGTAAAAGAGCTGGTAAACGCTCAGTTTCCCTATGGAGCAGGAATATACCTTAAGAATGGTAGAATAGAATTACATGTTAATGTCCCCCTAGGGCTTTACGTTAAACATCTAAGCAAAACATCTAGACACCATAATTCTAGAGGTCATGTAGCTAGCTTCGACTTCAACTCGGATAGGATATGCATGGTAATCGTTAGTAGAGATGGCGACTTACTGGATGTTAAGACTGAGCATTTTCCAGAAGTTACCTCTCATGGATTTCCAAAAGAAAAAGCGAAGGACATTAGGATGAAGGCTTTAGCGAGGTTAGTCAGCTACGCTCATCATCACGGAGTAACTGATTATGTAGCTGAGAAGCTTAGTAAGCCGAGAACAAAAACTCTCTCTAAAAGTGCTAATAGGAAGATTGCTAAATTCGCTCTAAGGGAATATATTGAGCATTTAAAGATATTAGCTCCAAAGCATGGTGGAAGGCTACACTTTGTCAACCCAGCATATGCATCTATAGATGCCATCCCATTAGCTAAGAAACTTGGCTTAGACATCCATACAACATCAGCTTATCTGCTAGCCGTTAGGTACCTAAACCTATGAACATCTATGAATGCCTACGAAAAATGAAACTGTTTCGTGAGGCATGCATGCGCTCTCATTCCGAATGACATGGGGCTGCTGGCTTAAGGCCCCTGGGCGACTTTACGAATGAGTAATAAGATGGGTCTAAAACCTGTTACATTTAATCGGTTCTTAATTGAAAAATTTGATCTAAGGAAAATTAAAGTAATTCATCTATGTTTTTATGTATTTTGATTATGGCTTCAACGATGTCATCCATGTCCTCTTTCGTGCCTAGGAATAGATATTGAGGCAGTTCTACGGCCTCTTCATAATATGCCTTCTCAGCTATGGGGCACCCTCTATTCCTCCTAACATATAGCTCATATGCCTTCGGATCCCTTGGGGGAACTAGGGCTATGTGGAGCGGGGGCTCTGTTCTTGAGCACGGTATGCCCTCTGCCCTAAGGGCCTCGATGAATCTCTCCAGTGGTACTCCCTTAAAGTAGCTGGCATCGTACTTGAACGCGAAAGGCCAGGGTTGGTATCTAGTTAGCCTAGGGTTGATGCGAAGGGGCGTTATGCCTTCGACCTCCTCAAGTCTCTTACTAAGATACTCGCTGTTCTCTTGCCTAATCTTTAATTGCTCCTCTAACCTCTCCAGCTGGACTAAGAGTATGGCGGCTTGAAACTGCGTCATCCTGTAATTGTACCAGTTCAGCCACTTCAGGATCCCTATCCTATAAACTCCCCCTCCTCTTATTCGACCGCAATCCTTTATGGCATGGCATATCTCGGCGTACATGGGATTATTGGTAATTACGATCCCCCCTTCGCCAGCAGTCATGAACTTCCCTTGTTGGAAGCTAAAGCATCCCATATCCCCTATCGAGCCAACGGGCTTGTCCCTCCAGACGAAGCCATGCGCCCTAGCACAGTCCTCAATTAGCACTAAGTCGTTTTCCTTAGCTAATCTGACGATTTCGTCCATATCGGGGGCATTACCATAATTGTAAACGGATATTATGGCCTTCGTCCTGTCGGTTATAGCGTCTTCAACGCCTTCTACGGCTAAACAATAGGTATTAGGGTCAACGTCAACGATTACGGGGATTGCCCCAGTCATCAACACAGCGCTTCCAGTGGCCCAAAATGTAAGGGCTGGTACTATGACCTCATCACCAGGACCCACACCCGCGGCTAGTAAGGCCACATGTAGTGCCACAGTACCACTGCTCACGCATACGCCGTACCTACATCCATGGTAATTAGCGAACTTCTCCTCAAACTCCCTTTCCTTAGGCCCGCTCTTCCCTACACCTCCACCCCAAAAGCGGCTTTTCAGCACCTCTTCAAGCGCTTTTAACTCCCGTTCATCGTAGATTGGCCAGGATGGCCACCCTTTATCCCTAAGGGGCCTTCCTCCCCTAATGGCCAAGGATGGCATACTTTCATCCTTAACCTAATCGTTAAGGATTTAATATTATTAATTTAATGATCCCTTATTTGCATGGATCGCATTTAGATCCGGAGATTTTGACGGAGACGTGAATTGAGACATTCCCATAATGAAGGCTTTGAAGGGAGCTGAGAAGATCACATGGGAGCAACCTATCTCTACCTATTAAAGTCGACTGCTTCCTCAGGGCTTATCCCCGATGCTTTCATGGTCTCCCAATAGCTATTATAGAGACAGGTCGTTAACCTCGAGATCCCTTATTAGGCCCTCCCTAGAGAACGCTATGTCTTTTGTTCCTTTATGATCTCATGAGCCTTAATGAGCGGCCCTTCGGCTCTTAGGAGGAGCTCCCTCCCTCGAGTATCTCTAGGGCATGGGATGTACCTATCCTTGATGCACCAGCCTTT
>JAGGXX010000063.1 GCA_021162845.1 Thermoprotei archaeon | reverse complement strand
CTGCTCCGTGGCCTGATACGTATCTTCCTGTGAATAGGGATGCGTGTGATGGTAGGGTCCAAACACCAGGAACAATATTATTAAGAAATATAACACCCTCACCAGCTATCCCATCTATATTAGGCGTAGTCTTCTTATGATAGCCGTAACAGGAAAGGTTATCGGCCCTCTGGGTGTCCATTACTATTAACAGGATGTTAGGCTTATTCAAAGTAAACACCAAACTATAGTGTAGTAATGTAAGAAATTTAAACGTTAATTAGGAATTAAATACTTCATTTAAATCATGAAAATGCATGATATTACTGCATTAATGACCGGTATCAAAGGCAGTATTTATTACTTGATCTGGGCTTAAATGTCTTGATCTTTTTAGCCTGTGAAGCTCTAGAGTTATCGTCGTTAATTAATGGACATTAGGCGTTTTATCCGTTAGGTTAAGCGCAGATACATGGATCTCTGCGAGTTTAAGAACGGATCCTCGCTCGTAATTCGTGAGGATGAACATTATCCGTTCTCCGGTCACGGATCGATAGGATATAAGTCATTCTCGTTAATGAAGGTATTAGGGCAGAAGGCCATGGAGTTCTCATCTCGGCCTAGGGAGGGTGGCTTAGTGGATGTCGCTAGGTACGGGGATATCACGCGCTCTGAGAATGAGGTAATAGTCTCCTGGGATGATCCTAGGGATTTGTATTATGTAGTCCTTAGGTTCAAGGAGAGGCCTAAGGGCCTGGAGGCCCTTAAGGTCATGTACTGGGCTAAGTACTGGCCTAAGCATAGGATCCCCAGGGATCGGCCTTTCGGCTCTGGGTCCGAGGGCTGGATCCCCTTAGATGATCCCTGGAATGGTGAGTGGCGCGATGCCGATGTTAAGCTTAGAGTGATGAACCATACCGTCATAGTGAGCTTTAACCCCATAAACCGGAGGGAGTTCCCGGGGCTGGATTTCGACGCCACATATCGGAGGACCCTCAAGCTTAGGGTGATACTCCCCAGGTTCATGAAGAGGCTGGAGTCCCTTGAAGCTTATACGAACTCCGTATGGCGGAAGATGACCTTTAAGGTCGAATGGGGTTCAAGAGGTGGAAGGGATTGGGGTGGTTACCTCGAGGTCTATAATGGGGAACTGATCGAGATAAAGCCCTTGAGGAACGTCGATGTACTTAGCGCTAGGAGATGGACATCCCGCATCGAACAGGGAGGAACAGGATCCATGGCCGTGACCGTATGGTATGCCCATAACGATGATAGGTATTCCTATGATAAGACGATAGTCACGTTTCGTACGAGGGCTTGTGACTTCTCGATATTAGTGGAGGATCTGGGGCGCGGCGACGTGATCTTCATTGAGGATTTCGATGTGATGATCTCAAGGTTGGAGGACGACATCTCATTAGAGGACTACAAGAGGGAGATCGCCGAGAGGAGGGAGAAGACCAACAAGAGCTTCTACGACCTCATATTTGAAATGCCGGAACAGACCCTCAGGAGGGCGTGGAGGGAATTGCCGCGTAAGGCTAAGAACGTGCCCATCGTGCTGGGGTGTGAGGGCAGGAGGCAGAAGTTCCGGCTAGAGCCGAATGGTGATGTCTACTGTTTCGAGAACTGGATCAGAAGGGTTAAAGGCAGATACTCCGATAGGCTCCTCTGGGACGGCTCCCGTATAGTTTATGGCTTCGGCTTTCCGCCCTCTAGCCCCATATCGCGATACAGGGAGGATGGATACCTACCGATAATCCATAACATCTGGTTTAACGACGGTGTCTTTTATGAGCAAGAGGCCTTCGCTACATTGCTCTTTAGGGACGTGATGCGAGATCTAGAGGATTGGGATGGCATAGATGGGGACGATCCGGTAGTCCTGATGATGAAGATAGCCTTAAGGTGCAGTGCAACGAGCCCTAGACACGTTAAGTTGACCTTGACCTCCAGGTGCTCGCATGAGGAAGCCCTGGACGAAGTGAATGGTTTTGTGTACGCTACGAATTACGAGAGACCGCGACTTAGATATTACATCGACGTGAACGGGAAGGGTTCCATCAGGAGGAGTGCGAACGGCCTATCATATGAGCTGGATCTCCTGCCAGGGGAGGAACACGAGATATACATCAAGATACCCTTCATAACCCTCTTAAGCAAGGAAGAGCTCGAGGCATTAAAGGGCTTGGACTATGGCTCGGAGAAGGCTAAGATACGCGAGTATTGGAGGCGTAGGGTCGAAAGCGGGTGTAAGATAGAGACCCCGTACGTCTGGTTTAACATGTTATATAAGTCCCATCTGGTGCACGTCTTGATATCCGGCGATAAAGAGCCGGGCTCAAGCAGGTACATAGCTAGGACCGGTAGCATCCGCTATGGCTCGTTCCCAAACGAGGATTCCATGGTCATAGCGGAGCTAATACTGAGGGGGCTATACAGGGAGGCTGAAAGGCGCTTGGAGACCTTTCTACACTATCAGGGCACAGTCCCATTACCTGGGCTCTTCAAGAGCGCCAGGGGCATCTTTTATGGGGCTGGAGGTTATGAGTGTGGGCTCTACACGCAACATCACGGATGGGTAATGTGGGTCATGGGCGAGTACTATAAGCATACCAGGGATAAGGACTGGCTCTCACGGAACGCGTCTAAGCTCATAGAGGCATGTGAATGGGTCATCAGGGAGAGGGAGGCCACTAAGAAGTTGAAGGGAGATAGACGTAAGGCACTGGGCTACGGCTTCTTACCGCCTGCCTCCCTTGAGGACGTCACGGATTACTGGACGTGGGTGGTCAATAACGCGCAGAGCTATAGGGGCATGAGGAACATCGCTGAAGCCCTAGCGGACATAGGGCATCCGGAAGCCAAGAGACTCCTAAGGGAGGCTGAGCTTTACAGGAGGGATATAGTGAGAGGCGTTATGGAAGTCGCTGCTAGGAGCCCGGTGGTCAGGCTCAGGGATGGAACGTGGGTTCCGCATTTCCCATCGAGGCTGGAGAGGAGGGGTAGGGATGTGGGGTGGATAAGGGAGGTCTTAGAAGGGGCGCTCCACCTCCTCCTCTGCCGCGTGCTCGATGTGAGATCCAGGGAGGCCACTTGGGTGCTAAAGGATTACGAGGATAACCTCTACCTCTCGCGGGAATACGGATACATGCCCGCGGACCTCGAAAGGGACTGGTTTAGCTGGGGCGGCTTCTCCCAACAGCCAAACCTATATGGCTTCCAGATGCCATATCTCTGGAGGGATGAGGTGAAGCATTACATAAGGGCCGTTATAAATAGCTTCGTGGCGACGTTCTACCCGGACGTATGTACCCTGATAGAGCACCCGTTGCCCACCTTAGCTGAATGGAGGGGCGATGTCTATAAGGTGTCCGATGAGGCCATATGGTGCTACTGCCTAAGGCTCATGCTGGTCTACGAGGAGGAAGACGACCTTTATTTATGCATGGCTACCCCTAGGGAGTGGCTGAAAGACGGATCTACGATAAAGGTTGAAAACGCCAGCACGTACTTCGGCATGATATCCTTCTGGATGAGATCTAAGTTATCGAAGGGCTTCATAGAGTTTGAGCTTGACCCTCCTCTAAGGAACCCACCTAAGAACATATACGTACGCGTAAGACATCCTGAGGGCAAGCGCATGCGCTACGTTGAAGTAAGCGGAAGGGAATGGGAGGGAATGGACACAGAAAGGGAGCTAGTGAACCTAGGCTCACTAGATAAGCACACCATCGTGAGGATATACTACTGAAGAGGACAACTATTGATGTTAAGACTTAGCTTACAGTCCTTTCTTTTAGTATTTTTATTATATCGGTCTTTATCGATGATACCTCCACGCTAAGGGCATGGATGGCCTTACTTAGGTCATCGATCCTAGCGCCAAGGTTTTTGCTCAGGTCATCTATTCTCTTGCTCATTTCCGTGAGCTTACCATTAACGTAGTCCCTTAGGGCATCTAGCCTTGAGTTAAAGTTCTTTTCCATATCTTCAAACCTCCCCTCAACATGGTCTCTAAGGTCATCGAACCTGGAGTTAAGGTTTCCCTCCACTTCACTAAACCTAGTATCCACGTAGGTCTTGATCTCATCAAGCCTAGAATCCACATAATCCTTAAACTCATCGAATTTAGAGTCAACATAAGCCTCGAGCTCGCTAGATCTCGAATCGACATAATCCTTAAGCTCATTAAACTTGGAATCAATAGCATTAAACCTAGAATTCACATAGGTCTTAAGTTCGTTAAGCCCGGACTCAATAGCGTTAATTCTTGAATTCATGGTATTGAACCTTGCCTCAATTTCATTAAATCTGGCTTCGAACTTAGCTTCCATAGCTTCAAATCTAGAGCTTACGGCATCGAACCTAGAATCTATTCTCCTATTCATTTGGTCTAGTAGGAGGATCATGACCTCACTATCACTAAGCCTCTTACCAGAAGCAACCTTCTTAGCAATACGCTTAACAACTTCATCAAGAACCGACCCTAATACTGATTCGACGAGGGCTCCCCCCACTGATAGCACCTTTATAGATAATCTTCCATCTCCCTGTTATGCATTTCCATCAGTTATGAAGTCCCCGCGGCCCAGAGATTAATTAAGAAGTTCATCACCTTTTTGGCCATTGAATGATAAACATTTAGTCGTATGTAAAAGG
>JAGGXX010000011.1 GCA_021162845.1 Thermoprotei archaeon | reverse complement strand
CTGCTCCGTGGCCTGATACGTATCTTCCTGTGAATAGGGATGCGTGTGATGGTAGGGTCCAAACACCAGGAACAATATTATTAAGAAATATAACACCCTCACCAGCTATCCCATCTATATTAGGCGTGGTCTCCTTTTCATAACCATAACACGACATGTTGTCCGCTCTTTGTGTATCCATAACTATTAGCAGTATATTCGGCTTCTCCAAGCCTCACACCATGTAAAATTTCATTAAATAATATACTATATCTTAAATGATATAATAAGGCTGTATGATTCAAAGGGTCGAGTTCCTCGATATTCAAGGCGCTATGCCTGATATAGGTATAGCCGGGAATACCACTCGTATGCTATGGCGGGGGGCGCTTCTATCCTCGGTATGGATCCTCCAGCATCCTCCACGATCCTTTGATATAACTGCCTGACTAGATCGGGCCTTTCCCCTGCTACGTTCTCCTCCAGCTTTGGATCCTCCTTTAACATGTAGAGCTTCGCCTCGTCGCCCTCCCTATTCGTTATGAGCCAGTAATCATCGTCACGGTACATTAAGTAATTGGCAAATGCGGACGTCACGTAACTCCTCCTAAGCTCGAAGTCTTCCTTCTCCACATACTCCCATATGTTTATGCCATCCACCTTATGCTCGAGCTTCACGCCAGCCATGGAGATCAACGTCGTGAAGAGATCATGATTATAGACGTATTCGTGCACTTTCTCCCCTGCTCCAACGCCCTCAGGATGCCTTATGAGGAGAGGTATGTCCATGAGCTCAGGGTACATGCCCCATGCGACCTTACCCGTGAGGTTATGCTCCCCTAATTGGTGTCCGTGATCGGATATGAAGGCTATTATGGTGTTCTTATCCAAGTTCAACTCATAGACCTTCTGCATGAAGATGCCGAACCACTTATCCACAAGCGTCACCTCTCCCGCGTAATGTGCCCTCATGTGCTTAAGCTCCCTTTCGCTTAGGTAGTCTGGTGGCCCGTATTTGGGCGTTATGACTTCCTTCCCCGTATAGCCTGGATCATACATATCTACGAACTCATGAGGGGGATCCCATGGCTCATGCGGATCGAACGGTTCTAGTACAAGCAGAAACCTTTCTGCATCCCTATTCTCCTCAAGCCATCTTATGCCCTCCCTGAAGGTCTGTGGAGCGAACCAGTCCTCCTCGCTCTGCCTGCGATGTACGTTCGATAGGTAACGCCTGAGAAGGTGTTCGACTGCCGTGCCCCTTAGCTTGGGCGTCAAGTACCTATCTAATTCCTCTTGGGAGACTAGGGGGGCTGATCGGTATTTATCCCACTCCTGCCCCCTTATGAAGATCCATTCGTCGAAGCCCCTGTTGAAGTTCATGCCCGGCTCGAAGATGTGGTAATTATCCCCTATTAGGGCCGTCCTGTAGCCAGCGGCTTTAAAGACCTCGGATATGGTTATATGCTCATCGGGTATGGGCTCCCATCCGAAGAACCCTATCCATGGTATCCCCTTCACCATCCTATGGGATCTAAAGGGGAAGACCCTTATTCCCGTATATATCGCCCTCCGCACTGGGATCGTGGGCATGGATTCCGGATATGCCTTAGTATACATCGCGCTTTCCTCCGCGAATTTATCTATGTTGGGGGTACGCGCTATCCCACCATAGGTTCCTACGTGATCCTTTCTCATTGAATCCACTATTACAAGTATCACATTATACTTCCCTTTCGCCATGAAAACGACCTCTCCTGTTGTGTTCTTAAGTGCTTAATTTATAAGAGTTCCATTACTTACTCAAAGGATTAACCTCATGAAAAACTATAAAATCGATAAGCGCATCAAAGTTAATCCTAGGTAATGATATGTCGGTTGACGAGGGAGTTAATGTAATCCTCATAGCTATAGATACGTTAAGAGCCAGTCATTTGAGTTGTTACGGTTACGAGAAGTCTACAAGTCCGAACATAGATAAGCTAGCGAGCGAAGGAGTTCTATTCTCTAACTGTTTCGCCCCAGCCATACCTACGCATCCCGCGTTCACGACCATCCTGACAGGCGTCCACCCGCTAACGCATAGAATAGTGTGTCATGCAGGAAAAGTTGACTTGAGCCCATTCATACCGCTCGTAACAGAAATTCTGAGGGATCGAGGATATGTAACTGCCGCCGTGGATAACTTGGTTAGGACTGGGAGGTTCGCGAGGGCTGGATGGTTCGCAAGAGGCTATGACTATTACCTGAACTCCGGCGGTATCGTGGTCATATCGAAGGGCGTCAAGGTGAACGCGGATAAAGTTAACTCGCTAGCCACATGGTTCCTAGATTGGTTCCATGAGAAGCACGGGGATAAGAGGTTCTTCCTCTTCCTACACTATTGGGATCCCCATGCACCATACCTCCCTCCTGAGGAGTACATAGATAGGTTCTACAAGGGAGATCCTACTGAAGGGGATCTCGAGGGTAGGCTGAAGAAGACGCTATGGGGAAGAGAGGCATGCCTCAAGGGATGGCTTGGGAGGCTAATAAGGGAGAAGGGGATAAGGGATAAGGCTTATGTGGATGCGTCCTATGATGCCGAGATAGCCTATGTGGATGAGAGGGTGGGACAGCTATTGAGGAAGCTGGAGGAGCTGGGCATCGAGGACGATACACTAGTGATATTGACCTCCGATCATGGTGAGGGGCTAGGCGATAATGACATATACTATGATCATCACGGCCTTTACGATTGGGACATAAGGGTACCGCTCATCATGAGGTTCCCCCAGAGGTTGCCCAAGGGCGCTAGAGTGAACGCGCTCGTACAACAAACAGACATAGTACCGACCATCCTAGAAATAGCCGGGATACCAATCCCAGAGTATATCAGCGGGAGGAGTCTGCTCAGCATATTCGATAAGGAGTGGAGGGGTTATTCGGCCATATACACTATGGAGAATACGAGGATGACTAAGAGGGCGATAAGGACCAGAAGATGGAAGCTCATCGAGGCCATCAGGCCTGATATCTACGGTAGACCAGCGGGGCATCTCGAACTCTATGATCTCAGCAAGGATCCTGAGGAGGAAGAGAACCTAACCGATACAGATGAGGACCTAGCTTTATCGTTGCTAGGTAGACTGGAGAAGTGGTATAGGGCGACCTTAAAGGGAAAGGGAGATCCGTTGATAGAGCAGGAGATAAGCCTACCCCTTGAGTAGGCAATCCCTTAAGTCATCTCTCATTTACCCGGGTAATTCACTGATTTTTCCGGCTTGCGATACACTTACTCATCACGCAGCCCAGTTGGCTACGCGCTAACCCTTATATACCATCGCTGAGCCTTTAACGCATGATATGCGGAGGGGCTTGACGCTCATCATCTTCGCTTCTCTTCTGTTAATCGCGCCCTTAAGCATTTACTTCGTTTACCTCATGCATACCTCGGGTAGTGAGCTTACATTCGTCATCTATGGGAGTGAATACTGCGATGAGTGCATCAAGCTTAAGGAATTCCTTCGTGAAGAGGCAAGAGGCGCTCGTGTGATATTCTTAGACCTTACGGATGAGAATAATTCAGCTAGATTCATGGAGATCATGGGCTTATTATACGGGTTAGCCACTCCCCTGGTGACGCAATGCCCCTCATGCGAGCCGCCCCCAAGCCAGTTTGAGGCGTTAATACCCTTAACGGGGATCTTCAAGGAGGGAGAGCTTAAGGCCATAGTAATAGGTTTCTATAATGAGGAGTTCTGGAAAGAAGCGCTAAGCCTATCACTTAAATCTAACGCCACGTACTTCATAGCTCCTGGGATGAAAGTTCAAATACATGATAAGCAACTAAAGGAAAGAATCGAGGATATAATAATTCCTCATTAAATAGATAGAATTATGATCACCTTAATGAAGATGAAAGAAGGCTCGCTTAATCATAAGCTTCACTATCCTCATGCCCCGTTATAAGTATTCAGAGACATGCACCTCCCTATTCAACGTTAATGTCCACATTCCTTTTCCGTCCTCCGATATGCTTATTACGATTATCTCTCAGTAAATACGCCTATCTACTGGCTATCTAGGTTCTGTTTCATATTATAAGGTATCATTATCAGTATTATAAAACATGTAGTACTTTATGATTAAAGCAAAGTGAGAAAGATATCATAGCTAATTTAAACCCAAATAACTCATAAAACGATAAGATAAATTTAGGACATCAATCATAGTCCTCCTATAAGGGATGGAGCGGTGAGCTTGGCTCTGAGCGTAAGACGACCTTATAGGCTCTTAATTGAGGGCTTCCTTAAGAGGCTCTTGGAGCTTTACCCTAATGAGGTAATATCCGTAGCGGTTTTCGGCTCTGTGGCTAGGGGGAATCCCACGAGCAAAAGCGACGTGGACCTATTAGTTATCATGAAGGGATTAGGCGTGCGCTCAAGGATGAAGCGCTATAACATGATAGTCGATGCTATAAACGCTGTTGAAGAGCTCAGAGTTAAACTTACCGAGAGAGGTGTATATACAGGTATAAGTCCGGTGATATTAGATCTTGAGGAAGCGAAGTACTTCAGGCCGCTTTACTTAGATGTGGCATACGATGCCATAATACTGTATGATAAGGGGGGATTCCTCGAGAGCTTACTTAAGAGGGTCAGGGAGATGGTGAGGAAATATGGAGGTAAGAGGATCTGGACCGGGAGGACGTGGCATTGGGTTTTCACCAAGGGAAATCCTCTAGTTGAGCTCTGCGGGGTGAAGATCATTGAGTGAAATTGAGAGGAGGCTTAGCTTCATTAAAGCTTACTTTGAAAATGCCCGTGAAAGGATAGCACTTGCTGAGTACGCTAAGGAAAGGGGATTTCCACATAACGCTATTCGCTTAGCTCAGGAAGCGATCGAGTTATGCGTTAAGGCCATCCTTCGGCTTTACAACGTGGAATATCCGAAAGTACATGACGTTGGGCCTCTGCTTCGCAGATACTCTTCCCTATTTCCTGAATGGTTTCGCCAAAAGATACCGGACATTGCTAGGATCTCGAGGGACTTAAGCCATAATCGCGGCCCAGCCATGTACGGAAATGAGGAAGCTGAGATACCGCCTAATGAGTTATATGATGAAAGGGATGCTGAAGATGTCATAAATGAGGTAAAGGAGGCACTTGCATATTGCCTTAAGCTCTTCGAGGAGAAGGTTAGAGAGCTCAAGAGTATGTGAACTTAGGTTAATAAGGGATTAGTGGGTATTAAACGAGAATGTTCACTATCTCCTTATGTAAGATGTAACGAGAAGTTCATTTCACGAACCTTTGAATCTTGGCCTTAAGAGCTTCAAGGCTCTTAACTTTATTAATTACATATCGATCATCAGCGAACTTCTTACTGACTATACGCAGAAGTCTATCAACGTACTTAAAGACTTCTTCCCTTAATAAGGTATGCAACTTTCTCCAATCTAAGATGTCATGATACATGTACATTAACTGGAGAGCATCTTCTACATCTTTTAATGAGCCAAGTATCTTCAGCTTAGCTGTGATGAGCTCTTCTAAGGGGGTTATAAATATCTTAACGTGGTCTACTGTGATAGCCCTTCTATTCCTTATAGTAAGTATATCTAGTTCCTCCCTAGCTATCTTGAAGTCTATTACTACGCTATTGTACAGGCATGTAAAATGTGTTCGCTCTCTTAAAGCCTGAAGAGCATCCTCTAAACTAATCGTGAACCCTCCTTCCCCTAATCCCTTAGTGAGCGCTCTCAATTCATCTTCACCGCTTACCTGGATTATTACGTCTATGTCGAGCGTGATCCTCTGTACACCGTATAATATGGCAGCAATCCCTCCGACGAGAGCATATCTCACCTTCAGATTGTTGAGGATAGTGCATAGCTTCGTTATAGTGTCTTTCACCTGATGGTCAGCCTCCTATAGGCCTTTCTGACGAGTTTCCTAAACAAGACGGATTCTACCTGCCTTCTTTTAAATTCCTCCTCTTCTAGATCGAAGAGCTCCTTGGCTATAAGAGGTGAGAGTTTGCTGAGGGAGTAAAATGTCTCAAGTATCTTAAGGCCCCTTTCCACATAGGATCTTTTCATGATCTCAGCTGGTGCGTTAGGTAAGCTCGTACCTGATATTATAAGGAGCCTTATATAAGCCTAGAGATTTGTGCTTAGCGATTACTCAATCGAGTGAACCTTTAGGTAAAAGAATGTAAGGAGGTCCCTGCTGCTCATCTCTTTAGACGGACATTTAATCCATCTTCACTACATCCTTAGCTTTCTCTAAGATCACTTTCCTATTTGAGTAAATGGGATACGCCTTACCAGGCGGATTAATGTCCACTACGGTATCGCTAAGCCATGTAGTCTCGTACGTTTCCCCAAAGACTTCTTCCTTAACCTTATAGAGCTTAAGGGGGAATTTCAATTCGATTACGGATCCCTCCTCGACATGGCCTATATCTAGGAAGCCGTTTCGCTCATCTGGCGCTCTTCGATCGCCGTTCACCCTGACCTCGACCTCGCTCGGATCCGTGAAGCTGGGCTGTCTGATGAGGACTATCCACGATCCCTTAGGCCTGACCTTTAGGTAGCCCCTATAGGGTATGATGCTCTCCACTACGGCATGCTTAGTCTCAAGCGTGAAGTGAAGGTTTACGTGTAATTCTCCCTTATCAAGGGTCGTGGCATAGAGCCATAGATCATGTAATGCCTGCATGGCCTGATGGCAACAGCACATCATCGCATCAGGTACCTCAGTCCTCCTCGCCGCGAATTGATTGGGAAGGCCCCAGCCGGATACGGTGCCATATGCCCTCTTTATCAAGGCCACCTCCTCTTCGCTCCTACCCTCCCTACCGGCTAACGTTAACGGGTCGAAGAGTTGCGTGGCGATCAGGTGGTTTCTAGCTATCCTCTCGGCTTCTTGGAAGTACTCAGTATACCCGGCCAGGCCCAAGTAAAGAGCCGCTTGGACTAGATCCGCAGTAGCGCATACCTCCCCCTCAGGCTCTTCATGTCCTAGGTTCTCCTTAGCCCATCCAAAGCTGGTCCTGAAGGGCTTAAGTCCCTTATCGAATATTGTCTTGGCCCTCTCTAATAATGCCTTATCACCCTTTATCATAGCGAGATCCACTAAGGCAGTGGTCAAGCCGGTTAAGGAGTGGAAATGCGTTCCAGCTGGGCCCATCCTTATCGTACCATCGGGATTGAAGGCGGATTCAATGTTCACCTTCGCTAACTTTTCAGCTACCTTGAGCACTCTCTCGTCCCTGAGAAATAGTCTATAATAGCGCAGGAGGGCCTGTATGCTCCTACCTGAGGTAGGGGGCTGTACGATGTCATTATCATACATGTCCCAGCCTAGGGGGATGAAGGTCCAATCTAATGTTATGATCTGCCCGTAGGCCCTATCGTATTCAGACCAGAACTCCACGAGCCTATCCACAAACCTCTGGAGAAGAGGCTTGAACCTGTAAGGATCATAGTAACGCGTTAAGCTTAACAAGCCCATGAGACCCCTACCTAAGTCATGAGCAAACGTATAGGGTTCCCTCGAGAGCCTATCGGGGAAGCGGAAGTTGAGCCCGTTGCCAAGTCTTAAGCTCTCGCAGGCCCAGTAGATGAACCTCTCAATGGCTAGATCAAACTCCTCAGAGCCCGTGAGCCCCCTATAAGAACAAAGCGCATCAAGGGCCCTGAACGTCTGATCCGATAAATCCCATATGGAGTGCTCAGCCCTCGCTGGCCTAGCCCTCAACCTGTAGAAGAACCACGTTAAATAGCCTCTTGTCTCATCCTGAGCGGAGGATATGGCTCTCGCTAAGCATCGCATCCTAGCAGGGATATCAGCTAGGACTTCAAGCTCAGACTTAGGCCAGGGACTCAAGTCGAACACCATTATCCGATTAGCGCTAACGCTCTTATAAGCATCGAAGGATATCCTTAGTCTAAGGGAGTTGAAGTAGGGTAAGCAAAACGCTGGATATTTTTCAGGTCTCCTTTAATATCTCCCTGATGATGCCTCCTGTACAATCCCTAGGCAACGGTATTCCAGAGATATGACATACTGTGGGGGTTACGTGGGCCAACGTATACGTTTTCGAACAAGTATAACCTTCCTTAACCCCTGGCCCCCTTATGATTAACATTGCGAGCTCGTCATGGGCACCAGCCGGTATGCCAGTTGGCCACTCCCATGTACCGATGTCCTGTACTCCCACCTCAGCGAACTCCTCCAGGAATATCTTGTCGTAAGTGAACTCAAGATCATCTCCGTAGTTTGGCCAGAGGAAGACATCAGCACATCTACAGCCACCATAGCCCAAGACCTCGGCATCCTCCCGCCTACATACGAGTTTGAATAAATGCCCTCCGGTCACGGGATTCTTCAGATCCCTTAGTACCTCTATAAGCTTCAACCTAACTTTCTCGTACTCCTCTGGCTCCACTACACCAGCAGGATCCCTACCCCTTAACGAGATATTGAAGCCGAATGTACCGGGCCTGATGAGACTTTTGACCCAATCCACCTGCCCTCGCCTATTCTCGACGATGAACCCCTCTTTCTTAAGGGCCTCTATCATAAGCCTTCTCGCCAGTATCGCTGAGTACATATGATAGGGATGTCTCAACTTGGAGCCATGATCGGAGACCACCACTATGACGCCATTATCGCCTACGACATCGAGCGCTGATCTGACCATGTCATCTATGGGATCTAGGACTTTACCCCACAGCTTCCATCCCTCCTCAGCCCTATCTGGGCTAAAGAGCGGATGCCTCTCATCTATCATGTAAGCGCATAGGTGGTTTAGGAAGTCGGGGGCATGGAGCTTAATGTAGAATAGCCCCCAATCTTTATTCTTAAGCAGGTAGTCCATGGCCTTAGCGTACCAAGAACTCACGTATCCTAGCTCCTCGACGAATGTATAGACATCACAAGCACCACATAGGCCTACCTGTTGTCTGACCGCTGAGTGAATGTATGGACCACATGTCCTGATGAGCTCTTCGCTTAGCTCCTCTGGAAGCGTGAAGCCAGTCGCCGGGTATATCTGGGTGAAGTATACGTGGACACTTCTGCCATCCTCGCTCATCCTTATCAGCTTAAACCTGAAGTACGCCTTTACCATAGAATCGCCGACCTTGAACTCCCACAGAATCCAGTTGCTCCAGGAGCCTAGCTTGGATTCCCCGAGCTTGGCCGAGGCCCTCTTCTCAGAATAAAGCTCAACCAATCGCTCAGCGGGCCTGATTAGTAAATAATACTTATCGGCTGATTCCCTCTCCTCTATCACGTCTGGGACATATCCCCACTCCTTCCTGCGGATCGGTATCTCGGCCTCAAGGAGTTCATCGCATTCCATCCCCTCCCATTCGGTAGCCTCCCGCACGTTTATCTTCACCAGATGCACCTTCATGAGGCCCTTATACTGGTTCAACAAAGGACTGGACATACTCTGGATCCTCTTCATGCGCTGTTCATACAAGTCCTCGCTGAGATAGCCCTTGGGTAACTGTATACACCGAGAGCTCGTATCAGGCCGCCCATCCTCGCCTATGTGGATTACATTCTCCCAGCGAACTGGATATGACTGGGGTACGTCCATTAATATGCTCCTAACTCCAGCCCTACTCGCAGCAGCCCATATAGGCTCTGCCATAAGGGTCGTGGAGGAGAAACCATATAATGGCTCCATGGAGCCAGGCGCCCTGACCCACCAGGAACATCCATGATGGGTGAACATGGTCCCAGTGGATATAGTAGCCCAGTTATGGGGGGTAGCACCTACAATAGGGGCTCTGAGGAGAGCAAAGCTACCTTCATCGATCAGCTTCTTAAGATTTAATAGGTGGCCCCTCGAGAATAGGGGCTTAAGCCATCTATATGAGAACGAATCCAGTCCTATTATAACCGTTCTCCTGATCATACAGCACACCTTCTACGGAAGGTATGAGGGATTCCTATCCTTAAGAAGAAAAATAAAAATTTCGGCTAAGTATATTAGAAATGTAGAAAGACGATAAGTTTAAGAATTCGTAAAAGCCTTCATTTGGTTTATCATTCTCAGGTGTTTAAGTTAAGCATATTGTAAGCTCTTGGAAACATATTTCCATATCCGAGCGTTCCTGATCCATGATTATGAATGATAGCAGGATATAGGCGTTCCTATCGATCATAAGGCCGGTCATCCTTCATACCTCCTCAGCAATGCCCATGGTAATGTTCATCAAATCTAAGAATTTAAAGTGATGCTTTTAGCGTTACTATCCCTATATCTTAAGTAGCTAACAATGGCCTTACATTAGTAATGAACTATGACGCGTCGTGAGGAATACGAGTACCTTATCGAAAGATCTAGGCGCTTCTATGAAACCGCTATCATACAGATGGATAAGAGATTCTACGACTTAGCCGCCTTCAGCCTAGAACAATCCCCTCAGCTGTACCTTAAGGCGAGCTTACTTAAGTTAGGCATGGACTATCCCAGAACGCGTAGTGTGAGGAGGTTACTAGAGCTTATACACGAGGTTACAGGGCGCGAGGAGGTTAAAGTTTAGCTTGGCACGCTAGAAGACGCACATATAACCTCTAGATATGTAGCCAGGAGCTATAATCCCGAGGAGGTTGGAAGGCTAAGGGGGGTCGTAGAGGAGGTCATTCGAGTTGTCGGAGGAGTTATTGGTTAGGAAGGCTAGACGTAGGATCGAGGTATTTAAGAACCTCGAAAGGTACCTGAGGATCATAGTCGATGTAGTTAAGGGACTCGATGAAAACGCTGAGGTCTACCTTATATTTCCTAAAATAAAACATATGGGTGATGGGAGTGGGAGAAATTGTAGAAATGGACGAGAGGGGTAGGATTCCCGGCTAACATCGGGAAAATCGTAGGTAAGAATAAGTTTAGGGTAGAACTGGTGGATAAGGATACCATAATCTTAAGAGCCGTAAAGGATAGGTATGAGATCGTGAAGAGAATAGCAAGCATAAGGCTTACTGGAGACAGGGAAAGAGCACCTGTAGATGTAGCCACTATTAAGGACTTCTACGGTGGTGTTAAACATTGAGGATAATGGACTCCGATATCCTCTCTTATGCCCTCTACGATGAGAGCCCAGCCCACCCTTATGCAGGGAAAGTTTTGGAGAAGGGATTACTCGGCGAAGTTGAGGAGGCTCCTAGTTTTACCTACCTAACATATACGACCATCTTAGAGACGTATAACGTGCTATTCTAGTTTTACCGAGTGAGACCATTGAGGAGGCTCCTAGAGAAGCTTAAGCTCGCCATCAGTGAACTGAAGATAGTGGAGACCTCCATTGCAGGCCTTAACATATCTCTCAAGGAAAACATACCCTTAGGTGATGGATTTCTAATAGCGACCGCTTTAGAGCATCGCATACCGATTATAGTCTCTAACGATTCGCATATAGCTAATAGGGCCCCGAAGTATGGACTAATGGTCGAAAATCCTATACCTGAAGATGTGAGGAGGAAGATGGCTAAATGAAGGATATCGAATCAGGATCGAGCGTGAATATTACTTGGTATACCTAGTGATCGCCTAAGCTATGTGTATCAGCTCGCTCATCTTCTCATAGGCATTCTTCCAGCGCTCGACTTCCTCCTTAAGCCTATGCACTTCATTGAGCATCGCATCTGGGTCCTCCAATATCTCATACATTATGGAGCCATCCGAATCCTTAGGTACGGGTATGCCCAGTAAGTACGCCACCGTTGGCGCTACGTCTATTAACCACCTAGTGGGCTTTATCTTAGCTCCCTTCCTTATGCCTGGCCCCGATATCACTATGAAACTGGCCATGGAACCGAAATCGCCGAACTTAGCAGTGGGTAGCTGTTGGCCATGTGCATGCCCGAACCCTGGCCTGAGCACGTAGACTATATCGCCTATCCTATCACCATACAAGCCCAGGATCCTAGCATCCTCTTTCTTCAGGACCATGTAGAAGGGCCTTTTTCCAGTCTTAGGATCTCTGTAGTCCAGCAGTACGTCTATAACCTGATCCCGGATCTTGTCGTATTCCTCGGGCTCGACGATACCATGTGGATCCCTACCCTTCAGGTTCACGTATATATAGCAGTTACGCTGTGGGACGGCCTTAGTCCTGCTCCAGTCAATGGTCCAGCGTCCAGCTTCGTCTCGCTTTAAGCTCAACAGACCAGCCTCTTCGAGGATTCTCCACACGTTCACGCTGGCTACATGCGGCGTAGCGCCGTGATCCGAGACCACGACGAATAATGTTTTCTCGTCGGCTACTTCCATCAATTCCCCTATCAGCCTATCGACGCTCTCATATACTCGCTCGAGCATGTGCATGAAGTACCGTCTAGATTCCTTATCGGGATTCGTCAGGGGGTCGGCTCCGTTTATGTAGAGGTGATGTGCGTAGTCTGGACCATGCGTTTGAAGGAAGAAGAGGTCCCAACCGTACTTCTCCATCAGGTACTTCGAAGCCCTAGCCATCCACTCATTCTGATAATCCACGAGCTCTAGGAAGGTCTCATCATCTATCCACCCCCTCGTGCGCCCATCCCATCCCGGCCTCTCGACGAAGCCACCGAACCTCTCCACGAGCTCAGGGCCTATGGACTCAGGATAAGTCCACCCCCTTAGCGGCATGACGTGAGTCGCGTATAGCCTGAAGGATTTGGCGTCTTTAGAGAGCTCTAACAGCTTAAACCTGACCAGGCCCTCTATCACCCCCTCATCCGTCGTGAACTCGAGTTTTACCCAATTGCTCCATTCTCCTACGTGAAGCTTAGCTAGGGAATCCGTGGGGCTCGGGCTCCTGGATATCACGAGCTCCTCATACACTCCCTTGGATTGAGGCAGTATGGCGTAGAGGAGCGCTGGCTTAACGCCTACTTGGTCTAGCAGTGATTTAACGGGGAGGTTGAGGAGTCGCTCCCTTCCAATACGGCGTGAGCGTGGAGTAAACGTCAATTTCGCCACTAACGTCCCCCGCTCATCTAGCGGCTTGAACTCGATCAACGTCGCTAAGGGATATCCCCTCTCCGTGGTGAAGAGGTTTTCGCCACAGATCTCATGTACCTCATCCGTCCAATTGGGGCCACATCCGTTCACCTGTATGCCCTTTTTTATAGTCGGCGGCCACGAGGCTGAGTACTTCATCAAGATGACCTTCTTACCCACCCTCTCCGCAGCATCCCACAGGTACTCGGCCACGCACTCCTTGGTGTTGAAGCCAGAATATATGACGTCCAAGGGCTCTCCAGGGTGGTGTACATGATAGTCTGTTATGCCCGTCGTCCCAGCCCATGCCCCAGTTACCAAGGACGTCCAGTTATTAGGGGTAACGGTGGGATATGGGGCAAGTAGCTCCCCATAAACTCCCTCCTTCATGAGCTTGGCCATATTAGGTAGCTTACCCTCCTCCACCAGCCTAATTATCAGGTCGGGTATAGCTCCGTCCACGCCTACTAGGATCAATTTAGCGGGAAGGCCTCTCATGGAGCTAACCTCCTCCTAATATTAAGCGTGAACCGATAATAAGATAATGAACTGAATACTTCATGGTAACTTAAGGGCTCATACACATTTTTGCGAATATCACAGGAGCCTTATCTCTGATAAGGCATAGTAGAGCTTGCCATGGCCTAAGCTTAATTTTTAGGCCAGAGAAGTCTTCCGAGCGCTAAAATACCTTTTGCCTCTTCCTAAGGCATTAAGCTTAAAAATAAATTATGAAGAGAACGACAATGTTTCAGGGGTTTAAAGTGAACCCATTGTCTAATCTCAAGGAGCATTTTCATAATCCGCCAGAGGAGTATTGGCCTCGTACGCGTTGGTGGTGGCCTGGTAATGCCGTCACGAAAGAGGAAATTGCCTGGGAATTGCGAGAAATGCATGAGAAAGGCATAGGTGGAGTGGAGATCTGCAGTGTTTGGAAAATGTATGAGAAGGGGAACATACCTTATCTATCTGAAAAGTGGCTGGAAGTGGTTAAATATACGATTCAGAAGGCTAAGGAGCTCAACATGTCCGTATCGCTTACCTTCGGTCCTGGATGGACTTTTGGAGGTTTCTGGGTTAAACCAGAAGATCGAAGTAAGTGCCTTGTACCAGTTTGGGTAGATGTGGATGGACCTAAGATCTTTAAAGGAGAGATCCCAGGATCCAAATGGACGCCGACTTCAGTCTATGATTTAATGCCCTCGCATTCGTTGACGTTGGAACGGCCACCTACAGATTGGATGAAGCAAAAACTTGTAGCCGTGGTTGCTGGAAAAATAGTCGGAGATGGTAAACTAGATAAAGACAGTTTAACGGATCTTACTTCAAAAGTTAAAGAAAATCGACTTGAGTGGGAGGTTCCGGAGGGACGTTGGCGGATTATAGCTTTCTGGTTAAGGTTTACTGGCCAAGTGAATCAGGCTCAGGACTATAAGCCGGAAAACTGGTCTTTAGACCATTTTAATAAAGGAGCTGTAGAGCGCTATTGTAACTATCTGGGAGGGAAATTTTACGAAGCATTTGGAGAGGAGTTCGGAAAGACAGTAGATTCATTCTTCTGCGATAGTTTTGAAATAATACCATTACCTAATGGCATTTATTGGAGCGAGGGATTACTAGATGAATTCAAGAAGTTTAAAGGATACGACCTCACTCCATATCTTCCAGCAATCTGGTGGGATATAGGCGAATTAACTCCTCGTATCCGCTATGACGTTAATGAATTCCTACACCATATCGCCATTAATTGGTTCTTTAAACCATTTATCAGGTGGTGCGAAGAACATGGTGTCAAAGCTCGAATTCAACCTCATTATCGCTTCACAGAGGAAATAGTTCAGGGCGCTGGACTGACGCACATACCGGAGTGTGAGGTAACCCGCACATATTTTGACGTGGTTATGATCCCACGTAAATCAGTATCTTCTGGAGCCCATCTCTACGGACGAAATGTAGTCTCCGCTGAAGCCTACACCTTTTTACACCAGGAGCGCTATAGAACCACTCTCGAAGAACTAAAGATTGCTACGGATGGCTTTGCGAGAGATGGGGTTAACCTAATCTACAATCATGGATATCCCTATTCTCCGGAGAGGGATGCCGCCCCGACAAGGCAGGTCCCCTGGGCTAATCTCATAAACCACCAAAACATCTGGTGGAAATATTATGGTTACTTAGCGAAATACATCAGCCGGGTCTGTTACCTACTTCGTCAAGGAGAGTTCGTTGCCGACATTGCAATATATTCTCCACAAGCCACAGCCTGGACTGAGAAGGTCGTGTGGGGGTTCGAAAGGAGATTACTGAATTACGGGGATCTAGGCAAGATATTAGTTATGAACGGTTACGATTTCGATATCGTGAACGACGATGTCCTCCAAAACCACGCTAAAATTCAAAATGGAAAAATAAAGATTCGCAATATGGAATATAAATTTTTGATTTTACCAAACATAAAATCTATACCCCTTAAAACCTTAAGATTCATTCGTGAATTCGTCAGAGCAGGCGGGATCTTAATAGCTCTCGACTCCCTCCCTACTAGCTCCGTCGGATTAAAGGACTATAAAAAGAAAGATAAAGAAGTTCAAAGAATCATTAGAGAACTCTTTGAGGTAGAGGAAGGGAGGAAGGAAAGCTTCGCTTTTCGCTTTCCGAGAGGAAGGAGATGCGGTAAGGGGTATACCTATTATTTCCCTAGAATCATCAATCGACCCTGGAGTCCTGGTCCTAAGATAGACCCCTCACTCCACGAATTCCTTAATACTCTGAGAAGACATATGCCTCCAGATTTCGCTCCAGACCCGACAATCGACCCAGAGGGAATGAGGGAGACTGAGGCATTGACTTTTATTCATCGTAGAGTAGGAGATCTTGATATCTACTTCGTCATAAATATCCAAGATAAGCCGAGCGATGTCTTCGTCACTTTTCGCGTGAAGGGGAAGGTGCCTGAAGAATGGAATCCCTATACGGGTCAGACTTCTCAGCTCTTTTACTACGATACGACGGCTAATGGTATACGCATTCCAATTCGTTTAGAAGCCTACGAGTCTACCTTCATAGTGTTTAAGCCTGGGGATCCAGAGAATAATCTTCACGTTATAGCGACGAACTTAACACGGATTGAGTACCTAGACGAGGATAAGCTGATAGGATGGACTAAAGAAAATGGACTGATAACCGCGACCTTGAAAAGAGGAGGGATTTACAAGACGGTGAGCAAGGAAGTAACTGGATTGCCCGCCCCTTATACGATCTCCGGCACCTGGAAATTAGTCTTAGAGGGCAAAGGCTTCCCCAAGATCGAGAAGAGCCTTATCAGACTTATTTCATGGACAGAAGATCCCAAAACTAGACACTTCTCGGGTACGGGGCGCTATGAAATCGACTTTAATCTTCCAGGTGAGTATATCCAAGAAGACATTAAACTCGTTCTTGATCTCGGAAAGGTAGGCAATGTGGCGGAGGTAGAATTGAACGGTGAAAAGGTCGGAGTTGCTTGGATGAGACCATATAAATTAGATATCACCAAAGCGGCGAGAAAGGGCAAAAACCACCTTGTGGTCCTAGTCACCAATACTTTGATCAATCGCATATCCAGTTTTAAAGAGCCTCCTCCTGTGCCAGAGGGGTTAGTGCCAAGATACGGAAGCGGCCCTACAAATTATACGCGCAAGTACTATTCAACACTCACCCGTGAGTTCAGTTTTGAGCCACTACCTCCTTCAGGCTTAATGGGACCTGTTCGAATCATCCCCATGAAGAGGGTGACAATTCCTCTCAACGATTAATAGCTAAAGCTACACCGAGTACTGCTTATGGTATGTTCAGAAAAATAGGAACGATATTTAGGCTTCATCATTATTTTCAATTTGATCTATTGAGATCCATATAGGTGATGACTAGGCCATTTTAGGAAGCCATAACATCCTTCCTGATAAACACGTAGGTAATAGAACACGGTAGGTCTGGGCGAGAAGGGGGCTTTGAAAGCGATCTTAGAAAAATCATCAACGTCCACCTAATCGAAGCTCACGCTCTTCGAATTTACCTCTTTAGAATAAACTTCTACGTTATTCCTTATTATGGAGACCTTCTTTATGACCACTGGAGATCTTACCTCCATGTGAATTCTCCTTGGTTTAACCTCGTGAGGCTTCTTCGATAATATGACCTCCTCACCCATTATGTGGTCGTTTACCCTGAAGTCTATAAGGACCTCCTGCCCCGTAGAGGCGTAAACACGCCTTTTCCTTAAGGCCTCGAGGATTCCCCCGCCTAGTAAGGCTCTTCACCAAAGCGAAAGTAAGACCTACATTCACCAGATGACAGAAATCATGGCTATCACTGTCTCCAGCCCGTGACTTAACTACGACTATGTTTTTACCAAAGAGTTTATCATATGCCTTCATGATGAGCTACAAAGTGTTATATTTCTCTACTAACGAGTAATAGGAAGATAAACATCTAATTCTGCAAGAACGACGCACATGAAGTTTATTTTTATTCTTCTGAAGCCTTATACATTACTGCAAAATTCCCAAAACATATTTAGTCCTCCTAAAAGCAACAGAACTTAAGGTTCGTCCCCTGCGTATCCTCATTGAGGCTAATCATATCATGAAGATGAAAATTAAATCACAAAATAAGTGATGAATGTAGCTAGCCTCACTGAGGCTCACTCCTCAAAGACCTCAATTTCAAGTAACCTGCATAGATCCTTGATCTCGTTCATCCAGTTACCATAAGCTAGAACCCTATGAAGGCCGAAGGGGGAGACTAAGGGGCTACCAGGCCACCTCTCCAGCATTCTTCGGGCATTATCCACGCTTAGTTCTATTTTAGTCCTACAGCCCCTATTTATCTCAGGGTTAGAGACGACTTTGCCTAAGGAGACCGCCATCTTATTCCCGTCTAAGTAGTTAGCTACTGTCATTAACGCCCCGATCTTCTCGAACTTCACCTCTAAGGATACGCCCTTATTATCCTCCGCATGGCTTCTTATGATATAAGGATACTCTCTAGCTCCGTCAAGCATAGTAGCAGCGACACAGTGTGCATGGATAACGGTGTTCTTAGCAGTATCAAATACAGGGTCGCTTATGAAGGAAGGTAGGTTGGCGAGATACTTGAAGATGAACATAGTGAAGAGTGAATATACGTCCCCTTCGCATGCTGCTGGGATACCTTCGTTGTTAAGCAAAGAGAAGCCAATACAAGGATAGGCTGGTAAAAGACCTTTAGAGAAGAGGGATAAGCAATCTATCGTTATCCCGTCTGCCTTCTTATCGTTCACTAACTTTTTCATGGCAAGGTACATCCTGTACGCCTTAACAATCTCCTCAAAACTAGGCTCTATGACTCCTATGGACTTCATTACGAACGCCTTAGCTCCCTTCTCTGCCTCCTCCTCGGATACGTTGTGATAATACTTGAGTAATTCTTCGGGGGGGAGTATTAATGGTTGGAAGTTGAACCTCTCGGCTAGGGAATCCGCTCGTTCTAAAATGTCCCTTCTATCCTTGGTCGTAATGAGCACGTATTTCGTCTCACTTAGCTTCTGATAGGCGTATAGAACTAAGATCTTCCTTCTTAAATCCTCTGGATCGCTACTCATTGATAGTAACGTCCTGCCCTTCCTTAAAGGCCTGATACTCCACGTATGGCCAGCGTACATCTTCTGATAGAAGATGAGGGGAACACCTTTCTCTAGAATTGTATTTAGTCCTGGGGTTGGGAAGGCAAGCGCTACATAGACCACTAGATCGTTATTACTAAGTGCATTTACGAAAGCTAACTCATCATTAGCATCAAGAAAAGTGTGAACCTCTAGCTCTAGATCCGCTGGGAGACGAGGCTGGATAGCCTTTAAGATATTTTGAAAATCCTCCAATTCTCGCACTCTTTCCTCCTTCTTAAAGAGATATCCCCAAGCAGGACCTGTAGCCGAAAGGATTACTTTAATCCTAACCATGATCAGCACCTTCTAACAGTTTTACAGTTAAACTACTTTAAATATTTAAAAGTTTCAACATGATAGCTGATGATATTTTGAAGTTTAAAGAAAAGATAAAAGAAGACCTTTGGTTTTGTTATGAATATATTACTTCCATAATAATCGTAGGTTAGGCATTGAGATTGTAGAGAAGATAACAGCACCGACCAGTAGGTATAATGCCCCTATTCCTATCGCTAGACCAGCGAAGATTGCCGCTATTAGCTCCTCAGCTCTCTTTGCACCAAGAACCTTAGTTAGAGAATATCTAACGACTAATCCAATCAGCGGATTAATCCATCCAGTCCAATATGAGTCAAGTATGCCTACTAGGAAGCCTACGGGATGTATGAAGAACCAGGGGAATGTGGCTCTTAAGTAATGTAGGATCCATATCGTCACAGCACCTACAATAGTCCAAGCCCAATACTCACCATAAGTTATAGCGGGACTCTTCCCGGCAGTAGCGCTGAGTAGACCTGTATTCAGAGCAACGCCTATTGGGTTAAATATACCTGTACCCATGCCGTATTCCCCAGTATTCACTAGGCTCACATGACTATTGAACCACGTATCAAAGGCTAATGCAAAGGGTGTGAGAACTATGAGAAGTATTATAGTGTACATGAACACTTTTCTCATATCTGCATTAGATCCCTTAGCTACTGCGTAATGGAATGCCACTTCTGTTGGAGCGAATAATGTGTTATCATTGTACGCACATATACAAGTCCCCATAGTACCTGTAAAGAGACCGAAGAGAGCTAACTGCGAATTGCCTCGCTCTGGCGGTGTTCCCTGCCATAAACCTAGCGATGTCCCAAGGAGGTATAGTAGCGGCCAAGTGAATATAGGACCACAGTCGTATCCAACGCAACGAGCCGCTATAGCGTATATCTTTGCACCACCTATATTTAGAAGCGTGATAAGGATGAACCATGCTATAACAATTACTGGATTTAACCCAGCGACACACCATATTGCTATGAAAAGCAATGGCAAGGAATAAGGTAAGTCTAGCTGGGATACCCTCAATTGTGTAATCAGTTTTGTAGGAGGATAACTACATTTTTATTTTATCTCTCGTTGCGTATAGTGCATAAAGTCCTATGCCTAAAGTACCCCGATCTTCATCCAAACAAACCAAAGGAAGGGCCTAGATCCTGCCATCCATACCCCTGGTGGATAGATGCCAGTTCTTACAGCTAAAGGAGCGTAAATGAAGCCAAATACTAACCTCATTAGTAGTACAGTAGCGGTGATATCCATAGGTAAGATCATGTATACACAGAACAGGTGAGCTACAATACCACAGTTAACTTGAGCTCCTGGTAGCATTGCTTGAACTGCTTGAATGAAGCTAGGGAAAGACGTGCCTAGGCTCCAGTGACCATAACCACCGCCAGCAAACCCACCGAGGGGTATAGCTGGAAATAGCTGAATTAAGATGTATGGTAAGTTTAGCAGAAGCCCTACTATAAAGGCCACCCAGAAGACCTTCTGTTCAGTTGTCTTAAAACCAAATATACGGGCGCATAGAGGCATGAGGTTCGAGCATATATTCAGCCCATGAGGTTCCTAGCTAGGCCGAAGAACGATGTGAACCATAAGCCCACTGGTTCGCTTCGCTCGTTAAGGACCTCTATTAGCTCCTCGCTCCAGTCAAGCGGGTACCTTCGAGGATCATGGGG
>JAGGXX010000009.1 GCA_021162845.1 Thermoprotei archaeon | reverse complement strand
AGAGGATTGATGATCTAAACAAGACCCTAAACGCTAGGATTGATACTCTTAACAAGGTTCTTAGTGCTAGGATTGATGATTTGAGTAAGATGGTTCATGCTTTAAGTTTAGAGGTGTCCTCGATAAAGACTGACATAATCAAACTACTAAAGGAGAAAGTTAGCTAAAAAGTACATCATCCCCTCACGCTCTAAGACGTCCGCTGGCCTCTTGATGAATTCTTTCTTCTCCCTATCATTATTCTTCTCTTCCGCTTTATCACCAAACAAAAATCTATAATGGGAACTTCTCCTTACTGTCTGATGGAATTCTGCTAACTTCTTCTTTGGTATTAGGTAGATCCAAGGTGCCAGCTTCTCTCCCCCAATCCTCTTCAACAATCCCCCAACCCTATATCTCCTACCACGAGCACCAACAGTAGTCCCCTCTATGAGGTATCTCAACCTCTCCCTAGTCCTCTTATCCCTTGGAGGGGTTATTTTAACCACTACAGGCTTCTCAAGATTGAGAAGTAGCTGGGCGTATGCGACACCCCTCCAGTATGTTTCCCCCCAAGGTGCATCAGACCTCCTAAAGCTCACAATCACCTTAGCATGCCTAGTGAGCCTATCCAGCCTGCTTAAAGATGGTGCCCTCTTCTTCCTCAGGGAGTAGATTATTAGTGCGGATGCGATCCTGTAATCGTTAATCTCACGAGCTGTGAGGTAAACTACTGTCTCAATAGCGTCAGTGATAATGCTGATGTGAATCTAGCAGATGTGACTCAAAGAGGAGACTGATGTGACCCATCCCTAAAGGACTTCAAGAATTGTACAGGCCAGGCTATCCCACTCTCATAGGCAGCTGTTACGATTAAACAACGGCTTGGTGTACTTTTTGAAGGTATCTTTTTAAGCGTGAAATTTATGTATATATCCCTCCTGCCTTTAGATTAATACTACTTTCATAAGTAACATAGTCTTCATGTGATATTGTTACATTATACTTTTTCACTCTCAATCGTTAAGTTTAGTATGTAATATCCATTATCATTAGTGATAGCTACTTCACCATCTACTTTAACTTCTGCTCCTTTAATGGGATTACCATTATTATCAGTAACATAGCCATGGATAGTTACTATTTGTTCAGGAGTTCAGGAGCTGGTGAAGGAGGAGCATATGCATGCGAAATTGCGGGATATTAAGTAATTTCATGAAGCTCTTCTGTGAATACATATTTCAATAAAGTTACCTCGCATTAAAGTACCTAAGCGAATTATAAAGACGATCGCACTATAATAGTGTCCTCCTTCTCCCCTTCATCCCATCTTTTGCTAGTATTGCCTCTTTTAATAGGCGTTCTAGTATTCGCCTATCATCTCATAATATACGTATGGGCTATGCGAGAACGAGCAGAATGCCCTCTTCAATACGAATGCTAAGTATGTTGATGCCACTACCGGAGAGCCCTTGGTGGATGGTAAGGTAATAGTCCTCTTCGGCGGCCCCAGGTCTACCCTATGCGTCAGGTACTATGAGGAGAACAGGATTGCCCCAGTTTACTTTGCTGAAGCTAATAGAACCCTGTGCTTTGTAGATAGTGATACTGATGCGGTTGTCGCTTCCATACCCGCTAGGGAGGTCACTGGGCATGAGGATCTCTTCATAATCGGGTGTTTTGTTGACGATAGGGATAACGTCGTCTTTATTGCCTATGGCTTTAGTTGGGGGGTACTTGGGCTGCTGGCGTCTACCTTCATGACTTCTTCTTAGGGCACCTACCCTGGCTCGTGAGCGGCTATTACGTCTTCCACTGGGTTGACGCCGATAACGATGGTATTCCCCAGGCCGATGAGATAACCAGAGAATATCCCTAACTCTTCTTCCCTCCACCTCTATTTTGGTTTTCAGCCTCCTTTAAGGATGTGACAAGCTTATAACGCTGCTTGAGCTCATTTAGGCTAGGACGCTTCATATAGGGTGATGTATAATCGTCATGGATAAGGCATGGGAGGAAGATTCGTTTCCTGACATGGGGGATCCCGATATATCGGTTGAAGCTCCCTTTATCCTTGTGCGTGATCCACTAGGCGATGAACCCATTAGGGTCTATGCCTGGATTGGCCCACATGACCCGGTTTATTTAAAGGTTAGGGGTAGGCGATATCCGTTTCCCCCTAGATGGAAGGAGGTGGTCTATGCCTTCTGCATAAAGGGGGCAAGGTCGAGCGTGGTCGCATTCAACTTGTATAACCTGCTTCGTGCGTGCGTCGATTTCTCCATTAACATCAGGTCGAAGCCCATAGTGGAGATACCCGATGACGTGATTAGGACGCTTATCTTATTGGAGTTGCATGAGCTGACTCACTGGGCCCTGGGTGATGATGAAAGAAGGACGGGACAAAGTTCTCACATGCTCTGGAATAAAGTCCTCTTCAATATAGTGGATTTCTTGGGGGATGCGTGAAGAAAAACCGGTGTCGGATAGCTAGCCTGGGAGCCGAGGAGATTAGATATTGCTATAACTTCTCGATCCTATACTTCACTTGTCCCTCGCGTAGTTCTGCGATTAATACATCTCCATTGGATAGTAGCTTCCACTCTTCTCTATCGACTTTCTCCGAGGCCACTATGAGCTTGTCACCTTCATATCGGTAGGCCATTCTGAAGTACTCCGCATCTCCATAGCAGATGGACTTCAGCTTCTCTCCTTCTAGGTACTTGGTAACCGCGTAGAGCTTTTTCCCATCGCTGAATATTGCGTTAAGGCTACTATAGGGCTTAGTGCGCTTCCCTTCTCCTTTCCTGAGGGCATCCCATAGTCCCCTCTCTACGCTCCTTAGGGCTTCTATTGGATCTCCTCGCTCCCTCCACTCCTTGAGGAAGTAAACGAAGTATATCTCGCTATCATTAAGCCCTCCTATCATGTGTTTGTACTCGCCGAGGTACTCTACTATATTCAGTGCCCATATGGTTCCATTATGCGTGAATATTACCTCGTCCCAGTAGAAAGGCTGCGAGTTCTCCTCAGCTATGAGCATGTGCTTCGGCAGTCCTCGGGGATTGCTGGCCTTCCTCACGTGGGCTATTAGGATCTTAGAGGCTATGTTCTTAGCCTTCTCTTTGAATAGCTCTTCCTCCTCATATGCAGCCCTGGCCCTCTTGAAGACCTTCGCCTCTTCGTTGACGTAATAACCTATCCCCCATCCATCGCTTTGTCTTCCCTTCTCTGCCTGCGCTAAGAGGGAACATTCCGCCTCCACTAGGTAATAGTACGCATTAACTGGGCGTGATGCTATGATGCCTAACATCCTGCACATGTGAACCCCCTGCGCCTTAATCTCTATCTAGATCAGCGTTAAATCGCTTGCCTCGCGCGTAAGGCATGCATATACCTCATATGATGCTCTGGCGATAGATATGCGTCATTCAAAAAGTCATTCCGGACATGAAATGAGGTTTCGCTGATTAAGCGGAGATGCGGTAAACTTTAATATGCCCTCTCATATCCCTCCTCATGGGTCCGCAGGATCGCGCCCATGACTGTCCCGTATGGGATTGGATGAATGGGCGTCCGGTGAAACGCGAGCTATTGTTCCCGAGCTATTCCGTTTGGCTTATGCTGTAACGCTTATATCTGACCATATTCAATAGTACCAATTACGGATCCCCTTAGACGCGGGGGTGCCCGAGCTAGGTCAAAGGGGCGGGACTGAGAGGGCTGGCCTAGTGGTCCCAGTAAGCTCCCGTGGCGTAGGCCTGCGTGGGTTCAAATCCCACCCCCCGCACCACAAACCCAATTTTAATGTCCGTATTAGAGGGCTCGGTAGCATTTAAGCACAAAGATCTTGTGCGCCAGGCTTATGATCAGTATGTACATGAGAGCGCTATAGGCCACCGGTAAGAACATAAAGGAGAAGCTAGGATCTGCGAGGTTCACTGATCACGTGATTGATTAAGCTTGGGGGTATACATAGATGGGTTTAGGGTTATGGTATCGGGAATCTGACTTAAAGCCCTGTGATGAGGTGTTAGATTGTGGAGATGGATTATTGTCAATACAGAATTCGTTTAAGCATCATCCCGGTGTTGACTTTATTGGAATTGGACTAGCATGTCATACATGCTAGTCCAGGAGGGCGTTAAGATTTATGGCGATAAATCTGAGCTGAAATCTTACTTCCGAATCATTTTTGTGTATCCCTCAGATGTCGTTGATTTCCCTTAATATTTCTCCTCATATTTTCTATATCGCTTATATGAATCTTTACGATCATTTCTCTCCATAACGGGGTCATTTTTCCATAATTCTATGCACTCTGTTGCCGCTAATATGTGAGCTTTCTCTACGTTATATCCCATGGCTCTGTATTTTATTTCGGCTAGTTCATGATATAATAGAGGGATATGAATGATCCGTGTTATGAGATCGAAAAAGCGAGAGAGGTCCTTTAATTCGTCATAGCGTTAAGCGAAGATGAGGGAAGAGATTCCTCTTAAGAACTAAGCGTTCTGAGGTCGTCATTCTGACCTCCTCAAAGTGTCCGGGATCCTCATCAGGATGGGCACTATGCTGGATACCTCTATTAAGACTGGTAAAAGGAGGACCCACTCCTTTAACCCAACTTGCCATAGGAAGCCGCCTAGCATCAAGGCGGGAACAGCGAATATGTTAAATATGCCGGTGAATCCGAACCATCTCCCTCTCTTTTCCGCTGGAACAGCTTCCCAGTACATGGTAATAAAGGGGATAAAACTAACTCCGGCCACTCCATCCATGGATCCTAGCACTCCCAATATCCCGACTAGGATTAATAGTTCAGGGCTCGGAGCGAGGATTAACAGAAGAGTACCCAGGTATGAAAATGGACGTAAGAGAAAGAAGGTCTTTTTCCTCCCGATCCTATCGGCTATGATTCCCATCGGGATCTGAAGGAGAGCCGAGGTTATGATGCCCGTTGTGCTTATGGCCCCGAGGATGTATGGGTCTGCGCCCTTCACATTTACCATCCAGAGCGGGATGAACGGCATTGAAAGGCTCATCCCGAATCGCCATAAGCCCATGAGAATCGCCCATTCCTTAAGCCATCTTTCCCCTTCGAAGAGCTCCTTAAAACCCTCGATTAGCCCCCTCTTCCCTTGGTCCATTACACGCTCTCCGGCAGTCCGCTGTATGTGTAGCTCCTCTAGCGCGAAGATGACAAATACCATTATCAGCGTAATTGCGCCTAGTTGGATTAAATATAATGGGCGGATGCCTTGAACGTTTATCCCTCCAAATGCAGAGACTATCACGGCGGCCGTCATAGGGGCTAGAGCACTCGGTATGGCCCATATCGTGCGCGAGAGCCCCATGGCTCGTGCTCTACTCCTAGGCTTACTCGTACCTATGAAGATTATGTCTGTAAGGGGGATGATCATCCTAAAGCTAATCTGCGATAGGATGATTGCTGGTATGAGCATCAACCAGTTTGAGGCATAGCCGTAGATGGCGGAGACCATTGCGGAGAGCGCTAACCCTAATATTATGACCTTCTTTACGCCGTACCTATCGATGAACCATCCCGTAGGAGCTGAGATTATGGAATTAGCTACCCCACCTATGCTGTTCAGCGATCCCAATTCCAGGGGATCCGCTCCCAAAGCCGTGGCGTAGAGCTGGTTGTATTTTAACGTGAGGTTGCTCGCCCAACTATATAGTCCTATGGCTACGAGCATCACCTTAAATCTCCTATCAAGCTCCCTTAGGAAGTTGAGGACACTTTTATGGATGCTCGTGCTCACCTAAGAGCCCCCTCGGTGTAGGTTACTTCCCAAGCCGATGGGTCAATCTAGGATCTATTACTTCAGCTCATCACTCTAGGATCACTGAACGCTTATGAATCTGTGAATGTTGATTAAAAAGCTAGATGAACGCCTTAAAGTGAGCCTAGAGGAATGTCTCGTTCAATAAAATGATGGTTGTGAAAACCTGTAATGCCTAAGCATACTTAGCTTGGTCGATTCTCTAGTCTCTACATCTTTCCTAAATATTGAAAAAGCAATAATGCTCCGCTCTTAACAATTTGACGATCCTCATGACTTTTATATACGCGTTATTAATATTATTGCGAGGAAGGGAAATGATTTTCGGCCCTAAGGTTAAGGTGGACCTCGACATAGACAAAGAGTCTTATTTTCCTGGCGATGAGATTAAGGCAAGGATACAAGTCGATACCAATAAAAGGTTTAGCTTCAATGAGCTCAGACTTGAACTGGTCTGCGAATCCTTTATGAAATGGGAAGTTAAGCGGGAGTTCTCTCTATACTCGCGTTCTGTAACCGAGGAAGAAGAGGACCTAGAGGAAATGGTCAGTGAGAGCTTCATATTCAGGCTTGTTGAGCTGAAGAGATTCATAATGGGAAAGGGTGAGGTTACGGATAGCGGCCTATTCATTGAGACAAGCATCGAGGTCCCTGAAGACGCCCCACCGACCTATAAGAGTGGCATGATAAACACGAGGTGGTTCCTCAAAGCCGTTATAGGCAGGAGGATGAGGAGAGACATAGTTAGAAAGTTAGAAAGAAGGAGATCGTAATGTTAGCTAAGGCCAAGGAAGAGAGACCGAGAGGAGCGTTTGAGGCCTCGTACGATCTAGTTAAAGCCGAGGTGACGCTAAAGTTACCTAGGTGCGTCTTCTCCTTAGGGGAAACGATAGAAGGAGTAGTTTTAGTGAAGCCCAGCAAATCCTTTAGAGTGGATGAATTAAAAGTAGATGCGCTCCATCACGCGGAGATAATACCTGAAGCCATATTAAAGCAACCAATATTGAGCTTTACGGACTTCAGGGGAAGTGACGTTACTGCTTTTCCTCCCACAATACTTGAGAGAGGCGTGGAATTCATTGAAGGAATAGAATCCGAGTTCCCGTTTAGATATAAAATCCCAAGTGTTCAAAGGCCGAGCTGTAAAACGAAATACTATAAGGCGAACTGGTTCCTACGCGTGATATCCAAGAGGAAACATAGGCCAGATGAGAAAGCATCCTTCAGAATTGTAGTCGCCAATGAGCTTAACTAGAGCAATAAAGACCGATCCTCGTGGCTGAATTTTCATCCTTTTTTAACATTTCTAATCACGACATAGACCTTGATCCTTATATCCTTAAAGCTGTTTATGCAGCTTATGATTATAACCTCATCGATGACCCGTCTTATGCATACTTCAGGCGATGTGACGCTTAAAGATAAGCCCTTAAGCCTGTAGTGAGATCATAGCTTGATGTACTCGGGGTACTGCTCTAAAGAGCTCTATGAATACTTCGTGAGGGTGTTCGGTATCGACAACGCTCAAGCTATGGTAATGGCACTTAGGGCTCCTCCAAATAGGTATTATCTACGGGTAAATACCCTTAAGATAAGCAAGCAGGGTCTGCTTGACTTATTTAAACATAAGGGCTTTGAAGTCCATGAAGATGAGCTATTGCCCGATGCCATATACCTCAAGGTCGAAGGCCCCTTCGAGGTTCCTAAAGGAGGGAAGGTCGTGGTTGCTGACAAATTCGCTGCCGAGAGCGTGTACATAGGTTCGAACCTCTATTGTCCTGGCGTCCGAAGGGCTGATCCAAGCATAAGCGTAGGCGATGAGGTAGTAATCCTAAGTCCACGGGGTGAGGTAGTGGCCTGGGGCATAGCGGAAATGGACGGAAATGCTATGAGGGCTAGGAAGAAGGGGCTAGCCGTGAGGGTCCTTAAATCCAAGTATCGAGCGCCTTCATTAAGGACGTTGGAGGAGTACAACCTGGGTTACTTCTATGAGCAAAGCTTGCCCTCGATTCTCGTTAGCTGGATACTCCATCCTGAAGCTGAGGAAGTAGTCATCGATATGTGTGCTGCTCCGGGCGGCAAGACAACGCATATGGCCCAGCTCATGGGGAATGAAGGTCAGATATACGCATTCGAGAAGTCGCCGAAGAGGGCTGAGAGGCTGATTCAAAACCTGAGGAGATTGGGGATTGAGAACGTTAAGGTCATAATACATGACTCTAGGTACGTTCACGTAGACTACCCTGAGATCAGGGCGGATAAGATATTATTGGATCCCCCCTGTTCAGCCTTAGGCGTGAGGCCCAAGCTATACGAAACTCGCACTCTACGGGAAATAGTGGGCACCATGGAATATCAAAGGCAGTTCCTCAAGGCGGCCTCTAAGTCGCTTAAGAAGGGCGGTTACCTAGTGTACTCCACTTGTACGTTAACTCTCGAGGAGAATGAGCTAAACATAAAGTACGCCTTAGATTCTCTTGGCTTTAAGCTTGTAGAGCAACCATTAGTGTTAGGATCGCCCGGTCTGGCCATAGAGGGGGCTGAGAAGCTACAGAGGTTTTATCCGCATGTCCACGATACTCCTGGTTACTTCATAGCCCTCTTATGTAAGGAACGATGAATCCTCTTCCTCCTCCTTATCACTAATTTCAACTCTGTACCGCATAAGGGGCACACGACGCCTTGCCCACCTTCTTCATCAATCCTTACCTTATAATGACATACGGGACATACGAGTATTACCTCACGGTATTCCGATATCGGTGACATCAGCGCCGGTTTGAAGGGTACCCTTAGCCTAATCGAGAGGTTCATTATTGCGTAATCATCGGTTATTATTACGACGTCGCCGCCCCCCCTCTTAAGCCTTAATGCTAGAGCTAGGACCTCGATGTCCGTCTTGGAGAGCTTAAAGAAATCCCCCGTGCGCTTAGCGTTTTTCACGACCTCTTCGATATCCTCAGGGGTTGGGTCTAGGATCCTAAGTTCTCCCCTAAGCATCGAGCACTCCAGCCTAATCCTTGACAACGAGCTCTTGACTTCTTCGAGCACAGAGTTCGTCGTGTAGTAGCATAAGCCAGGCGCGTAATATCTGTTGAGATAATTTATGATGGCTGATGAATCCAGCACGTAAATTCTCATTTGCTTCCCGTCCTATATCTCCATGCTAAGCCTACGATTCAGCCTATTATAAAAACTATTCCTGGAGAAACGTATAAAGTTAACACGTCTATTGCTTAAACGAACGCCTATCATAAAGCTGCCCTTTATAGTCGTGAGCTCGATGCCATCTCCTATTATCCTTCCTCCAGGTCTCAATACTTTGACCTTAATTCTCGCCCATGGTGGTAAGATCATGGGACGGAACCCCCACCTCAGAGGGCATAGGAGGCTTAAGAGCAATAGCTCTACCTCTGGATCCACCACGGGTCCACCCAACGATGCTATATATGCAGTAGAGCCAGTCCTAGTCGAGATCACAAGGCCATCTGCGCTTCCCCTATAGATGGTGGCGTCGTCTTTATAGATCTCAAAGGTCATGACCCTTCCGAAGCTGGAGGAGACCACCATGAGTTCGTTAAGCATATGGAATTCCCTTTTACCGTCTAAGCTAGAAGAGAGCAATCGGCTTCTCTCAACGTACACTTCCCCTCCCTTCAATACGTGCAATACCGCTTCGTTTAGCCTCTCAGGGTCTATTTCCGTTAAAAAGCCCACAGTCCCTACGTTGACACCGAGTATGAAGCGTTCGGTTATGAGGGGAACCGTATGAACAGCCCTCAGTATTGTGCCGTCTCCACCGAAGATGACCAGGAGGTCCGCCCAAGGGGGAAACTCTTCAGGCTTCTTAAAGTGCTCGTATTTTACATCCGTTAGTACTTCCTTCAGTGAGTCATCGATTACATATCCCATTGAATGCTCGTCTAATAGGCGTAGGAGCCCTATCACATACCTCGCTATGCGTGCCCTATTCACCCTGCCTAATACGCCTACCCCTCCGACCTTTAGCGCGCAGGGCTGCACTGTACATCCGCTAGAATCCAAGAGAGGCTCCCCAATATTTATAAACTATGAGCTCTTTTAAGTTGATATACGAGGGAGCCTTTATGTCAGTGAGGCCAGTAGAAGCCGGTAGCATTAAGGTAGGCTCTTATGTGGTTATCGATAATGAGCCATGCAAGGTAGTCGAGGTATCTAAGTCCAAGCCCGGTAAGCATGGATCAGCTAAAGCGCGCATAGTGGCCATAGGGGTATTCGATAATGTCAAGCGTAGCATTGTGGTTCCCACTGGATCATCGGTTAGTGTACCTGAGATAAGGAAGCTCAGCGCGCAAGTGATATCCCTCAGTGAGACGGGAGTCCAGCTAATGGACTTAAGCACATATGAGGTCTACGAAGTCCAATTACCCAAGGAAGAGGATTTGAGGAGGAAGCTGGCACCAGGAGTCGAGGTTGAAGTTTGGGAGATAATGGGCCGCCGCAAGATAATGCGTACCAAGTAAGCTATTAGGGCATTAGTTTCCTCTCCTTCATCAGTTTAGGTAGTTCACTCTCCGTATCATGAAGATGTTTGCATAGCTACGCTAAATCCACATTTTTTAACTATTCAAAAGGCTCCTGCCCATATCTACCTCGTGTTATCTCTCGTTAAAGGGACATGTAACACTTCCTCAGCGTACCTTAACTCGGAGGGAGTATTCCTCAGCTAGTAAATTGGCATATCCGTTGAGCTCCTTATAAGAAGGGGCATGTAGGTACCTTGGCGTATGCTTAGTGGCCCTGAAGCGCTGTAAGACCCATAGCGGGGCATCTAGCTTATTAAGTGCCTCCGCTAGCTCCCTGAGGTCATCGAATGATATTATGGGAAGGGCGACCGTGGTCCTAACTTCATAGTCTACGTTATATTCCTTGAACACCTTTATGGTCTTAATCACGTCATCATATGCCTGGAGGCTTGTAATGGTCGGGTATTTGTCCCGCGGTGCTTTCAAATCCACTGCCGCCTCGAGAAGGCCCCGCTTAGCCAAGGCCTCTATAACTCTAGGTCTAGTGCCGTTCGTATCGATAGCTATGCCAAGTCCTAGCTCCCTCTTTATGAACTCCGAGATGCGAAGAAGGCCTTTTTCCTGTAACGTTGGTTCCCCTCCTGTGAACTTTACGGCTTCAACGGCCCAGTTATCCTTAAGCATATCCTTAAGTCCCTCTAGGTTAAGCATATTGCCGCCCAAGTATTCAGGGTAGTTTTGACAGTATACGCATCTCATATTACACCCTGAGAGGAACAGGACCGTGCATGGGCACTTCCTGCAATCTATCAGGCTTACCGGTATTATGGAGAAGACCCTTATCAAAGTGCAACGCCCTCCTTTAATACCTCCTCCGGCTTTATCACTTCCTTGTTCTCAAGAGAGTAATGAACCCTCTCGAAGAACTCCGTCCGCTTTCCCTCATTCCAGTTCCTCACCGGACGGTAATACCCTACTATGCGGCTATAGTACTCCAAGCTTCTCTCATGACCGCATTGAGGGCACTTAGAGTATATGCCTGTCCAGCTTCTTCCACAGTGTAAGCAGACAGTTATCGTAGGCGTTATGGTCAGATAAGCTATCTTGGTCCTTGTGAAGACCCTATATAAGAAACGCTTGAGGGCCTCGGGTTCAGGGGCCTCATAAAGCCATATATGCGTCACACATCCCCCAGTGAAATATGGGTGAAACTCAGCCTCCACGCGTATTTTCTCGTGAAGTGGCATGGGCACATTATAGGGCACATGCGTGCTATTCGTGTAGTAATAAGCGCCAGCGTGTCCCTGTATGCAATACTCTCCCCTCTTTATATGCTCCTTAAACAGCTTAGAATCGAGCATCGCCAACCTGTATGATGTGGACTCCGCAGGGGTCTGCTCCAGGTTATAGGGCACTCCGTCCTCATCCTCGTATTCCTTAAGCTTATCCAGGATGAACTTTAATATCCGCTTAGCTAGTTTAATGCCTTCTCCCCGCCATATGGGTATGTTAGTAAGGTTCATTAAGCATTCATGCATGCCTACAATGCCTATAGTGTTAAAGTGGAATCTCAGCGTACCCAAATAGCTCTTGGTTATCGGAAGAAGGCTATCCTCCGCCTTCAGCATTTTCTCTAGGAACTCCCTCTTCTGCATTAAGTGCTCTCTAGCTAAATCGAGTCGCCTTTCCAGCAACTCATAGAGCTTATCATCATCGCCCTTAGCCAAGAAGCCGAGACGAGGCAAGTTTATGGTCACGACGCCTATGGAGCCCGTGCTCTCGGGGACTGTCCAGATTCCCCCCTGATGCATGCATATCTTAAGCATTTCCTCTCGATCGAGAAGCAGTCTGCAACACATCGCGAACCTGCTTTCGGGATCTATATAGCCGTTGAGACAGTTCAGGAAATAGAACGTACCACGTTTAGCCGTCAGTTCGAAGATCTCATGGGTAATATCGATCCCCTCTACGCTCCACCTTCGTCCGTTCCAATCGAACTTCTCAGTGATCATTATCGTTGGTATGGGGAACGTAAAGGGTCGCCCCTTCCCATCGCCTCTTCGGTAATTCTCAATGAAGGCATGCATTATGATCATAGCTTCTTCGATGTAATCCCCTAGACATCCCAGCTTAAGCCCGTTAACAATT
>JAGGXX010000025.1 GCA_021162845.1 Thermoprotei archaeon | reverse complement strand
GTGAAGAAACCCATGTTCAGTACGACGAAGGCGAATGAGGCGGCTACTATGACGAAGGCTATCAGTATTATGGCCGTCTCTATACCGGTCATGGCCCCCTTGGATTTCAATATCTTCCTTAACTTAGTCGTCCTCACCACCTCCCATCAAGGGCTTTTTACTTCGTGTTACTGAACACACATCCTCCTAATATTCATTATTTTAATTAAAATATTTTAATATTCTTTTAAAAATAACATTTTAATTTTAATAAAATAAAAATTATCTTTAATTATTAAAAAGGCGAATTGCCGCCTCTTTGAACGTCCCTTGAACTATTAAGGGATATTAGCGGGGGGTAAGCTAATATCTCGGCGGTCGACGTGGCATCCATCACCATAGAGGAAGCGATCATAGTAGTCTCGACTATAATAGCCACCTCGATACTGGCCGCAGCGATATTTTCCAGCCTCTCCAGGATAGAAGCGAGCTATAAGAGTGTGGTCGCCGCCACTGAGGAGAAGATGGGAACCGACATAAAGATAGTCTTCGCTACGAGCACATCCTCGACTACCGTCAAGGTATGGGTGAAGAACGTGGGCACGAGCAGGATAGCGCCCTCCATGATAGTATCATCGGATCTCTTCTTCGGTAAAGTGGACAACGCCGCGAGGCTTAATTATAGCAGCGATTGGAGCTATTCGATAGTGAATGATGATGACGATGGTGTTTGGGAGCCGGGCGAGACCCTCGAGATAACGATTACCCTGTCAAGCGCGCTCTCTCAGGGGGACTATTACGTGCGCTTTGTCCTCTATAACGGTAAGGACGCGGAGTATATGTTCTCCGTATGAGGTGAAGGCGGTGGGCTATGCGGTCACCTTGTCATCCTTTGTTGCGCTCCTCCTCTTCCTCCTCTCCTTTGCCCTTTTCTGTTCGCTCGAAACGAAGATGAGCGATGTCTTAAGCTCGACGGCTAGAGCCCATTCACGTATATATGCGATGAGGTTGGATGAACGGATAAGGGTTGATGGAGGTCTCATTACCGGAAGCACTGTGCTTCTGAACATAACCAATATAGGCGCGATCTCGATTCCTGTGAGGTTCTTCAAGTACATGGACTTCATCGTTGTTTACCGTACCGCTAATGGCATACGTGTGGTGCGATTGGACTACGACGGCTCCTCGGCCGATAGGTGGGAGGTTTTGCGGGTTTTCGTGAATGGGAAAACCGGGGAAATCGTAAACCCCATTTTAACTACTAGTGGGTCAGGTCTCTGGGATCCCTTCGAAACTTTAGAAGTATGCATTTACCTCTCAATAGCACCTATAGTGGGTGAGCCCATATTCGTCTTAATATCGACTCCGCATGGCTCGACGACTAGTTATACGGTTACATAATATTAGTCTGGAGGTCTCTTCCAGAACTTTCTTCTGTATGAAGAAATTGCTCTAGCTACTGGGCCTTTTTTGCACACACTATTCTGTTTTTTACATCTCCTTTTAAGAAAAAAAGTTAATATTCTTAGCGTACGAAATACCATAGTGATGCATCATGATGAGAAGTAAAGCGAGAGGGAGGTATGGGAATAGAACCATTGATAAACTGTTAAAGACTCAGTCAATGGTGGCTTACGCTATAAGCGATGAGACCCGTAGAAGGGTTCTATCGAGGCTTATAAATTCCCCTGCCTCTCTAACGGACCTCGCGCATGAGTTCAACATAAGCAAGCCGCTAATGCATTATCACTTGAAAATACTTCAAGACGCTGGTTTAATTAAGATAGTATCGACGAGGAAGTGCGGTAGGGGTCCCAAGAGGAAGTATTATGGGCTTACCATAACTGGCGTACAGGTAGTTAAAAGCCTGCTCCAGGCCTCCAGTAGATCCTTCAAGGGGTCATTTGTAGTGGTTAAGTTCATAACTAACAATGACCCCTATGTCTATAAGGTGTATAAGAGGTCCATGCAGTTGCTGTTCCCCGTATTACTAGCGTTAGCAGGGATATTGCTGATGGGTACGCATAGCTTCACCTCGCCGGCATGGATGTTGCTAAATCTAGCTTCACTGACAGTAGTTCCACTGGTGCTGTTATGCTTCTTCTTCGTCGTAATATCCAGGATAGATTGGTTGAGGGAGCGTTTACTCGAGAGGGTGAGATAAAGGTTTTTGGTCTTTATGTAAGGCTTGTATTCGACCTCGTCATCCCTCTACCTTCGATAAAGGGCCATAGATGGCGTTTAAGGATCTTTTACGCTATACTATGATTTAGTTCGGAAAGGGTGTTAGATTCTAAAATTAAAGGATCCTTTAATTTTAGAATCTAACACCCATGAGGTCTTTTGAGGAATGTCCATATCCTCACCTTTAACGAAGTAGGGGGGCTGATTCCTAATTTTACGGGCGACCATGCTCCGCTCGCTTAACGAGATCTTCGCCGTTAAATCGATCTTCTAAATAAAAATGTTAATTAAGCTCGATCGTCGTCTAGCTCATGGCAGAATAGGGAGGGCTGATGTTATGTCTAAGGATAACAATAAGCATAAGCCCTTGAGGAATGCCCTGATAGGGACTTTGATGAGCATGAAGACTGATATGTCCTCCTTAGATGATGTAGTTTCCACGTTAGAGAGGAGGCTGGATGAAATACATAGGCGTATAGATCAACTGGAGGAACGGGTAAGGGAGTTAGAGGATCTAGTGAGCAGGATTAGTGGGGGGTGATTAGAACGTGGCGCTCACCATAGCGGTTCACTCCTATAGAGGGGGTACCGGTAAAAGCACCACGACGTCTAACATAGCGGTATTGCTGACGGTGATGGGGCGTAGGGTGGCCACCATAGATCTGGATTTAACATCACCCGGGCTTCACGTGATATATAACGTAAGCCAGCAGATGCTGAGATATACGCTGAATGATTATCTTTTCGGTAAATGTGATCTAAGCGACATAGTCCTCGACCTAACCGATCACCTAGGGCTTCCTAGGGGTAAGCTCTACTTCATAGGCGCTAGCATGAGGCCTGAGGACATAGCTAGGCTCATGCAGGAGGGCTATAACGAAACAGTATTTCGAGAGCTAGCCGAATCCCTAGCTAAGGGGTTTGATGTGGAGTACGTGATATTTGACACGCATCCTGGCTTAACGGAGGACACCTTAATGGCAGTGCTCAGTAGCGACATAAGCCTCGTCATCATGAGACTGGACAGGCAGGATATTACAGGGACGTATCTCCTCTCACAGGTGCTGAGGAAGTTCGGTAAGGTATGCTATGTGATCTTGAACATGGTACCCCCGAATATGGCTAAAGCGCCGGAGTTAGCTGAAGAGCTCTCGAGAACCCTGGGAATGCCCGTCATAGGCGTCTTGCCCTTCTACGACGAGGTATTAGCCCACCGTAGCAAAGGAGTCTTCGCGCTCTATCATCCGCGCCATCCCTACACAATGAGGATCTCCCAGCTGGTCAAGACTTTGAATTCGTGGAAATGAGCGAAACGGTGTATAGGGATCACGTCCTTCAAGATGCATAAAGTTAAAGGCCACGTCTAAGTTGTTGAATAATATTTAAACATGAAAACCATTATTTTATTCTTCCTTCTCATGATACCTAGTCGCATAAGGTATTCAAGCTCATGGGGGGTATGTTTATGTCTGAAGTCGTTGATGATTTAAAGAATGAACTCGCCCAGATAAAGGAAGATGTCGAAATTGCCACTCAGGGCGAGGAAGGAGAGGAGGAATTTGATGATTCCGAGCTTATCGACGATGTAATGGATCTGAAGAGACGTGTAAATGGGATAGAGAAAGAGCTTAAGGAAGTGACTGGGGTCTTAAAGAAGACGATAATGGATGTCAGGACGCTCATCTCGGAGATGGATAACCCATTCAACTTCCTGAGGAGCATAGGCGTTGATAAGTTAGTCGAGAAGGCCATGGAGACCGCCGAAGAGGAGATACAGAAAGCTAAGAAGGAGAGCATGAAGGAGAGAATGAAGAAAGCGCTAAGTGGTGAGGAGGAGAAGAAGCCCGTTGTAACCCCAGTCCTTCCAGCCAACGTCAACGTGGAAGCCAACACACGACCTCAGCCACAGCAGCCCGCGGTAACGCAATATACGACTCCTCAATCCCCCCCTCAACAACCGGTAATGCCTGCACATAACGTGGCAATGAACGGTAACGGGGTTCAGGCTAAGGGTCTTCCAGCTCAGAACATGCCATTACCCAGCCTTCGCTCGCTAGGCATTCCCTTTATGTTGCCGAATAAGCCGAGCAGGAGAGGTTCTGGGTCTCAACTACCCCTCCCTCAGACGAAAGTCCCGCTGGAGAGGAGCTATATCGATGGAGCACTAGAAGGGCGTATGCCTCTATCCAGGCTCTTCATAGTGGCGACATATATACTCCTGAGGTTCGGCGAGGAACGCGCCGATAAAATATTAAGTCAGTACGTCCGCGAAGGATGGGTTAGCAGGGAGATCGCAAATGGCATCCTAGACATCGTAAGGCTGCTATCCGAACACTCGGAGACACTTCAGCTCCAGAGTGCCCTTAACGCTAAGGGAGGTGTTGATGTAGAGGACCACATACTGGTCATCACTTTGCTCAATATGTTAGATGATCGCGATAATTCCTGGCTGGACCTCCTCTTAGCCATAACCCTACTTAGGATAGGTCTCTCGCCCATGACGTATAAATTCGCCCGTAATAGCTGGGAGCCTCGCTCTTAGCATTAAGGCGTTTGGGGGAGGGGGGATGCGAGCAGTTCAACGTGAGGAAAAGGTGTTGAAATTCGGTAATGCAGAGCTAGATCGCAGATTAGGCGGCATCCCCCTTCCATCCTTAACCCTCGTAGAGGGGCCTAATGACTCTGGTAAAAGCGTGCTCGTACAACAGCTGACATGGAGTGCGCTCAATAGCGGTTACAGAGTCTGTTACATAACGACCGAGGATACGACCCGCGGGCTATTGGCTCACATGGAGGGGTTAAGCTGGTCGGTATCGGATTTCTTCTTAAAGGGGGATTTCAAGATAACATCGATACACGTAAGAGGCATACGTTGGAACAGCGAGGTCTCCAAGTTCTTCTTAATAGGCCTGCTTAACTTCGTTAAGCGAAGGGAGAAAAACAGCGATATATACGTGATCGATTCCCTAACGCATATAATAACACATGCCGAGGAGAAGGACATACTAGAGTTCTTCTCCGAGTGCAGGAACCTCACCGATATGGAGGGACGTTCATTCTTCATAACGTTACATCCGTACGCTTTGAATCAGGAGCTCCTGATAAGGGTCAGATCCATAAGCGATGGTCACTTCTTGCTCTCCATAAAGAACTTCAGGGATAAGAATGTACTGGTCCTCAACATAGCTAAACTCAGGGGAGCCATGAGGACTGCGAATAACATAGTCAGCTTTGAGGTCGACCCCAACTTCGGCATGAAGATCCTACCCTTCTCGATGGCAAGGGCTTAGGAGGTGACCTCCACTGAAGGTACTACTGAAGAGGAAGATCCTCACAGTAGAGATAGCACAGAACAAGGAATGGCGTCTCAGGCTAGAGCGCAATCCCCACCTCGAGGCTTATCTGGAGAAATGGCGCAAGATATCACCTTTCGAGCCCCAGTTCTGCGTACAGCTTTCAAGGGACATGGCTTCGATAAGGGAACCCAACATAATCTATCCCGTTGGTGATCCCGTCTACATACACGTATACACGAAACCAGACGGCCTTAAGATGTACCACCCGATAGAGCCCCGCTTGGATAAGAAGAAGCGCGAGCTCCTCCTCTCAGAGGTTGAACGTAGGATAGCCATGTACATAAACGAGAAAATGGTTCCAGAGACTAAAGAAGAGCACGAAAAATTGCTTTATGAGTTATTAGACAAAGTAGTCGAACTATCAAACTCGACGAAGATGAGCAAGCGTGGTAAGATCTTAGTTGACCGTGATACCTACGAGAAGTTGAAGTACGAGCTATATTGCGAGAAAATAGGCGTGAGCATACTGGAGCCCTTCATAAGAGACCCCTACATAGAAGATATCCACTGTAGCGGCAAGGGTCCGATTTACATAGAGCATAAGATATTCGGAGCCCTGGAGAGCACCGTACGCTTTGAAGACACCAAAGAACTTGATAGCTTCATAATAAAGCTGAGCGAGATCATAGGGAAGCCGGTATCTTATAGGAACCCAATAGTCGATGCCACGCTACCTGATGGCTCCCGTATAAACATAGTCTTCGGTGAAGACGTGAGCCGAAAGGGAAGTAACTTCACGATAAGGAAGTTCTCCAAGAAACCGCTGAGCATAACCCAGCTCATAAAGTTCGGCACCATGGATGCTAGGATAGCGGCTTACCTGTGGATGCTGCTCGAGGAGGGCATGAGCATCTGGGTCTCAGGTGAGACAGCAAGCGGTAAGACCACCACTCTAAACGCCATGTCGGTCTTCATAAGGCCTGATATAAAGATAGTATCCATCGAGGATACCCCCGAGGTCTACCTGCCACATCCCAATTGGGCGCGAGAGGTCGTAAGGGAAACGGAAGGCAGTGGTGGTGAGAAACGCGGTGTCACCATGTTCAAGTTATTGAAGGCGGCGCTGCGTCAGAGACCTAGGTACATAATAGTCGGCGAGGTGAGAGGTGAGGAGGGGCGTGTGGCCTTCCAGGCAATGCAGACTGGTCACCCGGTCTTAGCTACATTCCACGCCGCATCTGTCACCAAGCTCATCCAGAGGCTAACGGGCCATCCGATAAACGTACCTAAGACGTATATAGACAACCTTAACGCGGTCATAGTACAGAGCGCGGTACACGATCCTGAGACCGGGAAGTATAAGAGGCGCGTGCTCTCCGTGAACGAGATCCTAGGCTATAACCCAGCTGAGAATAGCTTCGAGTTCATAGAGGTGTTTTCATGGGATCCAGCCACCGATACCTTCCTCTTCAGGGGTCTTGGGAGCAGCTATCTCCTGGAGAGCAAGATAGCCCTTCTAAAGGGGATACCCAGCTATGAGATTAGGAAGATATACGATGAGCTAGAGTTAAGGCGTAGGGTAATTGAGCTAATGCTTCAGGCTGAAATCTTCGACTACTTTGAGGTCTGGAAGACGATAAGATGGATCTATAACGTGGGCATCGAGAAAGCCCTACCTAAGCTGGAGAGGATGGCCAGGCTCAAGAAGGGTGGTGCGTAGGATGTCCTTAATGCTACGGGTTAAAAGGGCTCTTTCAGGTCTAATGCATGGTTCAGAGATAGAGAGCGAGTTTCTATTCTTCCTATTATATCTGCGCTCTTTAGCCACTTCTGAGATAACGAGGCTTCAACTTTTTAGCTTAACAGCTGAAAAAGACGCTTTCAGGGCTATAGCAATGTATATGGGGCAGGTTAAGGTTCTTGTGGAGAAATGGCGATATGGACAGGCTGATGCATGTGAGGCGATCGCACGAAAGATACCCTCGCCTAGGCTCAGGGACTTCCTGATACGCTTTGCTCAGTCGATAAGAGCTGGTGAACCTTTGATAAGCTTCCTCACCCGTGAGTTCGATGGCTTCATGAGGGCTTACCCCGAGGACAGCCTTCGTAGAACCAATAGGCTACGCCATCTATCAGACGCGTACTCCGCCATATTTACCTCAGGAGTCTTCCTCTCCACCATGTCGTTCCTGGCCGCCACTTTAGTCTTCATGCAATTTTCGATTCCCCTACTTGTGAGTGTGGTAACTGGGACCGCCCTCGGTATGTCGTTCATAGCCGTGCTAATCTATAGGGTCGCTAGACCTGATGGCATACTCGTAAAGGAGAAGATGAAGTCGAGGAGCAGGAGAGCGCTTGAGGTAGGCATAGTTCTTTCTTTGGTATCCTCCTCGCTCCTCTTCTTTACATTTAGCCAGCGCTCATTAGCCCTTGGGGTCATGTTCCTCGGCCTTCCCCTCTTCATAGAGGGCTCCGCAGGCAAGCTCTATGTACGTCTTGTAAAGCAAAGGGAAGAGGTATACCCAGTATTCATCAGAAACTTAGTCTCATACATAGCTGGGGGGGTAGCCATAATGACGGCTATGAAGAATGCCCTCATAGTGAATTATGGTAAACTGGCGCCCATGATACGCAGGCTCTATGCAAAGCTGAAGCTCAGAATAGATCCCAGAATAGCATGGCGATCCTTTGAGGTAGAGGTAGGGAGCGAGCTAATAAGGAGGATGGATGCCGTCCTAGTGGACACTCTCTACCAAGGTGGTGATGCCGAGGAAGTAGGCAGGCTAATGGATCACGTCTACACAGAGTATATGGCTGCAAGATCAAGGAGATATAGGGTGGTCTCATATTTTCAGGGCATGTTAGTGCCCGTACACATAGCTATGTCCGCTCTACTGGGGATGATGGAGGCCTTCTTCAAGCTTTTGTTCGAGTACATGCAGTTAGTGTCCAACATAATACCAGTGGGCTATATACCGCCTCTGAGCTTCATAGGTATCTACTTCCTTTTCATCCTAGTCCTCTTCTCCCTGACTAATACCTTAGCCTTATACTTCATGGAGGGCGACTCTCGCTACAGCCTACTCTTCTACATGGGCCTCTTCCTCGTGGGCGGTAGCCTAGCTTATCAAGGCCTCTATTGGGCCACGGAGAGCTTCCTCTCCTCAATAAGATTCTAGATGGTGGTAAGATGATCTCCATCCCGATCAATAGGATAAGCGAGGGCATAGCCAATCTGAAACGCTCAAATCTTCACATGAATGTCAGAGCACTACGTATCTGGCTCCCCCTATCGGTCTGCGCGATTATGATAACCTGTGTCCTATACTTGCTCGGTGCCGATATAGCCTTGGTATCCTATGTCCTAGCACAACTTGGCCTAACCCTAATAGGATCAGCCATAGCGTATCACATCTCGCTGACCGACGTCATGGATCGCATAACAGTGAGGATTCATGCAGAAGGTGATAGGGAAATGGATCCTAAAGCCGAGGATCTCAAGGCAATAGTTGAACTCGACATAAGCATTAGGCAATATACGGCTCTCCTGATCCTCTCCCTAGTAGTACTAATGTTAATGCTTAGAATTCTGAACCTCTCATTCTTCACACGTTTGATCTCCTTCTCAACGATAAGTATGCTCTCGGGCTGTTTCCTCATATCCCTTTATGAAGGCATAAGGCGCGATTATAAGACCGCCCTCGCTAGCCTGATAAGCGTTAAGGGCTTCAGGCTCGAGCCCGGAGTTGAAAGCGAACTCGTGCGTCCCTGGTATAAGCTTACGGCCGGTTTAGCGGGGTTCATATTACCGCTCCAAGTGCTCTTACACGTGACCTTGGGCACTAGTAACTCGCCCTTCATTTTGGCCTTATTGATATCCGCTGTAAGCTTCTTCTCCCTTTCAGCCCTCTACGATAACGCAGCCACTAAGCTACTCGTAGAGCTCGGCCAAGGTAGCGTTATGGAAGCGTCCGTAAGCGCTCCCTCTCCCGGCACAGCGCGAGAGGAGACAGTTAGGCCTAAGGACGTGAAAGCATCCCCTCTAGGCCCTCTACCTCCCTCACCTCAGCCTGTAACAGCGCCACCATCACCACTTGAACCTCCGCCCGAGTCTAGCGATACGGAGATGGTTTCCTTACCCGGAGCTCCTAAGACCCCCTCCCCTCCAACAAAGTCGGCAGTACGGAGCACTAAGAAACTAAAGCGGAGGAGGAAAAAGAGGCGAAGGAAGGTAGTTCCTCGCGATCAAGTGGTGAGGAAGCCTAAAGTGGAGGAAGTCAAAAGTGCGCCAAGCGGTCCTGAACCATCAGAGGCAAGCGAACTAGCTAAGCTCATGCTCGAGTTAGACAAGGAGCTTAAGCAGTTAATGCTCCTTAAGGCTAAGAAGACTATAGAGGCGAAGGGGAAAGCTAGTTAGTATTTAAGTTCCTTCAACCCTCTAGTAAAGGGAAACCATGACGTTCAAGGGCATACCATGGAGGATCCTCCTATCTTCCCTACTCGTTTCCGCAATTGCGATATTGATGGTCTTCGAGATAGGTCTTCAAAATGCGTTATCGGAGGAACCGAGCACGTTCATTCTCTCCAGTATGCCTCTCATCCTATTCCTATTAGTCATGAGATTCGCTGAGAATTCCGCGCGTTTAATATTGACATCGCTTTATATAAGTCTGGCGATCTCCTCGGCCTTCTCGTTTCTCTCACATAAGATCTCGACCATCAATCAGCTCCTAATACTCACGCTTGTAACGATTTGCGTCGTCTGCTTTGGCCTCTTCCTGGTACGGTTGCTTACCGAGTTCTGGTCGAGCATCCTGCGCATAGGCTTTCCCCTAGGATCCATAATAAGGGGATATTCCAGCATATTTTACCATAGGGAAAGGGATCGCATTCTTTCGTTGGTGATAGGCTTTTTGACCTCCTTTATGCTAGCGCCCTTAAGCCTCATGTATGAGGTCAAGTTCCTCTCCTATAACCTCTCACTCGGCCTCTTAATCTTTCAATCGCTCACTTTATCCTTCTCCTCAATAGATTTCCTGTTAACTGCAACCATATCTTCGCTCGTATTACTGTCCCTTCACGTGTTCATGAGGGTAAGGCCCTATCCCCCCTATCCGGCGTCATGCGGCCTCCTATTAGGCACGCCTATTGCCTTAGCCATAGAGGCCTTCCTTCAATGGCGTAAGGAAGGGATGCGGATTCCTGAACGCTCATCATTAGTACTCTACTCCTCGCTAATCGGGGTGTCAAGTGTGGCTATATTCCTCGCAGTGTCAGAGCCCTGGATCGGCAAGATCCACTTGCGCCCCATATCCATAATGCTCACGCTTGTATACGCTACTGTGCTATCCTTCATTATGTCTAGGATTGAAGTTGAAGTCTATCCTATATGGCGATATGAGCCGAGGATAGGCCCATGGGGGTTAGGCTATTCCCTGATATGGCTTATGGGGCTATTCGCTGGCTATTCGGAGATAAGACCAAGTTTGATGACCTATTTGGTCATCATTATAGCATTGATACCGGGCTCTCTGTTCAACGGTATTTTCATATCGCATGAAGACGAGCGAGAATCAGCGTTCTGGATAGGTCTCGTATCAGCTTCATTCTCCTTGATAATGTCCGCTGTTCTATCTTATCTCAGATTAAGCGGCGTGTACACGCTTACAGCCTCCTCTGTAAAGCCCTCACGTATGATTTCATTATCCGTCCCCCCTCAGTACTTGGCTCTTGCCGCTATCCCCCTTATGATCTCCCTGGCTAGGATAAAATTCCCACGCTGGCCTTTTGACCCCTCGGCTCCGCTCTTGGTCTCCCTCCTCCCCTCCTACGCCTTCCTCATAATGTTATTGGCGCTGATCTTCAAGTTTATATCGCGAAAACTCAAGGAGGACGACGCCCTTAAGTTTCATTCATTCATAATAGGCCTAGCCAGTAGCTGGCCTCTGGCGATGAGCCTTGCAAGGAGCTTAGCCGGATTAAGTTAAGCTTGGTGAAGCAAGTCCTCATCGCGTTTCTTAGTCGATAAAAGCAAACTATCGTTCAGAATAGACCACTATTGAGGCATCTCTTAAACCCCATAAGGGCAAGGATCACGTTCTCAGATATCAATTAAGTACTCTTTCATATAAGGTAGGAGAATGACGGTAAAGTTCTTGAAGCTTGATAAGGCTTAAAGATAAAAGCATGGAAATAAAATCTTCCGAGGGAAGTTGATGGAACGGCGTGATGCATTCCTTAAATTCAGCTTATCCCAGAAGGAGATCAAGGTAGGTGGTCCTACACCAGAGCTTAAAGAAGGCGAACAACTCATTCGAAAGACGCAATCCCTCTGTCCAGAATGCTATAGATTGCTCCCTGCAATTATCTTTGAGAGGGAAGGTAAGGCCTGGATACGTAGGATATGCCCGGAGCACGGGGAAATAGAGGAACTCTACTGGGGTGACGCGGATCTCTTAAGGAGGGCTTTCAAGTACGAGGTACCGCCGAGGCGGATAAAGATCCATGAAGTGGGCTATGATCATCCATGTCCCTTCAGTTGCGGCCTATGTCCGATGCACTTGAATTACACGGCCCTGGTCAATTTGGTAGCCACTAACCGATGTGACCTCTCCTGTTGGTACTGCTTCTTCTATGCTGAGAGAGCGGGCTTCGTCTATGAGCCCTCGCTCGAGCAGATACGGCGTATGCTAAGCGTACCGAGGAAGCAGTACCCTCATGGCGGCCTAGCCCTCCAGATAACAGGAGGCGAGCCCCTTTTACGTGACGACTTAGTGGACATAGTCAGAATCGCTAAGGAACTCGGATATACTCACATACAACTAAACACGAATGGCTTGAGGTTCATAGGCAAGGGCGGCATGGAGCTTTCAAGGTCGCTCAGGGAGAGCGGTGTGAATACCATATACCTCAGCTTCGATGCTGTGAGCCCCATAAACTTCAAGAACCACTGGGAAGTTCCATATATCTTGGAGGTCTTCCGCAAGACTAATGTCACTAGTGTGGTCTTAGTCCCCACGGTCATAAGGAATTGGAACACAAGCGAACTAGGCGACATAATAAAGTTCGCCGCCGAGAACATAGATGTAATTAGAGGCGTTAACTTCCAGCCCATATCGATCACGGGACGCGTACCGAGAAGCGAGAGGATGAAGTATAGGATCACCATACCCGATACCATAAGCCTAATAGAGGAGGAGACCGATGGGGAGATACCGAGGGATGCCTGGTATCCTGTGCCAGTGGCGAGTATATTCGCGAGCTTCCTAGAGGCCTTCACCGGGCGCCCTTATCTGCAGATGAGAAACCATCCTGCCTGCGGTATGGCAACCTACGTATATGTGGAGAGACATAACGGCAAAGTAGTGGGCTTTAAGCCTATCACCGAATTCATCGATGTAGCGGGTCTATTAGATTACCTAAAGGAAAAAACCGAAGAGCTACGAAGGGGCGGTAACAGGTACCTAGTGGGGCTCAAAGTGCTCTATGGCCTTAGAAAATTCATCCATAACGAGAAATTGCCTGAGGGCCTTAAGCTATGGAACTTACTCTATAATATCTTCATAAGGCATGACTATGGTGTCCTAGGCGTATTCCACTACAAATTCCTCTTCCTAGGCATGATGCACTTCATGGATCTCTATAATTATGACGTACAGAGGGTCATGCGCTGTAACATACATTACGTGGTGCCAGATGGCAGGATCGTCCCCTTCTGCGCGTTCAACGTGCTATCCGACCTGTATAGGGATAGCATACAGAAGCAATACTCCGTACCACTCGAGAAATGGATAGAGCTTAAGGGGAAGGATACAGTAGGAGATGCCATAAAGTATAAGCGGGACGTTAAGAAGTTGGAGAGCGGTGAAATATATCGGCGTACATACGCTAGCTTCATGGATTCGTGGAGAAAATAAATCTCTAAATCCTCTTAATTTTCCCTCTCCGTGAAGATCAGGTATGGCATTATGATCATCCCTAGCTTCACTAGGCTACGCAGGAAGAGGCTATAGTAGTCGTATAAGGTCATGAAGTATGCGTCTACATCATCTACGTTCAGGAGAATGACCCCATCCACCCTCGCATTACGTAGTTCCTCGATCGAAATGGGCGGGCTCTTATAGTATCTATCACAGAGCAACTTCAGCCCCTTAAGCTCATCACTATACTCCCCTCTATCGCTTGGAGGCACTAAGAAGAGTTGGGGTATCTGTAGTATATGATAAGCCGGGGTGGCGAAGTAGAATTCATCCGCGAAGGGGCTATATCTGGCGGCCTTGCTCGTTATTCTAACCAAGCGATAAGCCATAGGATCTATGGCGTTCTCAGGAGGGACGAAGCCCGTTTCGACCTCTACTATTATCCTCCTATCCCCATTTCGGCAGTACACATCGCATAGCAATACCTCCGAGAGCTTATACTCCAAATCAACGCTCCATCCCCTAATCAAAAATTGCTTAGCCACTATAAGCTCCATCACCGAATGGTTGCTCTTGACCAACTGTCGTTTGTACAGCTCAAGGAGCTTCATCCTGAGCCTCTCGAGCTCACGTATCTCTTCCGTATCCAGATCCTCGCATAGCTTTTTATAGATCAGGTCTAGATCTTCGTCGAATCCTGCCAACTCTCGTCACCATAAGTACTCATAAGGTAAGAGGATTGATTGTTTCCTTCGCATTGAACCAGAATACTTAGGAAATATCCTGATAATACTTGGATGATATCAAAAAAGTCCTATGATTAGAGCAATAAAAATAGTATATATGTTCAACTGTCATTAGAAAAGCTTAAAAAGAAAATTGCCCTTTAATATAAGCTGGGGCCGAGGGGCAGGCTTAGGCTCCCTAGTGTCACGCTCATCCGAAATAGGCCCCGAGACCCAAGGGCCTTCGGGTCCGAGGGTCAAAGGGTCGAATTTCGGATGAGATGTGGCGCTAGAGAGTCTAGGCTTAGGCTCGGCCCCGGCTAATTCTCGAAATCAATATATAAACCAAATCTACCCCTTTAGGTAAATTGTGAACGGCCATGGAATCAGCTCATGACGAGCTCTTCGAGCAGTATTCTGAGGAACTGATAGATGCGCTATACGATGAGAGCATAAGGATAGCGCTTAGGCGTGCTGTCCTCTCATATAAGAGAAACCTAGCTCAAGCTCTTGAGAAATACCCTGAGACGCGGGATCTAGCGAAGAGGGTTAGGCTGATAAAGGAGGCTTCCCTGAAGCGACTCAGAAACCTCATAAAGGAAACGATGGAAGCGATAGAGGATAATGGCGGCGTCGCATACCTAGCCTCCTCATCTGAAGAGGCCCGTGAAATAATAGGGGACATAGTCGGCAAGGGAAAAGTAGTGGTTAAGGGTAAATCCCTAACCTCCGAGGAGATAGGGCTAACCGAGTACTTGGAAGAGCTAGGTAATGAAGTTTACGAGACGGATCTAGGGGAATTCCTCGTCCAAAGAATGGGCATTAGACCGATGCATATACTATCGCCCGCAATTCACGTTCCCCGTGAGAAGGTAGCAGAAGTACTATCGTCTATAGCTGGGCATCGGGTGAAGCCCGAGATCTCTGAGGAAGTGAAGTTCGTCCGCAAGTTCCTTCGAGACAAGTTCATTAAGGCCGATGTAGGTATCACAGGAGCGAACGTCATTTCGGCTGATACAGGGCTTATATTCCTAATAGAGAATGAAGGCAATATACGCTTCGTGTCGAATGCCCCACCGAGACATAT
>JAGGXX010000052.1 GCA_021162845.1 Thermoprotei archaeon | reverse complement strand
CAAAAGGTAGGATTATTGAATGATTCATTTAACAAAAATGGGTAGTTACTCATAAATATCATTAACTATGCTTTATCTACTCTTCTTGGGCATATATTGTGAATGGGGCGTTGCCAGAGGTGACATTCGTAGTTAAAAAAGATTCGTAAGAAGCTGAGTGATAGAACGATAAAGGAGTACAGATATGTGTACTGGCAAGAGAGACTAAAATGGGAAAATCCTCATGAGATATATTGGCCTGCTTAAAGAGATCGTTAAGGCTTATTTGGAAAGGAACGGTGTGGTGGCCCCGCCGGGACTCGAACCCGGGATTACGGGCTCCGCAGGCCCGCGTCCTATCCATGCTAGACGACGGGGCCTCTAAAATGTCGTCGTTTCTCCTATTGCCTTCAGATGTATATCGCCGTTCGTGCGACATATAAGTCTTTCGCTAAGCTAAGTCCTTTGTTAGGATGATGTTTAAAAGGTCCGTACTTGTTATCATGCGTTACCGAGACGCCGCGTTTCTTCTTAATCCTCCTCGTAAATGTTAATGGCTTAAGGTAAAATCTTAAATTGATAACAACTGCTTAAGTAGCTCTACGGGTAATTCGAGTGAAAGTGAGGGTTGGTTTTATAGGTTGTGGAGGGATAGCGAGGGCGCATGCCGAACGACTCGTGAAGATAGGTGATGTCGAATTTGCAGCGTTCTGCGATATAGTCGTGGAGAGGGCTAAGGCGTTTGCTCAGAGATATGGTGGTAAGGCGTATGATGATTACCGGGAGATGATCGAGAAGGAAGATCTCGACGCGTGCTTCATATGCATTCCCCCCTTCAGCCATACGGATCAGGAGATACTATGTGCGGAGAGGGGGATACACCTTTTTGTCGAGAAGCCTGTGGCCTTGACGTTAGAGAAAGCATGCGAGATATTGAGGGCTGTTGAAAGAGCTGGTATAATCACTCAGGTAGGGTATGTCCTGAGGTTCATCGATTCGATAAGAAGGGCTAGGGAGATGGTGTACGAGAGGGGTGGCAGGATAGCGCTTTTCGACGCATGGCGATATGGGGGAATTCCCGGAGGGCCTGAGCATTGGTGGAGGCGAAAGGAATTGAGCGGAGGTCAGCTTGTAGAACAGTCGACTCATCAAGTGGATCTAGCGCGATGGTTTGTGAACGATGACGTGGAACTGGTATTTGCATCGTTCGAGACTAATCTGCTAAATGACTTACCGAACTTCGATGTCGAATCGGCATCCGTAGTTAATATGCGCTTTAAATCCAAGGCGATAGCCGTTGTTACGAGCACCTGTGCGGCTCAACCGGCTGGAAGGACGTCTGGGTTCAGGGTGATCTCGCGGAACGTGGAGGTCATCTCAATTAACAATAGGGAATGCAGGATCATAGAAGGAGAAAAGGTCACGACGTTGCAAGCGAGCGTGGATCCATATCTTGAAGAGGACAAGCACTTCATAGAATGCGTTAAAAGCGGGAAGGAAACCGAGGTTCCATATATAGAAGGCGTTAAAACGCTTGAGGTTACGCTGGCAGCGGTTATGTCAGCGGAAAGAGGCGAAGCTATAAGATTACCTCTAATGGAATATTGAATTCGCCGAGGATGAAAACTTTAATACCGCGCTTTTATCCCCCGGTCGTATCGATATCCCAGGACAAGCTTAATACCGCTGGCTTACCTATCCTGTACTAGGTGATGCTGAATGGGCAAGGTTAAGAAGGGGATTACCTGTAGTGTCACTGGATGTACGAATCCCGCTGTGAAGTCGGTTTCCTCGGATGAATTTTCCATGGTTCAGACGAACCTCTCGGTTAACGTCAGGGGCTCTAAGATTTACTTATGCAAGGAGCACTACAAGGTCTTCAAGAAGGCTTCGAAGAAGCTTCGCAGGCTGGAGAGGTGGCGCATTTCCCGCTTTGGCTAGGACGAGAAAAAGCTGTCCATTCTCGTAACTCCTATTATATCGCTGAAGGTCAGGTTTAATGCACTTAGCACTTGTTCGAATATGGTTTCCATATGCGCTAGGTACTTCTCTTCATCTATTTCATCTATCCTCGCGAGCTGTACTGGCTTCACTCCCATCCTGCTTCTCACTTTGACGAACGCTATAGTATCTCCTGGCACTATCTTCCTGCCGTACTTCTCCAGTTGTAGTGCGGCCTTGACGTGTTGCGGCGTGTTCTTAGTATAGTGGCTTAATGGCTTAGATATCATGACCTTGAAGGCTAGATCCTCAAGGCTATACGACCTGTTCTTAAGCTTAGAGTAGCTGTCGTGGGCTATCCTCTGTATCTCCTTTCTCGCTCTTTCGAAATCCTCTGGTGTTTTAACCTCGCTTAGGACCTTCGTCATCTCCATGAATACCTGTTTGAGGAACTCGGGCGTGTTTCTCTTCTTGCCCATGAGCCCCTTAATGTCTATAGTTCCATCGATCATGACGCCTAAGTAGTTCTTCTTCCTATCGCTTAGCGTGACGTATCTATAGACTTTGTCCACTTCGAGGTCTATGCCTAATTTCCTCTCGGCCCACTCTATGAGGTGATTGATGCTCTCCTCCGGTGGGTTCTTTATGAATAGGCTGTCCGTATCGCCGTATATCACATCAAGCCCTAACTTCTCTGCTTCGGCTATAGTGCTCTTAATGGCGTACCTCCCCAAGGCCGTTGTGCTCTCCGCCATAGGTGGGCAATATAGTGGGAACTTATCCGAGCCGAATACGCCGTAGCTCGCGTTTATGAAGACCTTAAGCGCTCTCTGTACCGCATCATACCAACTTCGCTCGGTCTTGTCTAGGTTCTTGTCCTTCGCCTTCCTCTTGTAAATCTTAACCCTCATGTCCCTGAGGAGTCCCACTATTAATGAGGTAAGTCCCTTTCGCTTCGTGCACACCCAATGGGGTGTCTCGGGTATCAAATTGCCCTTACACTCCTCATGAGGACATCTCACGGTTTCATAGGATAAGTTCCATCTCTTTATGACAGAGGGGTATAGGGAGGCGAAGTCCAAGACCACGACCTTAAAGTGGACGCCCGGCTTTGGTTTTATCACTATAGCGCCCATGTATTTCTTACCCTTTATAATGGCCTTAGTCGCAATCACGCCTTTCATATCCCGTATATCGCTTGGTTCAGGTATCAGGAAGCCCCTCTTCCTGTGTTCGAAGTAGAATAGGTTCTTAATCCATGATGATATGCCCTGCCTGGTGAGATCTTCCATGGACATCTTTGAGATCCGCATGAAGAGGAATATGAGCTTCATCGTAAGCCCTTCATTGAAAGTCGTGAGCTTAAGTGTTATCTCCGCGTCTCTGTAACAATAAGCGGCTAGGTCGTAGAGCGATAGCTCCGATATCGGCTTCTCATGTTGTATCTTTCCCTCGCCTAGTAGTGCACTTGCGATAGCATCGAGCGTGGTCTCGCGGTATTTATTGCTGAATGCGTATACCTGTATGGATCTGTTACTGAAGAACTTGTAAAGGTCTATATGTACTCCTGTGCGTAATAACGCCGCATCCTGGGAGAATACTATTGGTATCTCGTCTCTCGTGAAGCCCAACCTAAGTGCTCTATGCAGTAAGTAATTCAGGTCGAAGTTATCGCCATTAAAGGTTAGTATAATGGGGTACTCGTAGAATGCTTTAAACACTTCCCCGATAAGCTTCCTCTCATCATCGTAAAACTCTATGCTAACGTTCTCTGGTATCATTCCTTTATCCTCACCTAGCCTTACGTCGTTCCGTCTTAGGATGAGGATCCGTCCTCGTCCTCTATTATCCGCTATTGCAACGCATATCACGGGTTCCTCTGCCTCGCTTGGATTAGGTATCCTGTCCGGAACAGGGGAGTAAACCTCTATGTCCACAGCGGCTCTTTTCACATCAGGAACAGGGACCTCGAATAGTTCTACCCATTCCCTCAGCAGCTCTATTTCCTCCTTTGGCTCGCCTTTCCATAGTTCCATGACGTTATTCAATAGTTCCTCGGATAGCTTGGCCTCAAGTCTTTTCAGTTCACCGTTATCGATCTTGTAAGGCATTCCCGGTATCAGCTGACGATCATATATGTAACAGTTATGGTACTTTATCTTGGCCTCCCATACCTTGGCCTTATTCCTTTTGAGTATATCCCTCAGGGAATTACTAGTACCTCCTATTGAGAGAGGATCCTTGGCGACCACCTTAGTTAACTTCACTTCTCGGTCATGAAGAAGGTCGTATTTGGTCACGGTCTCTAGATGATCAAGCCCCTCATGCGCTATCACTTCTGTTATCCTATTAATCTCGTTAATGTCTAAGTTAGTTAGCAGGTAAGGCTTATGTCCCGTGTTATCATGCCATAGATAGATGACCTCTCTCTCAGGGTCATATAGCTTTAACAGAGCCCTTCCTTTTCTTCCGTCATAAGTCACCGAAAGAAGATAGCAGATTCCAATTCCATGGGATGTTCCGCTTTCATGAAGTGTCTCCGCCTTCCTCTGCCTTACGTGATCCCTTACATCTTCCTCCCCAAAAGAGAGAAACCTATCGAGTGTAAGCTTTTTACTACGCATCGTTATGCGGTTATGGGGTTTCTCCGGTTAAAGCTTAACGCTTAGCATTAATCCTCTTTGAGTTTCTCCCTTAGGTCTATATGTCTCCCTTTCTCATAGAACCTTATCTTGGTCTCAAGTCTGACTGGTATGCCTAGGTATTTGAAGGTGTTGTAAAGGGTCACTGCATCGATAGGAGTCTCTACTTCCCCCCTCTTTATAGCTTGTGCTAAAGCCACTATTATCCTCCTTGTTATCCTAGGGTACTGTGATAGCGCGGCATCAAGTACCTCCCGCGCCTTTTTAGTTAAGTTCCTCCTTACTATCTTTTCTGGATCTTCTTCCTCTCTCGTGGTTAGGCTCTTTAATAGCTTCTTCTGAAGTTCCAGGAACTTCCTCCTCATGATGAATTCTATTTCTTCATCTGGCTCATTTTGTAGCGGCCTCATCATGTCATCAGAGCTTTGACCCTTACTCATAGCCATCCCATTTTTGTTTAGCTGTTTCCACTCGTATAAGCCTTGTTCCTCAGAGTGGTTGCCCGTGCTTTATATTTTGGAGGCTTTAGTAACTATAGGGACTTGCACGGGCTTCTCCCTCCGCCCCCTCACCTCTATCGGTGGTTCATCGGAAGCTACATCAACCGCCACCACTTGGGCGGTCTTACGGGTTACGATAACTAACTTCCTGCTTCTGATGGCTGCTGTGTCGTCATTGGAGCGGGAGAAGAGGTTGAGGCAAGCAGTGTATTGAGCACTAAAGATGAAGTTGCATTTTCTACACTTAAATGCCTCCTTATCTACTCTATTCCTCTAGTTTAAGCTTGATTGCTTTCTCAATTGTTTTAATCGTCACTTATCACCTCTTTTACGATCTTTTTATCTTTCTAAACTTCTGCGAACGCTTACCATAGATCCTAGCAGCAAAGCTTATTATAATTGATACGGCCTCCTCAACATCTTCAACGGCTTGATCTGAGGAAAGAGTTATTCGGTGCCACCCCATATTTACTCATGCGATGATGACGATGGGAAGGTGAGATTTACGGATGATCGCCTGCATCTCACACTGAGCCCTCTTCACAGTTCCATTAGGAAGAGGTCCTCCTCATGTCGGAAATGCGCGTTATATTGCCTGAAGAGCGAGGCGTATACGCGCTTCTGATCTTGATTGATAAGCCCTCCGTGCTTAAAATTGGGCGTCTTGGCATCTTTAAAGTGGAAAATGGCCTTTACGTTTACGTAGGCTCGGCCATGGGTAAGGGTCCAACGAGCCTAAGGGGTAGGCTCTCCAGGCATATCTCCCCTAAGAGGAAAAAGCTTCATTGGCATATAGATTGGCTCCTCTCTAGTCCTCAGGCTAAGGTTAAAGCGCTTGTATACGCCCCTAGTAAGAAACGCCTGGAGTGTTCATTAGCTAAGGCCATTCTGAGGGATTGTCGTTACAGGGTAGCAATAAGGGGCTTCGGCTCAAGCGATTGCTCTTGTCCGTCTCACCTCTTCATATCAAGCTATCAGTTAATGGAGGACCTTATTTCATCGATAAGCCTTAAATTTAAAGGCCTAGGACTAATCCCTCATGTACTAAAGCTTATCGATTATGGGAGCGACTAACATCTTGGCAAGGTTTAAGGCTAGGTTTACGTTCATTAACGTCAATATATATCCTAATAATATGAATAATATGAAAGGTAACGTTGGTGTGACCCATACGTATTCTTCTTGTGAAGAATGAGCTACTGTGCTCTGCTCGTCGTATTTAATCTTAGGTCTCAGATACTTCTTTCCATTCTTCCACTCCTCGATAACTATGTACTTGTCCATACTTCTCGCTAGCTCCTTCTTCTTTACCTTAATGGATGTTATTAGGACTAAGATCTTAGTGGGAAGCCCGGCTTCGTATCCCTCAAAGAGCTTTACATGCCTTACAAAGTGCATATAGGCGTTCCACCCGAGTATAGGCACTATTGCCGAAAGGGATAAGACTACGCTATTGGCAAACGTGGTAATGGGCACTAGATCAACGGAGTTTCCCCATATTTTCAGCGGCCTTATTAATGAGAGCGCTATCATGGCTTTCGCATCAGCTCCTCCATATAGGCCTAGCTGGAAGAGCAGGACTGCTATCGTACACGTAATAGCTGATGAGGCTAAGGAGTAGAGTGCGATTGTGATCCCATATTCCTTATAGTACGCTAACTGGATTAACAGCCCAGCTGGCAGACCCAAACATACCATGAGTACCCAGACTCTATTTTCCACTCGTCTCTCATTTACGTCCTTCCATGAAGCGTAGCCTAGGATGCCCATTATAAGGGCTGTGATGTAAAGTTCAAGTGCTCCGGTTATGTTCACGGTATTACCCTCTTTATTCTCCATAATAAGCATAATTTTAGTCACATCCTCTACTATCTCGGGAGATTCCCTTATGAAGGTAAGATTCGGCCCAGCTGGAAGGCCATTAGGTTACAGGGGATCCATTGAGGGTGTGCCTAAATATCTCCGGGTGACGGAGGGTCTAGATGCGTTCGAATATCAAGCGGTTAGGGGCGTGCGTATTAAGGAAGTCATTGCTCGTGCATTAGGTGAAGAGGCATCGAAGTACGACGTATTGCTCTCCCTACATGCGCCCTATGCCATCAACCTCTCATCGCGGAATAAAGCGGTAATTGAGGCTAGCAAGGATCGTTTGCTCAAGAGCCTATTAGCAGCATCGTGGATGAACGCTAGGGTTGTAGTGTTCCACCCTGGGTATTATAGCGGCTTTAGCCCTAAGGAGGCGCTCACTTCATGTATCGATGCACTGCGTGATGTAATTACTAAGGCCCAGGATATGGGCATTAAAGGTCCCTTGTTAGGACCCGAGACCACGGGAAAACTGAGCCAGGTGGGGAGCCTTGATGAGATAATATCCATGTGCAGAGAGGTAGAAGGTTGCATCCCAGTCATCGACTGGGCACATATCCATGCGAGGGAAAAAGGTTCCATAAGGGATAAGGAATCCTATATGAGGATAATAGATATCATAGAACGAGAACTCGGAGATCTCGTTAAGAACTTGCACTGCCATTTCACTAAGGTGGAATTTGGGGATAAAGGGGAGCGCAGGCATAGGACGTTGTCGGAGTCAGGCTATGGTCCACCCTTTGAACCTTTAGCCGAGGTGATCGTAGAACATGGTTTTAACTTCACTATAATCAGCGAAAGTCCCCTGCTTGATAAAGACGCTATAAGAATGAAGGATATCCTAATACGTACATATAGTAAGTTCAAACGTAAGGAACAGTCCTAGATATGTTAAAGAGTAGCTGATGGCTCAACACCTACTAGTACTAGGGATAGTCATGGAAGACTACGACTTCGCTTCCCTCTTCTTAAGTGAGGTTGAACATAAGAAGCATGAGCTCTTGAAGTATTTTGCCTTAAAGGACGGCATGTATTCAGCCATTGAGTACCTGCGCCGTAAGCTCTTGAGACATTGGATCTCCATAGAATCTGACAGAATTAGAAAGGCCCAAGAACGAGCTAAAAGCATTAATGTCATTGCCGTGGATGGCAGCTTGCAAGGCAACTTCTATGCTCATGGTCGTGCCTTATACGTCATACGTAGCGTCGCCTTCTCGACATCGGGCTCCGAGCGTTATCTAACAGTAGAGTTCGATGCCTCGACTCGCTCAAAGAGCGTGATATCCGCGATGCGGCTATTAGCGGAACGCTGTGAGTATGAAGTAGCCCTAAAGATGCTCTCCCATATGTCTCATACTACTCCCTCCGCCATACTACTCGATGGGTCATTGTATACTAGGCTGGTGCACCTTCCAGCTGAGATCGCTGTCGATAGGAATAAAACGGCATACATACGCACAATGCGCTCCTTCCTAGAGCTATACACTGAGGCCTCGCGCCTGGGGATACCCATACTAGGTATATCAAAGGACAGCTTATCCGAGCACTTAAGGCTCGCTCTGCTAAGGGAGGCTATAGTGGAGCTGCTAACCGTACTTGCTGAGAGAGGTGTCATCGAACCCAAAGCCCTCAAGTCCGCAATGCCGCTTAGACAGCTCTTACGGATGTGTGCCTCATATGTCGATAAACACATGCATAATTCTCTCGAATCGAGCATCATAAGGGAACTGCTTTCCGATCTTAAGCATAGGCGAAGCGATTACGCATTCCTGATGACATTACACCTCCCTCCTGGTCATTCATCGCCCCTCCTGGTCGGTTGCCTTAGGAGACGATGCGTGAAGCGCTTCAGAGAACTAGAGGAGAGGGGAATTCTAGAATTCGTAACCCGTAGATGGAGATCCAGTGCCGATGAACGTGGCTCTTCTCAGAAGTTCATAGCTGAGGCCTCACAGGTTTTAATGAGACTTAGGAGGATACCGGCGTTATATATCCTCTACGTAATCGCGGAACCGGGTGCCATTCCTATCCGCGTTGAGATACTTCCTCCTGTAGAAAAGAGCCCATCTTTCTTCTCATTCGAAAACGTTAGGTTTACTTCGATTCCTGAGGATCTCTTAGAAAGGGTGTTAGACGTAGTACTAGGGGGTTACGCTGACGTAACGATCTATAATACTTGGCTATTCGCGGCTCATAGGCTCGCTAAGATAAGCAGCAAGGAGTTTCAGGCTTATGAGGCCTACCTGCGTAACCTGGGCCTAAATCTGATCCCCCGGAGGAGGATATGGCTTGGCTGAATTAATAGGATATGTTATCGGGGAAAGCCAACCTACTTCATTTACCTTTGCCGTAAACCCGGATAACGTCCCTCCCATCTTAGAGTATGTATGCGTATATGTTAATGAGAATATAAATGGGGCTAGGCTTAAAGTACCAGTATTAGCACAAGTTCAGAGGATAATACAGCGTAACCCGCTCCTTAATGAGCTCACGTCAAGCTTCGCGGCTGGCTTTCTAGCTTCTGAAGGCCTTAATGTAAGGCAAATCCTAGCTCAAGCTCAAGTTCTAGGATATCCCTATAGAGGGAACGTGTTCTTCCCTCGTTATGCTCCTATGCCGGGCTCACCCGTCTATAGGGCCTCAAGTGATCTATTAAAACAGCTTTATCGCGTAGAACGCAATAGGGCCCTACACGTGGGATACTTGATGAATAGGCCCGATGTGAAAGTGTATCTCGACATACAGGGCTTCGGGAGGCATGTAGCTATACTAGCAGCTACCGGTGCAGGTAAGTCCCATACGGCTGGGGTCATTATTGAGGAACTACTAAGCAAGGGAGCTACTATTGTGGCCATAGATCCACATGGCGATTACTCCCGTATGCATGAATCGGCAAAGGGAGGGTTGCACGATTTCTCCCATCGCATAACGGTCCTAAGCGTGGGCCCCTATAGAAGGACCGAGAGGCGATACTACATAAAGGTCAGTGATCTCTCCGATGATGAACTGGCATATATTGCTGGTATACCTTCGAACGCAGTCAACATCCGACGTGTCCTAAGCCTGGCGATACGTAAGCTTAAAGCCATGCATGAACGAGATCGTAGCTATGATCTTGATGACATTCTTTCCCTTCTTGAGAAATGGAGTTCTGGTTATATAGAGGATCAGTATAGAAAGCGCCTTCCTGGCGATTACGAGAAGACGTGCTTTAACGCCATCAAATACCTTGAGCAGCTTAAGAAGCTTAGGGTCTTCGCTAGATCGTCAATACCCCTTAATGAGATACTCAAACCCATGCATCTCACAGTACTTAGTCTCTCAGGGGTCCCCTTTGAAGCCCAGGATATAGTGGTTTATGATATCCTGCGGAGGATCTTCGAATCCAGGGTAAGCTATATAACGAATAGTTCCTATGGCGAGAAGTATCCCTTCCCTGTCTTCATAGTCTTAGAGGAAGCTCATCGCTTCGTGCCACCTAAGTACGAACGTACAACGTATTCCTCGAGGATAGTACGGACCATAGCATCGGAGGGTAGGAAGTTCGGCGTTTATCTGATAGTCATAACGCAACGCCCCTCTAAGGTTGATTCGGATGTCCTTTCTCAATGTCAGAGCCAGATAGTGCTCAGGATAGTTAACCCTATAGACCAACGTACCATAAATGAGTCCTCGGAGGCATTCTCGGAGCCGCTGCTCGAGAACCTTCCGGGCCTTAATGTAGGTGAGGCCATAATAGTAGGTCCCATAGTGAAGACACCAGTCATGATCAAGGTGCGAGAGAGGCTCACAAGGCATGGCGGTATGGATCTGCCGATAGCCGAGTTACTGAAGCGGGCAAGGGAAGAGGCCTTAAAGGAGAGCGAAGAGGGCATAGAGATCCCCGAATATATATCCCGTTTAAGGAGAGAGATAAGCGGAGGTTACTGAACCTCATGAGCGTCCGCTTCATACACTTTGGCGATACGCATCTATCACGTACATATCCGTCCTCCATAGCCCCTGAACGCGTTAAGGCATTTAATAGCGCCTTCCGGTACGTCATAGAGAAGGCAATAGAAAGAGACGTAGACTTCATAGTCCATACGGGTGATTTGTTTGACAAAGTGAACCCATGGCCTAGTGTGGTCAACTTCGTAAAGACACAACTTGTGAGCTTAGATGAGCACGGCATCCCATTCTACGTGATACGCGGTAACCATGATGGGGGATTCGATAGTGAGGGCGTCTTGCGCGGATGTAGCATAGACCTAGTACGTCATCCCAGAGTTAGCGTCCTCGAATTCATAGATCCCGTTTACGATAGTATAAGCCACGAACACTCGAGGACCCCTGGCTTTCGCGATTACCTGGACTCCATAAGGATAGTGGGCATGGGCTACTTCGGACACAACACCGAGAGGTACCTACGGCGCTATATTCCACAAGCCTTACGTTCTGATGTTGATGCTTACATTTTGTTATTACATGTCTTCGTCGAGGGTTATACCGCACATCCTCCTGGTGAGCCTTACGTGCCGCTTTCCTCGCTTGAGGAATTGCCTTTCGCCTATATAGCCGTGGGACATGATCATGAATACCATCCACCCCTCAAACTTAAAGGGGGAGGATGTATAGCCTGCTCGGGCTCATCCGAGAAGTGGGACTTCTATGAAAAGGACGGGAAGTTCTTCTACGTGGTCACCCTAAGGGGGGGTCATGTAGTTAGCGTGAAGGAGGAGAACATTCCAAGTCCGCATCTGACCAAGGTCATCTTAGTTGAAAGTGATACGCCACGCCCACCAGAGTGGTTTGCTAAACAGGCCTTGAACCGAATAATGGAGGTCATTAAGTCCAGTGATGGGAAGAAGCTGATATTAAGGATAAAGTTCAAAGGTGAACTTTCAAAAGGAACTCCATCGGATATACCCCTCGACGTAATCTACCGCTCTGTTGAACGCTTAAGGAAGTCCGGGGAATTACTATACCTCGATGTCTCGCCACCGGACCTCGATATACGACTTGAAGATATCAAGGTAAAGACAGAGGGCCTCGATATACGTGGTATGCTGCTGGATATCCTTGGGAAGGAAGAACGAGCGGATAAGGCCTTTGAGATATTCAACTATGCCAGAAACCTGTTTAAGGATGATGAGAATCTAACTAGGGATGGCAATCTTAAGGACCAAGCCCTCAAACGGCTCAAGAGGAGGATACTCCAACTTTGGGATCTCTCTGATCTAAATGGTGAATGGTCATGATAACCAGGCTAGTATTAGAGAACTTTAAGAGGTATAGGGGGCGTCATGAAATAGCATTCCGTGAGGGCTTAAACCTAATCCAAGGGCATAATGATGCGGGGAAGAGCTCGATCTTTCACGCAATATCTTACGCGCTATTCAATCAGACGCCTAGTCTAGGTAGCGCGACTTATCCCCTGGTGAGCGTAGGCGAGAGCAGAATGCGTGTCACCTTAGAGTTCTTATCCCCTAACACCGGAGCCTTATTTCGCCTCATCCGGTATCGATCTGCTTCAAAGTCGTCATCTTCCTCAGGTTTCCGCTTACAGAGATATGATCCCAGTGCTGGCTGGCTAACGATTTTATCTTCTGAGACTGGAAGCAAGGAGCGCGATCTAAGGCTTAAACTGACTGAGATTTTAGGGATTGATAAGAGACTTTTCTTTAACGTCATATATTCTGAGCAAAAGGAATTCGTACGATTAATTAGGGGCGGAACTGACGTAAGACGGACATTAGATGCTGTTCTCGGGCTAAGTGCCATATCAGCAGCTAAGAAATGCATAAATGAAATTTTACGTGATCTCAGAAACAAGCTACAAAGACTAGTGGATTTGAAATCAAGAGTTAATGAGCTTAAAGAATTTGAGGATAAATTCCTGAAAGAAGTTAAGAAGATAAGTGATGATATAGTTAACCTTGAACGAGAGTACAAGAAGTTAATGGGTAAGCTAAACTCCTTAGAAAAGGATAAAAAATTCGTTGACTCACTTAAAGCCTTATTGAATAGGGTACGTGATTTAAGTATAAATCTAGAGCGATTAGATGCCAAGCTCTCTCATGCAAATGAGGAATTTAATTATCTAATTAAACCTTGGGGTTCATTATCAGCCTTACAGTCAACTATCATGAAAATAAAAGAAGAACTAAAAGAGCAAGAAAATGAGCACTTAAATATCAATAATGAGATATCAAATCTAGAGGAAAAACGTGCGACAATTCTTCGAAAAGTTGGTTATATAGAGGATACGCTTAGTATACGTGTTAAAGTTTCGAAAAGAGCTAAATGTCCAACATGTGGACAACCTATTGATCCAAATACTATACGCAGAGAAATTGAACGGCTGGAATTTGAACGATCAAAATTACGAAAAGAGTTAAGTGACTTAGAAAATCAGAGGAAATTATTCGAGAAAAAATTAAAGGAACTAGAAAAAGTAAGAGAAGAAAAATTATCTATTTTACATAAATACATGCAAAATATGGAATCCATTCAAAGGCAATTGCGCTTGATAAATAGAATAAAAGATGAGAAAACGCGCTTAATGGATGAGCTCTCAAAAGCTCTCTCTAAAATGAAAGACGATTTAAGGAGATACGCTAATATGTATCTCCCTCAAGCTAGTCTAAAACTCGAGGATATACATGATGTCGACAACATAGAACCATTGATCTCTGAAATTTACGAGAGGATATGGAGGGATTATAGTAGCGTGAAGGCGGCCTTAGAATCAACTACAGCTAAAATACGCTCTCTTCTGAGCCAACGTAACTCGTTGATTAATAACATTAACGATATTCGCGAACGTTTAAAGCGATATGAGAAGGAGTTGCAGGGCCTAGAAAGGATAGAACAAGCCATCGAGGATCTTAAGACCGTAGAGGAATGTTTTACTAAGCTAGAAAGCGAGTTAAGAGGTAAGATACTTAGGATAATAGCGTCTAAGACTTACTTCTGGTATAAGCAGTTAGTCAGCGACCCGGTATACGTCAGCGTCGAGATAGACCCCGATACCTACGAACTTAAGGCCCAACCACTTGGTTTTCCTGAACCACAGCCCGTTAAGGGTTTCAGCGGTGGAGGTCATGAAACAATATTCGCACTAGCCTTCAGGTTAGCCTTAGCCGAAATGACGGGTTTCGGTGGTTTTCTGATGTTCGATGAACCCACGGATGCCACGGACTCAGCGAATAGGGACGCGATCATAGAAGCCCTCTATAAGGCTTCACGTAAGTTCAGGCAAATCCTCTTGATAACGCATCACGGGATCGGAAGAGAGGTCTCAGCTCATGTAGTCCACGTAAGCTTTGATAAAGGCAAAAATTCATCGCGTATAGAGATTATAGGCCCTTAGCGTCTCATCCTTTTAGAATATCCATCTCATGGGCTATCGCTTTATAACGCTCCTCAACGTCCTTTCTTTTAATGGAGAACTCCGGTCCGCAGTGCTCCACCTTTATTGAGGCGGTTGCCGAGGCGAAGAGGCATGCTGAAGCTATGCTCCCTCCTTCTAGTCTCTTAGCTATGAAGGCGCCTGCATAGACGTCTCCCGCTCCTGTAGGATCCACAGCCCTCATGGTCCTGTAGGCTGGTATCCTGTAAAGAGATGTACCATCATATGCTACAGATCCCCTTTCCGCTAGCGTCACTATCCCCACTTCAGCTCCCCATGCCACTAAGGTCTTTGCTGCCTCTAAAGGATCCCTAATGCCTGTTATTACATAGCTTTCGATCTCATTCGGCTTAACGTACTTAACTAACTTAACTATCTCGCTTATGTACTTCCTATCACACACGCGCTGTACCCTTCCTTTGGTCACGATCCTGGTCAGGCCTTGCGGATCAAGGAATATCTCCGCCTTTGTGGTGCTTGATAAATACTCAACTAAACTATAGTCTATCTCGTCGAGTATAGGGCCTAGGAGTATATACCTCACATCCAGGTACTCATCTGGGATGTCATGGAAACTTATCTTACCCGCTATGCCTAGTACGTGGAGCTCCCTATTACCCTCTTCATCGTATATCAGCTCAAAACCACCAGTTTCGTCGGTCACTGAGATGGCGAAATTCGATATGCCATATCGTCTTAGCTCTCTTTTAAACCGATCCAAAAAGTTCCTCCCGATGGTACCTACCAATGCTATTCTCTTGAAGCCTAGTCGCCTTAAGGTTAATGAGGCGTTGACACTACAGCCGGAGAGAACCCTTCCCCTACTCCTAACATATGGCGTGATTATTATGTCATAGACCGGGTTCCCTATGGCTAAAACATCGTATGTCAAGTCTTAGCATACCTCCGAGTGTAGGATAATCTCTGAATCACCGTTATATGACTTAGCACTCCCACTATTATGAAGCTGACGTTCATTATGACCCTCTGCATGCTAACGTACATCCAGGCTATTATAGAACCACATATTATCAGCAGAAGCTTCTCCTGCCTTTCGGCTATACCGACCGTGCAACTCTTAAGCCCTCCTATGGACTCAGCTTTAGCCCTAGTATAGCTAGCCATTACCATGCCGAAAAAGGCGAAGAAGACCCATATCCAGTCAGCATATCCGCCAAGGGCTATGCCTAATACTATGAAGAATTCGGCATAGCGGTCTAGGACGTGATCTAAGACCCCTCCGAACCTAGTAGTTTTACCTGTGGCCCTAGCTAAACACCCATCAAGCATATCCGTGAACCCTACTAGCAATATGGATAAGGCCCCCCATAGAAGGCCGTATGTCCTGTATATATAACAACACAACATGCTGCTCAGGAGACTTATCATCGTTATCTGATTAGGAGTAAGTCCGGTCCTAGCGAGAACCGCTCCGAGAGGCATCATCATTCGCTCATATTGAGCACGAAACTTGCCTAACAAATTCCTCGCCTCCCTGCAATAAGAAATTCAGGACTGCGATACAATAACTTGAGAGGTAACGCCTCTCACCTAGGCTGATCATAGGTATATTTAAGCTCATCAGCCTCTCCTCCTCTTCTCTCGGTATACCATAAGGTCCTCCTAATATGAATGCTATTCCCTCTTTACTTTCAGAGAGAATTTTGCTTAGGCATTTCATCCAATTCTCTCCCCTTTCATGTACGAGCACAACGTTATATCCCTCATGCCTTAAATCCTTAACTAGATTCAATAATCCCCTCCTGGGCAGTACATCTGCTCCTTTATCGTAAAGCTTAAGCAACATGCGGGCCATCTTAACTTCACTAATAGGTAACTCTTCAAGCATGATTCGATTTGGATCTAATAACACTACATCTCCTTTATCAATAACTAAATAGACTTTAACGTAACTGCGGGGTGAGCCCTTTTCATTCCTAAGTGTCGATATCACGCACCTGCACGCGGCATCCAATCTACCGCTCGTACCAGCCAGGTTCCTGAACCTTATCCTAGTCACGTCTAACGTAGCCTTTGCTATCCTAATTACATAAGCGGCTCTGATCATCTCTCAGCTATCTTCTTCTAATCGAAGTTCTGAGCTTACGCTCCTCTTCGGGACGTATCTTGATGAGACCATAATGTATCGCGCATCTTATGCAGTAGTTCTTAGTCACTTTATATCTCGGTATAATCGCTCCCTGTGCCCGCAGTTCTTTGGCCAATTGAGGGTCAACTGGTGTTGACCAAGTGCTGATCCTCACAGCTTTAGAGCGCGGGACTAACGCACCACATTTGTCACATTGTACGTATGGCTCCTTACCCTTATCGCCCTTCTTCCTTCCCCTAGACTTCCTTTTCTTCGGCAACTCTTAATACCTCCACGTTAATCTATCATATCCACGAGGGTGAATATTAAGATTGCTTCGCGTCCAAGTAGTCGGGGTGATCTACTTGAAGATAGCAATAATGGGTCACATCTCCATAGATACTATAATCTTCAGGGATTCCAAGAAGGTATACCGTAACATGCTAGGCGGCCCTCCCTCATATGCAAGTGTGGTTGCCAGTAAGCTCGACGCTAACGCTCATATAATCTCTATAGTTGGATCCGACTTTCCACGTAGTTTCCTAAACTTCTATGAAGAGATGGGAATTGACCTCACTTCGCTGAGGGTCGTGGATCACGCTAACACTACTCAATTTAAGCTCATCTATAATGGCGAGCAGAGGGAGCTCTTCCTGCTATCGAAATGTCTTCCTATTGAGGATATAGAATCACCATCCGACGCCATATTAGTAGCTCCCATAGTTGATGAAATCGACGAAAGCCTCCTTTCGTCGATATGCGCTACTTATGATGTGGCGTTCATGGATCCACAGGGTTTCTTTCGTACATCCTCGCTAGGTAAGGTTAGAGTCAAACCTTGGGGTAATTACGCGCGCTATTTTAAGGCCTTCGATGTTGTTAAACTCTCGGAGATCGAGGCACATTCCCTGTTAGGATCTATCGATATGAAGTCTCTATCCTTGAGGCTGATGAAACATGTGAAATCGATTTTGGTCATAACGCTTGGCTCTAAGGGCTCACTTCTTGGATTGAGGAAGGACGATAGGATCCTCCTCTATAAGCTCCCAGCTTACAACACTCATGCAGTAGATCCCACAGGGGCAGGAGACGCCTTCGATGCCGCCTTCCTAATATCGCTATTGGAGGACGGGGATCCCTTATGGGCATGTGCTCTAGGTAATGCAGCCGCATCACTGATCGTAGAACGCGTTGGCCTCCGAGAGGATTTCACGGGTTCACTTATAAGAGAGCGAGCATCGACAATCTATGAATCGGTTAAAAGACTGGTTTAAGTTAATTAAGAGCCCCTAATAGGTCCTAGCCAGTCTCACATATGTCTCAGCCTTCCTGCCACAATTTATGCACTTCTTCCCCTTGCACTCGATGTGTTCATCCATGGGTATTCCTAATATGCTTCCCTCAATTAGCTCCTCTAGCTCTTGTCCGCATTCATCGTCTCCACACCAAGGAACAAGAGCGACTCCAAGGCCCTGGCTTATGATGTTCCTAGCTTCATTAATTTCATTTACCTCATGTTCCTTACCTTTAAGCCATTTCCGTGCTCTTTCCCTCAGGTCATGCTTTATTCTCATGAGAAGTTGCGATATGTACTCAACGCTCTTCTCTCTTTTAACTCTCATGCGTTCAAGGGTATCCCTACGTGAGACCGTGATTACACCTTGGCTTATGTCCTTAGGCCCTATCTCTACCCTAACAGGTACTCCTTTCAGTTCCCAATAGTAGAACTTCTCGCCAGGTGTTATGTCCTCTCTATCGTCGAGGAAGGCCCTTATCCCAGCTTCCTTAAGCTCTTCAAACAAGTCCCTACAATTACTATAGACCGCAGCTTCATGACCTTTGTATGGGATTGCGACTATGACTACCTGTATGGGCGCTATGTTCGGGGGTAGAACAAGCCCATGATCATCTCCATGTATTGATATTAGGGCGGCTATCGCCCTCTCTGATATCCCATAACTTGTCGTATATACGTATTCATGAGTACCATCTGGCTTGAGGTACTTGACATCAAATGCTCTAGAGAAATTCTGCCCTAAGTTATGTACGGTACCTATCTGAAGGGTCCTCCCGTCGGGCATAAGCGTGTCAAACGCTATTGTGTACACAGCGCCCGCGAACTTATCCCATTCCGGTCTACGCGAGATCATATAGGGTACGCAGATCTCATCAAAGAACTCCTTGTATACCTTTACGGCTACTTGAACCTGTTCTTCGGCCTCCTTCATGGTAGCATGTGCTGTATGTGCCTCCTTAAACGTAGTTACCTCCCTAACCCTTATCATGGGTTGAGTAGCCTTAGTCTCATACCTGAAAACGCTCACTATTTGATAGATCCTTATCGGTAGATCGGTATGCGCCTTTACCCAAAGTTTTAACATCTCCATTATCGCTGTCTCGCTAGTAGGCCTCAAAGCTAGTTTTCTCTCCAATCTTTCACTACCGCCCTGGGTCACCCAGTATACTTCACTCTCGAACTTGGCTATATGTTCGCTCTCCTTCTTTAAGATCTCCTCAGGGATGAGGAGCGGGAAGAGCACCTCATCATGTCCCGTCTCATCCAGTAGCTTCCTTATTATCGATACGACGTTCCTCCTTATCTTCGCACCATATGGCGGCCATACCCCCACGCCCTTAATAGGATACCTATAATCATAAACCCCCGCTTTGAAGATCACCTCTCTAAACCATTCCCTGAACTCGTTAGCCCATCTATTCCTGCTTACCTCTGACATGCCTTTCCACCCACTTCTTCATCCTCGAATAGCTAAGTGAACTTAATACCTGGAGCGTCATGTTCTTTAAACCTTCCTTTAATCCTTTCTCTTCGATGACATTTAGCACCTCCTCCCAATTAACTCCGAATATCACCGCTGAGACGATTATGAACCCGATCACAGATACTAGTATACTGGTCTCTAAGTTGGTCGTCGTTACGACCATATAATGCAATCTACCAAGGCTCATTACCATGAACGTTAATATGGTCTTGCCTATGGCGCAGGCCGCAAAGTACTTAGTTATATCGTAACGCATCATACCGAACGGTATGAGGAATATGTCATCTGGCATCGGGGTAGCGGCCACTATTAATATTATCAGTGCTCCATATTTCCTTAGGAGCTTCCTCAGCGCGAAAATCCTCTTCCTCCTTCCCTCTCCAATGACCTTACTTCCACCGAAGCCCACGAAATAGGACAATAGCTTGCCCATAGCCGCTCCTATGCCTCCTGCTAAGCTGAGCAGTATTATGTTGGCTTGAGGGCTCTCTCCTAACAGGAAGAACGTTACCAGATATGGCACCGGGAGAAAGAGTATCATATTGGAGATCGTAGCTAGGGCAAATGCGCCTATATACCCGTACTTGATGACCAAACTATTGAAAATGGTCATTAGCCACTCAACGTCGATCATGATCTCCTCTCTTCAGATCAGGGGCTATTAATGCCACATAGTCTTTATGAAGGGGATTTTTAAATTAATTTGCCTTAGCCCTTCATCCTATGAGACCTTTCTGGCAAATACGATAAACCCCGTATGTCCCACAGTGAATGTCTCAGGCCTTGAAGCTCCTTTCCCTATTCTCCATCTACGTAGTAACGTCTCAACAACCTCTATATCATGGAACTTGTGTTCCCTTAATTTCGTTACGGTCCTTATCACTTGCTCTATGGTCGGGCTAAAGCTCACGAATATCCCTCCTCCTCTAAGAGCCTTCTTAGCATGAGGCACTATAAGCCAGGGGACTGGCATATCCAGAATTACTGCGTCAACCTCCGTTTCCTCTATGCCCTGCGTTATATCGGAGTTCTTAAGTACCACATAGTCGCTTACCCTCAGGATCTCTAGGTTCTTAGCGGCTACCTTTAGGGAGTTCTCATTGATATCATAGCTATAAACCATCCCATCAGGCCTCACGAGGTAGGCGAGGATGCCTGTTAAAGCTCCGCTTCCCGTACCAGCTTCTACGACTCTACTACCTGGCCCTATTCCAGCATAGAACGTTATCAGGGCTATATCCTTGGGGTATAATATCTGCGTTCTGCGTCTTACCTTGAATACGTAGTCCTTAGGTAATGGTTTAAAGGCGAAAAAATTCAGTGCCTATGCTACTTAAAATTGTCTCCCCGTAACTCATCCCTATGAGATCCTCATGCCGTATAAATCCCTCATGTGTGTGAAGGATGTTGCCTTTCTTAACCTTTATCAGATACTTTGAGCTGTCCTTGGCTAGATATAACATTACATAGTCTCCTTCCCTAATCACATTCACGCTTGCTCTCCTCCATCATTCTCCTCAGCTCTGCTACTTCCTTACTCAGCTCATCTATCTTCCGTTCTAGCTCTTTCATCCTTATGTTAAGCTGTATCAGCAATTGCATTATCGAGTTTATGTCCCTTGCCGGGATTATATCTATCCACCCCTTTTAGGGTAGGCTCAGACCTGGCGTCATCCATCATCAGATATCTGTAATACCAACCCTCATCAACGCCTACGTTATAGTTAACTTATAACCTTAAATTTATCTCTTCCTACAGCTTTTCAGGGTCAGCATAATGCGCGTCACTATATTAATGTCCATTAAGCCCTACTTTGCGGAAAAGATATTAGAAGGCCTTAAACGGTTCGAGCTGAGAAGGAAGGTAGGTGAAATACCTGAGAGATCCAGGATAGTGCTCTATGCCTCCTCGCCCATGAAGGCCATAATAGGCGAATTCACCGTAGGTAGGGTCATAGAAGGTGACTCTAACTTCGTATGGGAATACGTGACTCGAATTCCCAACTCCGGTGTGAGCGTAGAAGACTGGCCTTATATAAAGGGCGCTAAGGTCGCGCTTGCAATAGAGGTTCTATCGCCTAGGCGGTTTAAAAGGCCCTTACATTTGGAGGAGATAAGATCCATGATACCTGGTTTTCAGCCTCCGCTTAGCTATAGGCGCTTAAGACCTGGGGAGTTGTTGCTTAAAGTAATTAATAAGATTAGATAAACATTTATTATTTCCTATATGAGCTTTAATGATTGCTATACTTATATCCGCTATTAATCCCCTCCTCTAAGGGCGTTCGCATGGATCTTCATCCTCTTGAGGAGCTCTATAAGTTAGTTAATGGTAACGAAGAAGCCATATCATTAGAAGCCTTGTTGAGGCTCCTAAACGAAGGTCATCTGATCGTGGATTTCACTCGAGGACTATGCGTTAATGTGCGCTTGAGCAACGGCATCGTCATCAAAAACATAGAATTACCGCTCGATCTTACAAGCGAGCGCGGGCGCATGGATGCTTTCAGGCTCGTTCAGGCGATGATAGCACATTTCAAGGATCTTTCATCGATGGAAAGATCTGTACTCTACCTATTAGCTAGAAGGCTAGGCGTTATGTTACCTAAACCACCAATCAATTCTTATAAGCGAAGAGGCAAGGATAACGTCGAGGTCTTCGCTGACGAAATAGTGATCGAGGTCTAAGCCTAGGACTTTATCACAATACCCTTACCCGGTATTATATCGAACTCTAATTCGATCGGCCTTATAGGCGTCCAACGCATTTTCCTTATGTACATGACCCTAGCATATTCATCGTTCCTCTTCTCAATGCGTAACACTATGACGCCTGAGGCCAGGAACTCCTCTACTCCATATCTGCTCAGGGCATTAGTCCCCGTAGGTATTTCTGATGTCACTATAGTCGTACATCCGACGTTCTCCTCTATCCCCAACATCAGCCTCCTGACATATTCTCTCATCCAGTTTAGTGTTTTCTCACTTAATATGAGGGGAGCTATGGGATCTATCACAAGCCTTTTGGCATTTATCCTATCTGCCTCCTCCTTAATGTCCTTAATTATGGATTTGGCCACTGCCTCAAGGTATTTGTCCTTGAACCTTTCAGGGAACTCTGTAAGTAAGGTCATGATGCTTATCCTTTCCTCATCTATTAAAGACTGTAGATCCCAACCTAAGCTCTTAGCCCCCCTTATGAACTCCTCTAGTCCCTCGTCCACGAGGACATATATTCCGTTCTCCCCGAGAACTTGAGCGCCGTATATCAGATACTGCAGTGAGAAGATAGTCTTACCGGTTCCTGTCTCACCAGCCACTAAGTATGTCCTGCCTCTGAGGAGACCTCCTCTTAGTAGCATGTCCAGTCTGTCTATACCGATAGGGGTTCTATTAACGTCTAGGAAGGGGTACACGCCTCTTATAGTCTCTTCCATTCCTCCCCCTCCCTGATAAAACCTCTATCCTCCCCTAGTGTACATTCGCATGCCTATTCGTCCCTTTTCCCATAACTCCTTCATCAGGAGATCGCGAACTGCAGTTCTAATGGCTTCGCTCCTAGAGGTGAATATCCCCCTTCTAACGAGTTCATCAAGAGCTAGTATATAGTCCTCGGGCATCTTAACTGTGACGATCTTCACTCGACCACCGCCTAGATCTATACTACAGTTTTGCATAAAAGCTTATTCTAAGGCCCAGAGCGAGATACTTAGAAATGATCCAAACCCCACTTCTAAGCGGCATAAATTTAGTGATGTTTAAAATAATGCATCTCTAGCTTAAGTTCTAATCATAATCCTGGCTACATGGCTTGAGGCTAAGAGAGCGAATAGATGCATCTTTGCTTAGTGCGTACCCTTCTTTAGTTCCTCGACCACCGTTCCTTGCCGTCCAGTCCACCTAAGTTTGTATACTTTACTCCTGAGACCATATTCCTCGCTACCCTTCTTAGCTATGTCCAAGTACTCCAAGTTCTGTGTAGCTATGATTAACTGCTTTACGCCAACCGCTTTAGTCAGCGTCTCTATGAGAGCCCTCCTGCACTCAAAGTCTATATTCGGTGTCGGCTCATCGAGAATAAGTAGATTTAAGTTGTGCGGTCTTAGGCGTGAAAGCGCTATGATGAAGGTTAACGCGACCAACGTCTTCTGCCCGTCGCTTAGCCTATTAAGTACGGGAACCCACTTTCCATCAGCAGTCCTCCGCGCCATTATCTCGTAAATGCTCCGCTCGTATCCCTCACTTGTCCTCCTGACTTCGACTTCAACGTCTAATGCATCATAATCGTCATAGGGATATATGCTCCTGAAAATATCATTTAGTATCGGTATTAGCTTTGATAACATCCTTTTCCTTATCAGGCTCTGAGCTCTCCTATACGCATACTTAATCGTCCTTAGCTTCTCCATTAGTTCTTCTAATCTCCTTAGCTTCTCTCTTTCCTCTCTGATTTTCGCTTCAATTCTCTTTAACTCCTCGAGTTCCCTTGTTATCCTTTCCCTTCTTAATTGGAGTTCCTCCCTCCTCCTTTTAAGCGCCTTGAGCTGTGCTTCCACGCCCTCCAGCCTCTTAGCTAATATTTCTGTTCTTTCCCTATCGTAACCTAAAGACGCTAATTCTTCCCTTAACCTCCTCAGCCTCTTCCTATAATCCTCCAACGTCCGGATTCTCTTGAGCAAAGATGTCGCCTCCTCTAGTTGCCTTATCTGCCTATTAGCCTCTGAAAGGAACTTAGCCAGTATTCTGAGCTTAACTTGTGCCTCATTGGCCACATCGTGCATTTCATCCATCCTTTCCCTCTCTTCTTCGATTCTTTCCTCCAATTCCCTTAACCTCAGCCTCTCCTCCTCTAGGTCTGAGATCTGGACCTCTAATTCATTTAATCTCCTGATGACGTCCCTTAGGTTATGTATCTCTTCCTCTATCCTGGATATCCTTCTCAGCTCATCCCTCTCTTTGCTTAAGCCCTCTATCCTTCTCTCAAGCGAAGGACTGTGTTTCTCCTTATTAAGCAGCGTGAGGCATATCGGGCATTCGATTTCCTCTTTCTCCCTTAGGGACCTCAATACATAACTTATCACTCTATAAAGCGCTTGCCTGTATTCGTAACCATGCCTTAGCTCCTCCAATTCCTCCTCCAGTTCCCTCATTCGTTTCGTCACGACTTTCCTATCCCCATGCTCCTTGATGAGCTCTTTATATTCTTCTTCCCTTTCTTCTTTGCTCGCTACTTCCATCGCTAATTTCTCATAAGCTCCTCTTAATGCCTCGTATCTTATCCTTATCTCACTGATTCTCTCAGAAAGGTTCATGAGTTCCCGCCTGTACTCCTCCTCTGTCCTCTCTAAGCCGTCCAATGCCTCTCTTAGCATCGTAACTACATGGCTAATATTGCTCTCGTCTACGGTGATACGACTTAGTTTTTCAGCTTCATCACCTAATAGGAACTGTGTCATCTTCGACAGGAGGTCGTCCCTCAGCCTTTCAGCGAGAAGTATTGCTTTTTCGAGGATAAGTCTAGGCTCTTTATCCGCTATATTTCCTCGTAATTGTTCTATAGCTCCCTCCAGTCTAGTCACTTCCTTTGATAACTGGAGGTATTTCTGCTCTAAGGCCTTGAGGGATCGATATTCTTTGAGGTAGCTTTCGCGCCTTTCTCCTAATACCCTTTCCTCCTCCTGAAGAGCTCTCAACTCCTCATCTATTTCTTTCAACTCTCTTTCCTTCTCCTCCTTTTTGCCTAGATTAGCGGCGTTTCTCTCATACTCATCAAGCATCTTCTTATGCCTCTTTATCTCTACTTCTACCTCCCTTAAGGGCAGAAGCCTGAAGGCGGTCTCCAATGCCGCTATGCCGAAGAGGCGATCTATCGCTTCACTACGCCTTAAGGGTTGTCCATAGATTATAGCCTCCAAGACCTCGCGCCTTATGAACACATATCTATAGAATTCCTCGAATGTAACTCCCCCTAGGAGCTCCTGTATCCTTTCTTCTGCCTCCCTATAACTAGCTGTGATGGGTTTGCCATTTACCAAAAGCTCCGCTCTAGTCCTACCCTCTCGCCGCCGTCTTCTAATGATCTCGTAATCGTTACCCCTCTCATCCTTAAGTTTAAGCCTGACATAGGCTTCATCAGCGAAGTCATTTATCAAGTCATCAATTCGTATACTCTTCCTTTCCCTTACATCATACGTAGTGCCGAAGAGCGCATAAGCTATCGAGTCCATTAAGGAGCTTTTCCCGGATCCCACGCCTCCCAGTAATAATACTATGTCATAATCCATATCCACTTTAGTCTTAAGAGTGAATGAGCGGAACCCCTCTATCTCCACCTCCTTAAGCCTAAGCTCCCTTCTCATGCTCCTTGCCCTCAATAACGGTCTTAATTAATTCGCGCACGTACCTCCGTAAAGCAGGCCCCCCTCCCTTTTGAAGTATCTTGAGTATGAAAACCGCTTGCCTATATAGCTCAGCATTATCCTTGAGGGCCTCTTTAAGCGCCTGCCGTAACTCTACATCTAGCTCTTCCTCTAATCCTCCTTCCTCCTTGCTAATATCTCCAGCCATGGGTTATCCCTTAAATATGATGGTAATTCTTCCTCTTTTTCTATCTCCCTCGCAACTTGAGTCGTAACCAAACCTCCTCTTGTTCTGCCTTCCTTGAGCTCTCTCTCCATCATCTCCACTTCCTTCCTCAGGGCCTCTACTTCCTGCATTAGCCTATCGACCCTTTCCACTACCGCGTTAAGCTCGTCAAACCTCCTCCTTATGATCTCTATCTGCTTCTCTAGTTCGCTGAAGGCCTTAGCATATGCGTCGGGTATCCTCCTAGTCCTCTTAGGCTTCGCGGGCAAAACCTCCATCACATTTCCACTTTCGTCTACGAGTAATAACCCCAAGCCATTTTCAGATAGAACTCTACCATCGATCACCAACCTATACTCCATAGGAGCCGCTAGGTACACCTTATCAGCATACTCCCTTAACACGGCGGCCTTCATGGCCGCGCTTAGCAAGAGCTTTCTATTCAACCCATCTCTTATTATTTTTACTACTACTATGTTCTTAACGTCTAAAACCGCGAGGTCAATCTCCTTCGCGATATCCTCAGGTATCCTAAGCTCAGAAGGCGAAATCAGAACACATCCTCTATCCCGAAAGTACCTCTCTATGAAGCTCATTAATGACATGGGAGGCCGCTCAGATACCTCTTAATATCTCTTTAGTGAAGTTTGAGCCATCCCTCCATGCGCTCCCAATTCCACTCATACTCATCGGGAACCGCAACGCTGTAGACTATGCAACCACGCCAGACGCTATACTGCGGATCCTTAGTTAAAGTTACCTTGACGCCTCCTATTCCCTTCCTATCCATCATAAGTTTTATCTTCTCAGCGGCATCGACGACTACATCTTTCATTTCCTCCGGTACTTTCCAGGCGAAATTACCACCGCTCAGCAGTACTTCCCTATAGAGGTAGGGTTGCAGTTCTACAGGGCACCTTTGGACGGCCTCTATTATAGCGTCGGCCATATCCATTACTCCGCTCACTATCGTATCGCCCACCTTAACATCCCTTGGACGAGGCATACCCCGCTTCCAATAACTCTCGAAGATCTCGTGAGTTGGATCAAATATGTATTCGCCTATTAGGAAGCGCATCCACGAGTTCTCCCCCAGATCTATCACTATCTTGGTTCCAGGTACCTTGAAGACCGCCCTAAACCTATCCGGGTCTTCCTTGGCCTTTTGAATTGCTTGGTCTAGGTCTCGGGGTACTAACCCTATGGACTCCTTAACCATTCTCACCAGCTTCTCCTCTTGGGCTAAGTCTCCGTAACCATTATCCTTTAGTATCTCTGCCGTTATTATGTTAGCGTCATTGCCGCCTCTATTTATGGTGAGTATAGCGCGTCTTATCGGGTATCGCGATATGGGGCTTATCTGCGTATTCCCATGTCCTGACTCGAGAACGACGCATGTGGGCTTTTTCTGCGCGATAGCTACCGCTAAAGGCTGAGGTATTATGGTAACGGCTTTAACTAATCCCGTTTCCTCATCTACTCTCTCATGTACCTCGAAGATCCTTTCGTACATGTATTTAGGTGATATTATGGATAAGGCAGCTGTAACGTAAAATCCGTTGAAGTCCGAGGTCTTGGAGGCGTGCTTTTGGAGACCATACTTCGTTATCTCATAGATGACGCTCCAGGCCCTCTCATCGTTTTTCTCGACTATTCCGTTTCTCATAGGATAGACCATCCTCTGCGTTAGGTCCTCCCTCGCCTCCAGGTAGAACGGTATTTCAGGACCGACTACTACCCTCTTGACTTCCCCTGTGATCTTGTACATTATGGAAGAAGTATCCGGCATGTAACCCCTGTTCTCTATTATATCGGGTACCTCACCTAAGGTTATAGGACCGAATTTAAAGTCACTGGTACCATAATCCTCTCCATATGCGTACTTTCTCCTATAAGCATCAATATTCATGAGTATGCCCCCATTCCCTAGGCTAAGCTTTTTATACGATTCCTTATATTCCTACCGCTAACGTTAAGCAGCTCATAAAGAATGCCGATGGGATCTAGCTCTGAATTCCTCTTCCTTAAGCAAAAAGTTGTTCCTCACCCGTAAAGTATCTCATCTGTGCTAGGCGATCCATCACCTCTACGTACTCCCTCTCGAGTTTCTTACGTCTTTCCTCGTATTCTTCATCACTTATCTTCCCATTCTTCTTCAAGTTGAGGAGCTCCATGAACCTGTTCTCTATGTCCTTCTTCCTCTGCTTTAAGCTCTTCACGTACTTCTTGATCTCATTCATATCCGCAAGGCCCATATTTTCTCACCATGGACATTCTTATATGACAATACTTAAAAGTTTGGCCTCACGATAATAACTCATATGAATGTCAAGGGCCTCTCTAGCTATGAGTTAGTACTGGAACTCGAGGGAGGGGAAAGCGTACCTATAATACTTGAAAGATACCGGGCCCCTCTCGTGATAGAACGTCTAGTATCCTTGTTGCCGCTAAGGGCTCGCCTCTTCAGGTCGAGCAAAGGTGATTATGTCTATATACCCCTAAACTTCCCGCAGAAGATAGGGCTTAGTGGGCGTGATACACGCCTTAGTAAGGGTGATGTGGCCTTTATGGCTTTTAATCAAAGCTTGTTCATATGCCTTAGGGATGTCATACCATCCTATCCGTCCATGATAATCGGTCGAGTAAAGGATCTCTCGTCTCTGGGGGTCTTCGCAGATATTAGGGAGAGCATCTCGGTGGTAATGCGCTCTCATGAGGCTTAACTTATAAGGCGCCGCATCTATTCCTTTCTATAGGTGAATCATATGAGCGACATATTCGATGATTGGTTTAAGAGGATGAGGAAGTTCATGGACGAGATAGATCGTATGTTCGATGAGATGCTTCGAGAAAGCTTCCTTACCGAGCGCGGTTTTAGGCGTGGAAGGCCTATAGTCTACGGCTTCTCGGTTACGTATACGCCGGATGGCAAGCCTATCATAAGGGAATTCGGCAATGTACGACCCAGCTACAGGGGGCCTATAATTCGGGAAGAAATAGAGCCCTTCGTCGATGTAATTAATGAGCCTGATGTAATTAAAGTCGTTGCAGAGCTACCAGGTGTTGATAAGGAGGACATAGAGCTTAATGCAACCGAGAAACAGCTCATAATATCCGCCAAACATGATAGGTGGAAGTATTACAAAGAGGTGGATTTACCCGCTAGAGTGAAACCCGAGACAGCTAAGGCCACTTATAAGAATGGAGTTCTTGAGGTAACCTTAGAGAAGGTGGAAAAGGAGAAGCGAGGTAAAGGGGTCAGGATCAAGATAGAATGAGACGGTTGCCAGAAAGAGTAAGGCTTAAATTAGTAATATGATAAGAGGTTTAAGCGATTAAAGAACGTCGTAACACAAGAGGGTATAATGCCATGTCAGCCCCTAAGGAAGGAGTAGTCCTAGTGGGAGCGAAGCCAACCATGAACTACGTTCTTGCTACCGTTATACAATTTAACCAGGGTGCGGAGAAGGTCATTATTAAGGCCAGAGGACGGGCCATATCCAAGGCTGTAGACACAGCCGAGATAACCCGGCTCAGGTTCTTGGCTGGCCAAGTGGACGTGAGTGAGGTTCGCATAGGAACTGAAAAGGTCGGTGAGCCGGGTAAGGAACGTAGCGTCTCCACAATTGAAATAGTGCTGACAAGAAAGGCATAAGCCCACTAGGGGACGAAAAACACCCTTTTAGGTCTTAAGAAGTATATTTTTCCTCCCTCCATCCTGCCACGACGTTTACGCAAGGCCTGCTTTAGTATATTAGCGGTCTCCATCCCTCCTTGGCCATATGGAGCTAGCCAATCATATGTGAAAGTTAATGGAAAGGAAGGAATCCTCGGATTTACCCCCACATTTTCATCATGAGTAGCCAGGTCATAATCACTAGTCCTATCTCCAACACTAGCACTAGGACGCTAATGAATGGATCTAAGCTTTTGTGTAGCACGCTTGTCTTATAGAATCCCCATTCTATAAATCCCACTAACACCGCGGCTAGATAGCTGGTTAATATCTTAACGAGGTTCTTCTGTTGGGGGACTTTCCAGTCCTTACCGATTACTATTATTACAGGGACGAGGATATATCCAGCTAGAACTATGTAAAGCCATATCACGTCTGTTTCAATCAGATAGGCCGTCATGGTTATTCCTCCTTCAGTTCTATGAACTCTGGCCTCCTCTCAAGCCTCACAATGGGCGCATAAAACCAGCCATGTCTAGTACCATGACTTATCTCTACCTTCTCTCCTGTTTCATCGACCTTTACCAGTATGTAATTGCCCTTATATTCCTCTTCGCTCGTGTGATAATAGAACATCGGAACTCCATAGAGATTATAGTAATCTTTGAAGATCATGAGGATGCCATAGACACTTTTGTTCCCATCCTTGAAGTGCAGTATGTAAACTGGTTGTCCTAAGGAGCTAAGGTATGCTACTATGCGCCCTAGATCATTAAGCCCTCTGACCTTTATGGTCCTAACAGGGCGTAATTCGATCTTACTCATTAAGCATCCCCTCTCAGATATTCTTTCATGAAGTTTAGGACACAGCTAAGTTAAGATATTTCATGGGGAACATATTTATCTACATGCGGATTTCATCTATAGTGTGGTGACATATTAACATGCCTGAAGTTTCCTTTAGGGCCGTTCTAGTCGGAAAGAACGTGGTTTCTGATCCCTTCGGTGGTAAGAACATTAAACTCGAGCTTATTGAAGAGCGCGAAGTCCCCATGCCTATGATAATAGAGGGGAGAGGGCAGGAGTTAGCCAGAGAAATAGCGCCTATAGTAAGGCAAGTGATGCGTTCCCTTCCATTTACAGGAGCTGGTCGTATCGCTGTTCCTAGACTAACGATATGGCTAACAGAGGATGAATGGGATAGGCTTGAGCCAAAACCCGATATAGGAGACGAACTAATAATAACCATAAAGAGTAAAAATATAGAGATTCGCGGTACCTAGTACTTCTTTATCCGAGTTTTCTTCAATAGCTCCCTTAGGGCTATGTCTTGATATCTACCGTCAGGTAATCTCCTGCGGACTATTATTGGGAGAGCTCCTAGTTCCAGCTCATATAGTGCTATGTCTATGGGATCTTTCACGTTAGGCGGAATCTCTACGAGCACTGGTGCTCCAAGGGATATCTGTAACGCACGTGCCCCTATTATTCTTGCCAATTCGTATCTTGTTAGCCTTGGAGGGCCTATTATCCCCTTCTTACCTCTTACCCTCTCTCCTCTCCTACTCGAACTCTCCAGCTCCAGTGCCCTCCTCAAATCCCTTCTCCTTTCCTTTCTTTTCTTTCGGTGGTGCCGCTGCAATTATATCGTCGATCCTTAAAATCATTATGGCTGCCTCAGTAGCGGACTTTATTGATTGCTTCTTGACGTTGACTGGCTCCAGGACGTTTAGCTTAGTTATATCCTCGACTATCCTCCCTCCTACCACGTCCACTCCTGCCCACGTCTTACCCTGTTCATGTAAGCTTCTAAGCTCCACTATGGCGTCCACAGGCTCAAGGCCGCCACTCTGAGCTAGTATGGTAGGTATTATCTCCAGCGCATCAGCGAACTTCTGCATGGCTAGCTGTACCTTGCCCTTGAACTTCATGGCATAATCCCTTATGTACCTAGCTAGTTCTACCTCAGGCGCTCCGCCGCCACCTACTATCTTACCTTCTTGAACTACGTTCCTTATGACGCATAGAGCATCGTGTATAGCCCTTTCGGCTTCATCGACTACATGTTCAGCGCCTCCTCTTACTAGTATGCTTACTGCTTTTGGGTTTTTGCATCCTTCTACGAATACCATTTTGTCGTCTGCTACCTTCCTCTCCTCGACTAGTTTGGCGTAGCCTAGATCCTTCTCAGTTAGATCCT
>JAGGXX010000010.1 GCA_021162845.1 Thermoprotei archaeon | reverse complement strand
GCGTCTAACCTCTCCTCCATTCTCCTTTTCATTTGGTCAAGTAGGAGGATCATGACCTCGCTATCAGAAAGCCTCTTTCCCGAGTCTACCTTCTTGGCTATTCTCTTAACGGCCTCCTCTAATACTGAAGCCAATAATGACTCAGCTACCGCCCCACCCATTAATCAGACCTCACATTAAAGTACCTAAGCGGATTATAAAAACGATCGCACTATAATGGGCCTTCCATGCATTGCCTTAACTCGCTTAACCCAGCACAATACCTACGTAATGCTCTACGAGCATACTTAACCATAGAGGATAGGTGACCATAGACTTTGAGCCTCATAAACAGTACTGGAAATACATCAATAGAGGATGGACGCTCTCCTTCGAAACCAAGGTAAAGCTTGATAAGAAGAATAGACGGCTTATACTCCACCTAACCTTTGTTAAAGAGGTTGAAGAGTACAAACCTAGAGGCTATCTATCTGCTGATATAAACGAGAATAATGTAACGCTACTAGTCGATGATGTTGCCTACCTCTTTGAGACCAATATTAAGAAGCTTGTCCTTGGATATTATTACCGTAGGAAGAGGATACAGGAGAAGTACGATAAGCTCTATGGTGTAAATTCGAGAGTTAAAAAAAGAAGATTTTAAGAAAAACTTAAGGAGAGAAAGAAGAAATGCGATACTAGGTGGAAGATAGCAAATCTAATCGTTAGAACTGCTTACAATAGGCAGTACGCTATTATCCTTGAGAAGTTAGGTAGGAAACCAGCTAACAACATGATTAAGAGGATGAAGGATAAGCAGTTACGCCATAGGATATTCCAAGCATCATTCAGAGGCATTCAGGAAGCAATTGAGGAGAAAAGCGAGAGAATATGACGTTCCAGTAATAATCTTGACCCAAAGAACACTTCCAAACTATGCCCAATACATGGAGCATCAATAACCTACAATAATGGTTCTAGGATAGGCAAATGCCCCAAAGGCGAGGAGTTATGGCATCGAGACGTAGTTGCTTGCTGGAATCTCCTCCTTAAAGTCCTGCGGGGTGATGGGAGCAATGCTCCAAGCCCCGCTGGTTATACTTTAGATGGGAGGGGGGAATGTTCCGTTAACCTCGACTGCCACCCATGACCCCATAGGGATAACCAAATCCCTGTGGGCGAGGTGGAACTCCCTAGGTGCGACCACGAGTTTATATAAAAATGATTGGAATGAACACCTAGGAAGAAACGGTTCCTAAGTAATTAGCAGAATATCAAATCAATGGGTAATGGGATATGGCTCAACAGGGAACTCACCCAAACGTCGTACTTATCCTGACCGATGACCTTGGCTACGGTGACCTCGGATGCCATGGAAACGATAAGGTGAGGACCCCTAACCTAGATCGATTTCACAGGGAAAGCGTAAGGTTCACGCGGTTCTACACCAGCCCTCTATGTTCGCCGACACGAGCTGGCCTGCTCACTGGGCGTTATGAGTACCGCTCAGGCATCCGAGCTACCGTAGGAGGGCGAGAGCTGTTACGTCACGATGAGTACACGGTCGCCGAGATATTCTCGATGGCTGGGTATCGCACGGGTATCTTCGGCAAGTGGCACCTAGGGGACAATTACCCGCTTAGGGCCATGGATCGCGGATTCCAGGAGACGCTGGTCCACGGAGGAGGCGGGATAGGGCAGACCCCGGATGCTTGGGGCAACACCTACTTCAATCCGGCTCTATGCCATAATGGCAGGTGGAAGAGGTTCGAGGGCTATTGTACTGATATCTTCTTTGAAGCCGCTATGAAGTTCATCGAGGAGAACAAGGATCGCCCTTTCTTCGTCTACATCCCCACAAACGCCCCCCACACCCCTCTTCAGGCTCCTGAGGAGTACGTAGAGCCCTATAGGAGGATGGGCCTCCCGGAGCGCCTAGCCAGGTATTACGCTATGGTGACGAGCATAGACTACAACGTCGGGCGTTTAGTTAGAAAGCTCCAAGAGCTGGAGCTAGATGATAAGACATTAGTCATATTCATGAGCGATAACGGCGCAGCTGCCCCCCTCTTCGGCCCTCAATACTATAATGCAGGTTTACGCGCGCATAAGGGCACGGTGTACGAGGGGGGAATACGGGTGCCATGCTTTTTCCGCTGGCCTGAGGCCTTCGAGCCCAAGGATGTGAACCGTATCGCTGCCTACATAGATATCCTGCCCACGCTACTGGACATCTGTCGCATCCCCAAGCCCGTGGGCGCATCTTTTGATGGGGTGAGCCTATTACCGCTCATCCGAGGCGAGGAGGCGAGCTGGCCCGATCGCTTCCTGTTTATACAGCGCGGCAATATACCGGATGAGCAGCTATACCGGAACGGGGCCGTGATCTCACAACGGTATAAGCTGGTCTACTGGAATGAGCTCTATGACCTAGAGACAGACCCGGGGGAGACGACTAACATCGCGGATGAGCACCCCGAGGTTGTCAAGCGGATGCGTGAGGCATATGATGCATGGTGGAGGGACGTATCGCCCGGCCTTCGGGATCCGGTCAGGATTCACGTGGGGTCGATACGCGAGAACCCCGTACTCCTGACATGTCATGACTGGTGGGACGTACCAGTTCCGAAGCTCTGGTGGAGGCAGGACATGGTGGTGGAAAAGGCCAGGACAGAGCTCGAGGGGAACGGCTACTGGGAGATCTACATTACGCGGACTGGCAGGTATAGCATAACCCTCTACAAATGCCACCCTCAAGCCGAGGACGAGCTGAAGGCTCTAAAGCAGGGCATCGCTCGCCTTAAGATAGGTGATATCGAGATAAGCGAGCCCACTGAGGAAGGTGCTACCTCGGTCACGTTCCATGTCGATCTCAGGGCAGGCCCAGCCCGCTTACAAACGTTTCTAGGCGGGCAACGTAGGGATGGGAAGGAAGTCGGGGCGCTCTTCATTGAGATAAAATACCTCGAATGACGCCGACGATATTTTATCATAAATTTTTATCACTAATCCCCTAGGAGCCCATGGAGGTTTAAAATGAGGAATAAGCACTTCGTCCCGCCCTCACATAGCCTTACCTCTAACGTGCCCCTTCTTCTAGAGCCCGGATCCTCTCTTGGGAGAAAGGGCTTTATATCATATTCAATAACACCCTCCTAAGGAGTAAGGCCTCGAAGTGTCCCTATGCCAGGTAGGCCCTGGTATAAGCTAAGTTATAGGCGGAACCTCGTTGATATGCATATCGAGGAGTGGAACGAGGAGTTCCTGTCTAGGCTAGATCCGAAGAAGTACGTGGAAATGCTGAAAAAGGCAAGGGTCAAGTCGGCGATGATCTACGCGAATTCCCATGTCGGTTACTGCTATTGGCCGACAAAGACCGGTCACATGCATAAGGGGCTCAAAGGAAGGGACTTCCTCGGGGAGATCATCGAGTTATGCCATAAAGAGGGGATCGACGTAATCATCTACTACAGTTTAATCTTCAACAACTGGGCGTATGAGATGCATCCGGAGTGGCGAATCGTGGATATCGAGGGGAGGACGTCGAGGGAATATCCCGGACGTGCTGGGCGTTATGGCGTCTGTTGCCCGAATGCTCCGGGATATCGCGAGTTCGTGGTAAGCCAGATAGAGGAGCTATGCGAGAATTACGACTTTGAGGGCATCTTCTTTGACATGACCTTTTGGCCTACTGTATGTTACTGCCAGAACTGTAAGAGGAGATACAAGGGGGAGACTGGCAAGGAGCTTCCCACGGTCATTGACTGGGATGACCCGGACTGGATCCTATTCCAGAATAAGCGGGAGGAATGGTTGCTCGAATTCGCCGCTCTCGTTACGTCCATCGTGAAGAAGCTTAAGCCCGGGGTTACCGTTGAACATCAATACTCGACCATCGCCGCCCCTTGGACCTTCGCGGTGACCGAGCGACTGGCCGAGCATTGCGATTACGTGGGCGGTGATTTCTACGGTGGCGTATTGGAGCAGTCCTTCGCTTGCAAGTTATACTATAACCTCACCCCTAGGAAGCCGTTCGAGTACATGACATCGATATGTTTCCCCAGCCTAGCCGATCATACGACGGTGAAGCCCGAGGCGTTGATAGAGGCTCAGGCATTCATGACGCTCGCCCACCAGGGTGCCTTCCTTATAATAGACGCCATAGATCCAGTAGGGACTCTGGACAAGAGGAGGTACGAGCTGATCGGCAGGATATACGAGAGGTTAAGCAGATACGAGGAGTTCCTCGAAGGTGAGCTTTGCCAGGACATCGCGATATACTTCAGCTTTGACTCGAAGTTCGATTTCTCCGAGAAGGGCCGGAAACCCTCTACAAGAGCTTTCGCTGGCACGAGATTACCCCACGTGGAAAGCGCGTTAGGGGCAACCGAGGCCTTGAGAACCCACCACATTCCCTTCGGCATAATATCTAAGAGGAACCTAAAGGATCTGTCACGCCACAAGGTCCTCATATTACCGAATGTACTACGCTTGTCCGATGAGGAAGTGGAAGCCATAAGGGAGTACGTGATCAACGGTGGTAGCGTATACGCAAGTAAGTTCGCCTTGAGATCCGGATTAGCTAAAGTGCTGGGCGTCGATTACCTAGGGGAAACCACGGAGGACTTCACGTATATCGCGCCCACTCAGGAGGGGCAGGCACTACTTAAGGGAATCACCACACAGTACCCGTTATCGATACCCGGATCACAGGTACTAGCCGAACTCCCGCCGAAGAGCGATGCTGAGGTCCTAGCGACCATCACCCTGCCCTATACGGATCCGGACGATGCATCGAAATTCGCATCAATCCATTCTAACCCACCGGGGATACCGACGGATTACCCAGCATTAGTCCGCAAGAGGCTTGGAAAAGGGATCATAATATGGTGTTCAGCTCCAATAGAGGCCTATGCGACGCGATATGTCAAACATAGGTCCGTTTTCATGAACATCATAAGGTCTCTGATCAAGGAGCCGCTCTCCTTTGAAGCCGAGGCCCCTGAATGCGTGGAGATCCTCCTGTTCCACGACCTTGAGCAGAAGAGGTACATAATAAACGTGATCAACTTCCAGTCCGAGATAGGAGTACCGAACGTCCCGATCCATGACATCACCGTGAGGGTAAGGGCTGAGGGGCATCCCTTAAGAGTCCGCCAATTACCCGAGGAAAAGCCCATTCCATTCGAGCTAGATGGAGGATACACCGTCATAAGGATCCCCACGGTGAAGACGTTCTGCATGTTAGCACTAGACTACCGGTAATGTGAGTTAACGGTCCCTTAACCCCCCATTTAGGCGGCCGACCGCTCAAGCAAGCCGATGCTCAGGGCACTTCGATACCTTTAAGTATCCTCCTCGAGCCCTCTACTTTGGTGCGCGGATGGAGCCCCTAAAAAAGCGATTCCTAGAGCTATTGGATAAGGATCTGGAGTTCAGGTACGCCGTCGCCGGTTATCTAGGCCTCTCCGAGATACTGAAGAGACTGGATACCTTAAGCGAGGAACAGATCAAACTCAGGAAGGAGCAGACCAAGATCTGGATGGAGATCGCTAAGCTAAGGGAGGATTTTAACAGGTTAAGGGAAGACTTCATCATGCTAAGGAAGGATTTCAACATGCTAAGAGAGGACTTTATCACGCTAAGGGAAGACTTCAATAAAATGTTCAGGACTGTGAACCTCAGGCTTAACAGAGTTGAAAGGACCCTCGAGAAGCTCACAGTTGACATAGAGGAGGAGGCTAGATCCATCATAAGGCACAGGCTCAAAACGGATCTGGGCTTAGACATAGAGGTGGACTCCCTCGTCCTACCCGATCTAGAGCTGAACATTTACGGGACCTCGGATGAAGTGTGCGTGATCGGAGAGGCTACTGTTAGGGGAGGAGTTGGGATAGTTCATGAGCTTCTAAGGAAGATTGAGGTACTCAGGAGTAAATATCCGGAGAGGTTGAGGAAGAGGATAATACCGATAATATACGTCTGTTTACCCATGCCAGAGCTAATCGAGGAGGCTAAGAAAAAGGACATATGGATCTTGAAGGCAACTAAGGACTATTACAGGCCAACTAGATCACCTTAGCATCCGCCCGGCTAGCTTACATACTAATAGCTCATTCTCGCTTATAGCGTAGTTATTAGGATAGATTAATCGCCCTGCCAACATATCTTTAATATCATAAAGTCGTTCTCATAGGTTCCAAAATCCCTTAGACACCTAAATAAGCGAATAATCTCTATAAGCTTACCTTCCTTCTTTTAGTATTTTTATTATGTCCGTCTTTATCGAAGACACTTCTATGTTCATAGCCTGGATGAGCCTGCTCAAATCATCTATCCTCTTGCTCATCTCCATAAGCCTGCTATCGACATAATCCTTAAGATCGTTAAATTTAGTATCTATATATGCCTTAAGATCATTAAATCTAATGTCTATTGCGTTAAATCTGGCCTCCATTGTATTGAACTTTGCATCTATTGCGTTGAATCTCTCCTCTATCCTCTTGTTCATTTGGTCTAATAGTAGGATCATGACTTCGCTATCGCTAAGCCTCTTACCAGAAGCAACCTTCCTAGCAATACGCTTAACGGCCTCTCCGAGGACGGTACTCAATAGCGTTTCAGCCACTGCCTCCTTCATTAAGCGAACCCGTTTAAACGATATCTTGGGCTTGTTATATACTTAGCCTTCCGCAAGTCGTGCCATCGATTACGTACGGTATGGTCCCGTAAAACCCCAAGGTATCTGACGTGTCGTCCATTGAGGCCTCCGTACTAAAAGCAGAGGATCCATGGATGAGGATCGGGCTTCCACGGATAATGTGAAGTGAGACTAGGGAGGGATTAGCGCGTATCAAGCGCATGTCCCTCAGGCTTCCGGAGAGCATGCGAGGTTATATCCCTAAGCCCCAACTCTAATTTAGGGATCGTGATATGGTTCTCTTTGAGAAGGGCGATGTAACCATCAGTGTTGATGACCTTCGGGGCACGCTAGATATATCCTATAAGGGCATGCCTAGGATAGAAGAGGCGTCCTTACTGGTAAAGGTCGATGGCAGATTCTTGAGCTCAATTACCAGAGCCCTACGGTTCAAGGGAGCCAAGGCCTTCGAAGGAGGCGATGATTATATGAATTTAGCGTTGAGATACCAGCTTGGGGACACGGTCCTCGAATGTAAGGGCATGCTATGGGTATACAGGGACTCATCGATATACATCGAGCTGGAGAATGGGCTTAATCGTCCCCCACTAGAGGATCCCGTAGCTACGTTGCGCATAAGGGATGTCCCGTATTTTAGCTCTGCCCTCTGCTCCTGTAATTACAGAAGCCGGGAGCTGATCGCCAAGGCCTTCAGGTATTACACCCGTGGCTTAGCGATGGGCACGGAGCCCAGGTGTGAGCCGCCTGAGGATAATCCCCCTTATCCGGCGGGCATCATGGGAGCGGAGCCTGTGGGGCCTGGAAAGCTCGAGTACTCCCCTCCGGCCTATCCCGTGATGTTAAGGGACTGGAGAAGCGTTCCTCCCTTCACGTCCTTCCTCCTGATGAGATATCGTGATGACATGAAGGTAGCCCTCATCTCGGTATGCCATGAGGGCGTCAGATCCTTCATCAGGGGTAATGGCAGATCCCTGTACGTAGACGCTATCAGCCATCATCCCTATAGGACCTATGCACGGATACCGTTAGCCGTCATAGCCTTCGACGAGGATCCCTATAGGGCAGTGGAAAAGGCGTACTCCACCTACGTATCGATAAGCAAGTCCACTAAGCTGCGCAAGGATAAGCCCTACCCGGCCGTATTCGAGTACCTTGGCTGGTGTTCGTGGAACGCCTTCCTGAACGACGTCGATGAGAAAGGCCTTTTGGAGATCGCTAGGGAATTCAACGAGAAGCGAGTTCCGGTCAGGTTCTTCCTGATAGACGCCGGCTGGCAGCACACCTCGGATAATAGGCTGATGTCATTCGATGCTGATAGGGAGAAGTTCCCGAGGGGGCTGGAGGCGACCGTTAAGGAACTTAAGGAGAAGTACAGCGTAAAGTACGTAGGCGTCTGGCATACACTGCAGGGGTTCTGGGCCGGCTTGGACCCGGAGTCCTTTAAGGACTACCCTCTAATGGAGGGTAGTGATGGCAGGTGGGTACCCGATCCGAGGGATCTCAGGTGCTTCAAGTTCTACTTCGACTACTATGACGTGCTGAGGAGGGCTGGTATAGACTTCATTAAGGTGGATAACCAGTACGACATAGCTAAGTACGTCGAGGGGAAAATGCCCATAGGCGAGGCCGCTAAGGCCCTGCTCTACGCCATGCAGTCGGCGGCTAAATGCCATGGCTTCGCGGTCATAAACTGCATGTGCATGGCTCCGGAGGACTTCTACCACTGGTTGAGCACGAACGTGTCTAGGGTATGCATGGACTACATACCCATGTGGAAGGGAGGGGCAAAGCTACACCTCATGTACTGCGCGTACAACTCCTTATGGTATAGCCAGCTGACGACACCGGATTACGACATGTTCCAAAGCCATGATCCATACGCGAGGCCCCACGCCCTTATGAGGGCCATAAGCGGAGGCCCCATCTACCTGACCGATAGACCTGGAATGGTTAACGCCGAGCTCGCTAGGAAGTTAGCGTTCAGCGATGGGCGCATACCCAGGCCGGATCGGCCAGCGCTTCCGACCGAGGACTGCATCTTTCGAGATCCATATAACGAATCATATCCGCTCAAGGTCTTCAATAGAGTTAAGGATGTAGGATTGATTGCGGTCTTCAATATCAATAAAGATGGCGTCAAGGAGAAGGCCATCATATCACCTAAGGATGCCATGCTCGATGAGGACAAGCGATATGCAGTATACCGATATTTCGGCGGTCGTTTAGATGTCATAGAAGGTACTGGTAATATTGAGGTGGAGCTTGATGAACTCGACTGCGAACTATTGATAATATCGCCCATAGTTAACGGATTCGCGCCCATTGGGATCATAGATGTCTTCATAGCTCCTAAGGCTATAAGGGACGTCAGGTATCGCGATGGCACGTTAGAGATTGACTTAGTAGAAGGAGGGACATTCCTGGCCTACATAGAACGCGAGGTGGACAAAGTCCTCGTGAACGGAAAAGCACATGCCTTTAGCGTAGAGGAAGGGTTACTGAGCATATTACTTCCCAAGGAGCTGAGGAATCCGCGCATTACCATAATCATAAAGGATTAAGTGGAAGTAGATATTGGTGGATACGCCTCCACTTCAGGACATATTAGCTTCGACTTCCCTAGGGTTCACCGGGAGCATACCGCTAGTCCCGTCTCCGTTCATGGCACCTCCTCTCCTCATCTGCGCTTTCCATCGTGGGGCCATGAGTTTAATCATCATTTGATAAAATAGGAAAGCCGCACATCCTACCATACTTAGAACATCAGTGCTCACAGTAGCTGGAGTCGTCCTCCTTAACATCCATCACACGTGAGAACATTCTAGAGCCGCGCTCTCTGCATGTATTCATCGCCTCTACAACCTTAAACACGAAATATTCAGGTTTTAACCCCGTGAGGGTTCTGGGGAGAAGGGCTTCATAATGGCAATAGTAGAGATATGCGGGATGCACCCAGTAGACCTAACGAGGAAATAGCCGAAGCACACGGGCTAGCAGCCGAAAGGATAAGCAAACTCAAGCGCGGGAAATACACCTTCAACCAACTACTAAGCACATGCCAGCAAGCACACAAGGACCTGAGACTAGTGAGGAGGATCGGCAAGAGGGAAGTAACCCTAGAGGACAGGGTAGGACTACTCGCGAAAGAGCTAGGGGTAGAGCTCAAGCACGTTGCGAAGAACGGGGTAGAACTATGGTGGCACACGTTCTCCACAGACCCAAAACAAATGTCAGACCTAGCCAGGGTGGCCAGGGCAGTAGCCAAGGCATTCGGAAGACCAGAATGGTATAAATGGGAGAAGGTAGGCGACGGGACGCCAGTCAGGCTAGACCTAGCATACCCGAACTGCAAGGTCAGCATAAGCGTCATGCCAGGCCCAGCAAGGAAGCTGATCCCAGACAAGGCAATGAGCATATACGTGACGAGGAGGGGGGCAGAGTGCAGTCAATAGAGGACCTAATCTACAGGACAATACTAGAGATGATAGCGAGCACGAGGGGCTCATGCATGACATTCTCGCGCAAGAAGGTAGCCAGGCGCGCCGGCCTAGACACAAAGCCGATAACACTAACCGTAGTCAAGTACGTGATAGACACCCTGCTAGAAAAGGGCATGGTAGAGTACTGGAGGGAAGGCAGGAGGGCCAGGTACATAGTACACTCAACATCACCACTATGGGGGATAGCAAAGGAGCTCAAGGAGAAGATAGGCGAAAACCATGCCCAGTAGGAGGAGCTACCTAGACATAGTGCACGACATACTGCGCGTGGCGCTAGGCGGGGCTAGGAAGACCAGGATAATGTACGAGGCAAACCTAAGCTACAGGCAGCTAAAGGAGTACCTGGAGCTACTACTATCATCGCGCATGCTCGCGCTTAGGGGGGATGCTTACCACACGACCGAGAAGGGAAGGAAGTTCATCAAAGAGTACCAAGAGCTAAAATGCAAACTAAAAAAGAATAATAATAATAATCTTTCTAAAACTGAGAATAGAAGAGGATGATTATGGAAGAAAGCAACCTAAGGAATATACTGGCTAGGCTTGAGATTTACAGGTGCTTCAAAAAGGATCTGATAGAGGACTACAAGACCCTAAGGGGGATTCTAGAGATGGTTGGGGGAGAGGATAGGAGGAGGGTAGAGAGAGTCCTGCACGAGCTGGAGGAAGCCCTCAGAACACCAGAAATCTAAAACGGGATTTCTTTATTCTTTGAATAATTCCGGGAATAATTCTCTTGCCTTCTCGGTTAGGAAGTAATGCCTAGCACCCCTAACCCTACCAAGAACCCCCTCCCTGATCAGGAAGTATGGGTTAACCTTACGCCTAAGACCAATCTCCGAGGAGACCTCCCTAGCTAGTTTAACAAGCCTACCCCTACTAATACCGGAATCTAGTGATTTTAATACTTCCTCGATAACCCTGCGAGTTAACTCGCGCCTGGCAATATCGTACTTGCTCTCGCTTTTTATTGGTAGTTCTGATACTTTAACCCACTCACCCTTATAGTAAACCTTGGCATTTGGCGCTAAAAACCGCCTCCTCCTAGTTTTCTCGCTCAACCTAATCACCGAAAATATTCTCGAAAAGATCTTATTTAAATTTTAATTTTAACAAACATGTCATGCTGGTAAGTGTTGGTTGGAGGCAGTATTCCTTTAGAAATCAAGTTATAGTAGGCAAACAAGCCAAGTACAATTACCTAAACCAATAAAGTTTATGATAGTAGGATAATACCTGCGCACACCCCAGTAACGTATGGGTTTTTACATTTTATCAGTATTAAATAAGCGAAATAATTCACTACATGATAGGATTACCTAACATTCCAGTCGATGACATCACCATAAAAGCAGAGTCAAAGGACGCCCTCTAAGAGTTCGTCTATTACCCGAGGAAAAGACGATCCCATTTGAGTTAGATGGGAAGTATATAGTCGTACAAGTTCCAACAGTGAGGACATTCTGTATGTTAGTATTAGACTACCAGTAAGATGAGCCAATAATTTTCTTAGTTTTTCATTTCTTTTCCATTAAGAGCCAACCTTTTCAAGGATCCCTCTTATTTGTTTGAGTTTATCCTTGCCCTCATCTACTGATGAAACCTCATCAACTAGCATCGCCTTTACGTTATACTCAGCTACATCCCTAGCTGTTAGCTTCCACAACAACTCATAGTCTCTGATTTCCCTCTTCCAATTGAGACCTGGCGTTATATGTAGTATCGCCTTCCTACCCACGATCTCACATACCCTCCTAAAATTCACCTCTGGATAGCTGTGAATGTCTATGGCTCTGAGATTGTATATTGAAAGCACGTTCTCTAGGTTATGGGAGTAATCGCCGCAGGAGTGTAGGAAGAGCCCCCCAAACTCCTTAGCGATCCTGTTTAAGTATGGTAGTGCGAACTCCTTGTAAAGCTTAGGGGATAGAACCATGACCATATCATTACTAACGCTTATGCCCGAGTTTGGGGGTGCCCAAGAGAAGAGGTGGCCAGGCCAGAAGAAGTTCTCAGAACCTATCAGCTCCATCTGAATTTTTTTGAAAACTCGATGATGAGCTCCGTTATGCGCCCTAGAAGGTAGTGGACTTCCTTAGGGTTAGTGAGCATAGCTTTTATGAGCCCTCCTTGGGACCACATTAAGGCGGCGGTATCAATAGGATCTTGGGTATCAGTCAGTCTTATGGGTATTTCGCCTTTAGTCTCTCTTAGGAAAAATTTAATCCTGCGTAATACTAATGGCAGTAAACCTTTTTCTAGACTATACTCTAGCGAGTATACGTCCTCTGGCGTCTTTATCACCGGTTTGGTCCAAGGATCCGTGTTATCTGGGAAGATGATTTCACAACCAAAGGCGCTGGCATAAACGCCAGTACCCATATATGGCCACAAGTTCGGCACATAATCACTCCCAACCCTTAAGGAGAGGGAAACACTATGCAGTTGATGTTTAAGTTGAGCCTCATTTGAGAGCAGATATTCCTTGTATGAGACGTTTAACTTAGGATTCACTCTTATTACTACTGGGATGTATGTTATCTCATCATTCCAGAATGCCTCGAGTCGCTTAATGACCATATCTACCTTTCGATGCTCTGTTTGTATCACATAGCTTCTCCTCCTATAGAAGGCTTATTTACTATGACCATACTCATTTCTACGAGTCAGATTTCTCTCTTATTTTAATTAAACATTTGCGCTCCTGTGGCACTATAGTTAGCTTTATACATGCTGACTTTTCATCATAATTACGAGATATGAGTTCGCCCCCCTCACAATTGATATAATATGGCTCCTCCTCTTCATAGAGGAGTATATGCCATATCTTCTTCGAAGGGCCTATCCTTAAGTTCACTTCGCTTTCTTCCCTCCAAGCCTCTATGGGAAAGCTCTCTCCATCGAAGAAATAATGGAAATGCGCTTTATCCTTAAGAAACACTTCAAGTCTTACTTCTTTAACTCTCCTCTCCCCTACGTAGTTCATGGGGTTTATCCTCGGTATTAAAGAGTTTTCCCTAACGAAGAGCGGTATGCGATCTAGAGGCACTTTCTCCCTTCTCCAAACGCCTCCTTGCACTAAGCCTCTGTCCCACCAATTCAACCAGGTACCCAGTGGTAGGTAGTATTCTACATATCCTTCTTCATTAAAGACTGGGATAACAAGTAAGTTTGGACCGAATAGGTATTCCAAATCAATCTTCCTCACATTGGGGTCATTTTCGTACTCCAGTATTAGGGGTCTTACTAAGGGTAATCCTGATCTAGCGGACTCATAAGCACAAGAGTATATGTATGGCAGAAGACTATACCTAAGATAAGCGAATTTCCTGAAGATTTTTAGGGCATTCTCACCATATTCCCATGGTTCTCTGGGTGTAGTACCATGACATCTAGCGTGAGAACTTAAAAGTCCCCATTGAGCCCATCTTACATAGAGAGTTGGGCTCGGTTTAGAGCCTTGAAAGCCACCTATGTCATGGCTCCAGAATGGTACGCCAGACATAGAATAACTAAGTCCGCCTCGAAGCACGCATGCCATATCCTCAAATGTAGTGTGACTATCCCCGCTCCACTGAACTGGATACCTTTGTATCCCAGTGCACCCAGAGCGGCCCCATACTAAGGCATTTCCTTTGCCAAAATATTCTTCGGCAGCTTCAAATACTGCACCCTGATAATAAAGGGGATAAAGATTGTGCATCTCTATGCCTTTTTTCCCATTATAGAAGACGGCACCCTCTGGAACGGCTTCTCCCATGTCACACTTAAACACGGAGACCCCCATCTTAAAGAGCTTTAGATGTTTGTCCTTATACCATCTTCTAGCTTCAGGGTTTGTGAAGTCGACTATAGCTACCTCGTTTAAAGTGAAATCGACTATATGTATCACGTTTCCTTCTTCATCCTTGAGAAAATAGCCTCCTTTAATACCTTCCTCATACATCTTAGTACCCTTAGGAACATAAGGTTGCTCCCATAGACATACCTTAAAACCAAGCTTCCTTAGCTTCTTCAGCATATCCTCTGGATCCGGAAAGGCTTTAGTATTCCATTCGAAGTTACAATAG
>JAGGXX010000006.1 GCA_021162845.1 Thermoprotei archaeon | reverse complement strand
CGAATAAGGGCACGAAGCACACTACCTTCACCATGTTCGAAGCGATGGCAAATGTAAAGATATTTACAAATATAAATCTTACCTAAGCTCTGTGCGCTTCCCTTAGCAAGGCCAAGGCTGAGATTGATATAGCCAGTATGATGGGATAAACGGATCCCTTAGACAGCATGATTTCCTGATAGCACTGCCCCAGATGTGATGCTTAAAGGTGACACTGCTCATTCGCCCTTTGCAAGCTTATCGATTAGGCTCACGGCCGTTTCGATTAATAGGGTCGCCGTCCCAGGGCCGACTAATGGACGCCCGTAAAGCATGTAAGAGTACTCTAATTCATAGCCACGTTTTCCGATAGGCGCAATAGTATAGTCATGTTCAGCGGGTATGTATCCTGGATTCCCGTTAGCTAGCGCAAATACGAGAACTTTATCTAATCCCTTTTCACGTGCACGTCTCTTTATTTCAAGGCCGATATGGCTGAATATCTCGCCTGGAAGGCCGACTATGTATATGTCCCCAATTCTTATTACCTGGACTTCCAGGTCTTCCCATTCCTCGAATCGCTTTCCCTGCCCATATAAGTCGAGAAGGTACTGGTACCAGTCCAGCTTCTGCTTAAGCCACCACCATTTGCGTCTGGGTGCTCCTATCCTCATAAGTTCTTCGAGCTTTGGCCTCTCCCTTCTTAAACAGTCCTTGAGTTCCTCTTCAGATGGCATTTTCTCAAGTGGTACCCTAACATTTTCAGAACATACTTGGATTGTAACGTCCGAATGAGCTCGCGTCATCTCGGAAATTCTCAGAGCAGCTGCTCCGAGGATGTTTCCGAGCGTCATCGTGAGCTCGTCCCCCTTAATCTCCGAAAGGTAGTTATATCCGGGCACTATATCCTTTCTTGGGTGAGTATCGCCGAAGGCACCGTTGAAGAACATGGCAACTACATCGTCTCCCTTAATCTTCTCTATTAACATAGTGGCGATCCCGGGGAAATCGGATGAGATCAAGTTGAATGCTTTTCCTCCGATAGTAACCGGATGACACGCGAAGTTAATTATAACAGCTATCGTCTTCATGGACATGTCCCTTATGGTTAGGACTTTAAGCTCCTTGTCGATGAGCTCCTTTGGAGGAGTGTTGGGATCTAGCCAGTCGAATCTGATACTCCCGTCCGGCCACCTTACCCTCCTGCTTACAGCTAAATCCTCGGTTCCAACACCGAGACCTATGCTCGCCTCCTTCATATTCCTTAAAGCGAGATAAACGGCTCCAGCTATCTTCTTTACTAACTGATCCTGATATGCTTCATCGCTCCTACCTACGACCCTACAGGGCATACTTCCTGGCCCTGAGTGCGTATGAGTACAAGCAATCAATACATCCCTACCCTTAATTCCCGTCAACTCCTCAATTCTCCTTCTAGCAGAGGCTACAAGAGTAGAGGTTACACCTAAGAGATCACATGATACGAGAACGGCTTTGTTCTCGCCATCATCCAGCACCAAAGCCCTTGCATATAGATTACTATGTATCCCAATCGACCTGAGATCCGATCTGAAATGCCCACAAAGTTCCGTTCCCACGGCGGGAGTGATATCGACTTTGGCCGAACCACATCTCAACATATATTTCCCATTTCATAAAATGAATTAATAAAAGTTCAACTTACTAGTTGTTTCTATGGGAAATTCCGGTCTATTGACGTGCTAGATCGAAACCTTTACGTATCAGAGGGGAAACCCTATCCAGCGCTATATCCCCATCGGCTTAGACTGTGGCGGGCTTAAGATTGCTGGGTATCGGTCTAGCGTCTTCGTAGGCCATTTGTTCAAGTTTAGCCGCGTTAACTCCGCAGGAGGCTGGGACGAGGCACTCCTCCTTTCCCATGATTGCCCTTACGAAATTCACATCAGGGTTTGGGCTCGGCCTCGGCAAGAGTTCACGCGGTACCTCTGATAAGTATCCCCCTTTCTCGTGAATCCATACTCTGCCATCCTTAACGTAAACCGCCCCCTTGCTACACCATACTCTCAGCTCCTCTTTGATCGCTTTCTCAGGTGCATCTCCTAAGATGGAGATGCTCGCTAAAGCCCCATTCGCTAAGAGAACCGAGAGGCTTACATATATCTCAACATTTGCGCCCTCTTTATCCATGAAGGCCTTAACTCTCTTTGGCTCAGAGTCCACAACCCATAACACTATATCAGTTATATGGGTCCCAGAGCAGATAAGCTGGCCTCCACCAGCTAATGAGGGATCGAGATACCAAGTCCGCGTTCCAATAGCCCTCCTTAAGTCCTGGGTAAGCCATGCTATCACGAAGTGGGGCTCCCCTAACTTTCCAGACTTTATGACCTCCCTTGCGTAGAAGTACTCCGGCTGAAAATGCCTCTGATAACCCACAGCGAGGATTAGACCTCTGCTTTCCGTCTCGTCTCGCATTTCGATAGCTTCCTTTAGGTTTACTGCCATAGGCTTCTCTACTAAGACATGTAGGTTCCTTTCAAGTGCCGCCATGACATGTCTGTAATGTAGCGTATGCGGGGTGCATACGATTACTGCATCTAAGTCCAAGGTTTCAAGCATCTTAACGGGTTCTTTGAAAATAGAAGGCTCATGTGGAAACCGTGGAGATATATTACGGAACTTTTTGACGAGCTTGGACAACCTCTTCGCGTTTTCTAAGTTTACGTCACAGAGACCGACGATCTCTGCCTCCCCATCCTGTAGAAGGGAGAGCCTCATGACATGAGTATGGCTGATGCTTCCGCATCCGATAAAACCTATCCTGATCATCGTTTCCCACCATATCGTAGGCGGATCAGTGCATATTTAAGCGCTAGGACTTTACTAAATGAGCGTTAACGCCATAGTTTCTCGGCCTCCTCAAGAGCTCTTTCCTCACATTTAACGAAAGCCTCCTTTTAGCTCTTGAGAGAACCTCAGAGGCTTACAACTAATTGTTAAGGCACGAGAACATGGTTACGGGAGCAGAGCGCTAACTTCGAGATGGTCACTTTTCGTCATTAACAAGAGAAGTCATCCTACAGCTCTGGATAGGGATAATTTGATAAGTCTCGTATTTTTACTCGGGAACTATAAATGAATGAAAAGCCTGATGATAAACCTAAATGGATACCCTTTGAGTATCCATGGGATGATGCCCCGTTAGACTTATCCTTCCTATATGAAAAGGAAAAGCCTGCTGGCATACATGGTTTCCTCACTGTTAGAGGCGATAAGTTCGTATTCGAAGACGGTACTGAAGCCAGGTTCTGGGGGACCTGTCTCAATGCCGCAGCTAATTTCCCGCCGCATGAATTAGCCGAAAAGGTTGCCCGGAGGCTAGCGAAGTTCGGCGTAAACATGGTTAGAACCCACCAACTCGATGCTGAGTGGTCCACGCCAAACATCTTTCAGTTCACTAAGGGTAAGCCGCTTGATAACACACTGAGCTTTGATCCCAGGAGCCTAGATAGACTCGACTACTTAATTTACTGTCTGAAGAAAGAGGGAATTTACATCTACTTGGACCAACTAACTTATCGCAAGTTTAAGCCCGGTGACGGCGTAGATGCCGTCGATGACCTAGGTGAAGCGGCTAAGCCATACGCTTGCTTTGATCCGAGACTCATAGAACTACAGAAGAAATTCAGCTATGATCTTTGGACGCACGTTAATCCCTACACGGGATTAGCGTATAAGGACGACCCCGCAATCGCGCTCATGGAGATCGTCAACGAATGCGATCTATTCACACAACAGGTAACGCTCGAACCTTACAGATCTAGGCTTGAGGAGCGATATCGGGCGTGGGCAGAAGAGCACGGCATAAAGGTTGGAAAAGGAAGAATTGATTTCACTAAGCCTACTGAGCCGCTCCTGCGATTTTTCGCCGAGATAACGCAGAACTACTATAAGGAGATGATAAAATTCCTTCGTGAAATCGGGGTAAAGATACCCATAACTGGGACCAATTGGAGCCGATGTCTAGGCCTGCTCTACAGCCTAACCGTTTGCGATTACACGGATTCCCATTGTTATTGGGGTTGGGGAGAGAACAAGCCCATGGTTAGAAAAAGGGATATCTTTGGAAGGTTATCCTTCAATAGGCTCCTGGATAGGCCGTTCATAGTCTCGGAGTGGGATGAGCCGTGGCCGAACGAGTGGCGTGCTGAAAGCCCACTATTAGTGGCAGCAGTTGCGGCGTTTCAGGGCTGGAGCGGCGTGATCCTCCATACATACAGATATCGCTATTCGGGGCCGGTGGATCACATGGGAGGCGTGGTCATGGGAGGCGGAAAGCATAGGGTCCTATTCGAGGCGCCATTTATCGATCCCGCGAAGTTCGGACTCTTCTATCACGCCGCCCTGTTATTCCGACGAGGGGACGTTAGGACCGCTCGAAGAACCATTGGAATCCAAATACCGGAGGATATGATATTCAAACCCCTGAAGTCCATGGCTTATGGACATCCGGGATCAGGGGTGATCGCTTTGACGACCATATCTGAGAGGCATAGGGTCGGTATGATACTACCCGGACAGACTCCCACTGTAGACAAAGTGATTTCGCCGACGGATACCACGTTAGTCGTCGAATGCGATGAGGATGTAAGCTCAGACACGGGGCAGTTATATCGTAACTGGAGGAAGGGATATGGCTGGATCGATACGCCTTACACTAAGGCCGCTTATGGCTTCTTAGGTGAAGTAGGGGAGATAGCCCTTAAAGGCTTGAAGTTAAAGGTAACGACGCGGTTTGCAACGATCGCCTTAAGCTCATTGACGGATAAGCCCATAAGCGAATCAACACACCTCCTTTTAACAGCGGTTGGAAGGGCAGATAACACCGGTGCTAGATATGATGCAGAACACACGTATCCTATCGATGTCGGACACGGCCCTATATTGATCGAGCCCATTGAGGCTGTCATCGAGCTAGCCACTATATATAGGCTCAGGGTATGGTCGGTCAACCCGGAGGGCTTCTATACAGGCACTATTCCGACGGAATACGAGGAGGGGACGCTGAGGTTTGAAATAGGGAAAACGTGGCCCTCAATGTACTACATATTGCAGAGGGCGTAAGTCATGTATTTCTTTTTAAGGGAAAATGAGGCCTTTAGGAGGCTATTGGCTGGCCTTCCTGGGTTTCAGAAGAGATACGTGGTAATGTTAAAAACGGGCGTTTATGAGGAGTCAGTGATGAGGCATTACTTTAACTATGCGCTTGTGTTCGGCTAAATGCCTCAGTAGGGTATACGTTTACTCAACACCATTACTTCTTCGTTTTTCCCATAGATCTTGACGACTTGGAATGCTCTTTACGAGTTCGAATGGTCGTCACATAGCCGTTCTTCTCATAGACCTTAAGGTCATGTAAGCTACCTTCACCAAGCCTTTCGCATAGCTTGTTCAATAGCCGAATCACCATCATGTAATGTTGCCTGCACATACGGTAGCCCTTACCCCCTATTACTATCGTCAGCTCGGACTTCTCATGACATCGTGAGAAGCAACACTTATCCTTAAATAATGCGTTCAATTCACATTACCTCGTCTACGCCCAATACGGCTACCTATAATAGACGTAGTAATTAAAATAGGCTTCTGTCCTCCTTCGGTAAGGATATAACTTAATGGTATCGAAGACCTGTTAGTTAATGTCGTTTGGAATGTGTCCTCCGACGTTATGTTCATAAGATCGACCGTTTAGGGCTCTATCCCTGAGTCTCATGCCTATATCTAACCTATACCATATGCTCTCTCTGCCTCCTTGAGGAGGCTCTCATTCGTGTATAGAGGCTTGAGCCCTAGCCTCATTCTTAACAGATCCCTTACTAGCAGACCCTGTGGCGGACAGCCGGGTATGAAGACGCCCTTGTCCCTGAACCTTAATAGGCACTTGCCACACACGACTAAGAGGCCCTTGTACTTTCTAGGAGGCGTAGCTCTAGGACCTACTATTATCGTTAAGCCACCATACGATCTCATCAAGGCTGTTAGCTCACCGCTTCTCTGCATCCTATTGAGAGCCACCATGATAGCGCCCATGCATCCACTACATGCCTCACCATTAATTATCTCTACGCCGGGGTATTTCCTTCTCATACTTGAGAAAGGTCTTCTGAATTTCCGTCTTAAGGCGCTTAGCTCGCTTCCATAAACCTTTATGAGGTTCACGTCTATATCGCCTAACCCTTTCTGATGAGCTAACTTGAGGTGAGCGACCTCCCATGGGTCTATTCCCATGAGGGCAGATGTGATGGCGTCCACCTCCACGACCCCTTTACTACCGATTAGGATATCGGCTTCTACAGGGTCTCCGCTAAGAGGGCCAAGCCCTTCTTGGCCTATTATCCCTTCTATGATCACGAGATCCGGCTTCACGACGGAGTTTAGATCTACTATCCCCCCTTCAAGGCCCAGGAAATGAAGAAGCCTCTTACCCTCATATGGTAATACGCCCTTCAGGTTCTTCATCCCTAAGCTAACTAGGGTTAATATGTGAGTCTTTAACTTGGCTACGTCTATTAACAAGTCAACATCAAATATCCTCTTAGCTATGCGCAGTTCCTTAACGACCATGCCCTTAGGTACCTTAACCTTAACGGTGGGTTCCCTATTCAAATCCACAAGCCCTACGCTTAGCTCATCGGCTAGCTCCATAAAGCCACATACCTCGAAGGCTTTCATAGTATCCACACCTATCATAGATCCCTCGCCGATCAGGATCTCATCAGCCCCTTTTTCCATGCACCACCTTATGAGGCCTTTGACGACATAAGGGCATGTGGTCACGCCCGTTTCCCACGGCTTATCCATGGTCACGTTAGGCTTTATGAGGATCGAGGAGCTCCCCTTAATAGGAGGGGCGTAGCGTTTCTCGATCATCCTCAATAGCATAAGCGTGCTCTTTTCTATATCATCCGGAGAAGGCTTTTTACTAGTCTTAATTAAGAGGACATCCCATGCCATATGTCTTTACAAGTTATCGCTATGGCAGATAAGGGTTATGCAGAAGGGCACAAAGCTTTACATAGGAGAGGGGGGATGGCAAGACAAATATATCTATGAGCGTTTCAAAATTATTAATGAATTAGACATTCGTAGGGGCTTCGATGTGAACTTGAAGGAGAGAGTTGAAGATCTAGTGAACCTGTTAGTAGTCTTCGTGGGCACTCTAATGATGATGATCGGCTTAGTTCTCTTAGTCATTATGACTCAAGCTCCCCCGATACTAGTAGTGGGTGTGACAATACTCATATCAGTAGGCCTCTTATTCGTGATCGTAGGAGTTACGAGGTTTAGCATACCGTTAGTAGTGTTCGTTAGGACTAAGGAAGAACTACTCCACATGCTTAGCCCAAGCGAGAAGAAGATCATAGATACCCTAATTGAAGCGCAAGATGTACTCAGCCAATCAGAGATAGCAGAGAGAACGGGGTTCTCACAAGCCAAGGTCTCCAGGCTGGTGAGGAGGCTTGAGAACAGGCGGATCATAGTACGGTTTAGGGAAGACAAGAAGAAGCTCGTTAAGTTAAGGGAGGAGTTCCTACAGCTACTTGAGGGTGCTGAGAGAAGGTAGGGGCCTCACTATCCTTCTCGGCCCTCACGTAACACGAACGTCAATTTTAGAGTAGTTACTAGCGAGTACGGCATGCATGTAGACATAAAAGCTTTTAAATAAAGAATTAGTAAATTACAACTGAGAGACCATAATACCCGTGGATAAATAAAAAGTAAGGTGGGGGGAGAGGACAGCATGAAGCCTATAACAGTCCCGGACCCATGGTGAGCATCCCCTGTCTTTCCTATTTTATCTTTTTTACTTATTTATCCTTACGGATTTTAACTATAGCTTTTGGTAAGACTTTTTCCATTACGGACTTCTTTATGATCCACCTGCCGTTTACCAATAAGTCCGCGCTTGGTATGGTATAGGCTCTCAGGTAGCTCGGATCCACTATGCCTAACCACTCATAACTTTTCACAAGTCCATTTTCACTAAGCTCGCTTAACACTTTAATGAAGCACAGCATCTGATCGCTGGGTAGCCCTGTAATCACGAAGGCCTCCGGCGAATACCTAAATGGTAATATGGCTACGAAGAATGGATTTAATATGTTCACTCCTATGAACCTGTGAAGGATTTCATGGTTTATGAAGGATATCTTGTGCAACATTCTCGGAACCTTATTAGGAGGGATCAAGGCCATGTTTACATTGTTAAACCGTATCAAGGGCTTCACGTGCTTCGTATAGTGATACCATAGCTTCTGCTGGTAAACCCCCTTTTCCTTAGCTACTCTAGTTAGGGGGGTAAGCGCGTCGGTCTGCAACTCTTCTAATATAGCTAAATCTATTGGATCTATCACCGTCTGGCGGCAATTTCCTCGAAACCTTAAGGTTACATTACCCTTAAGCAACATCTTAAGGGCTTCATCCCATGGGAACACAAGTTCCTTCCTCTCCTCATTGAACACTAGGTAAGAAGGCCTCCATTTTACCGGGTTCATTAGGGGGATGAAGGTGCCAGGTCCGAGCAATGTTTCCACTATGGCTTGCATCACGTTCTCTAGATGTAAAGGAGGGATTAGCGTGATGAAGATCTTACGACCAGTAGGGGTTATGAGCCTAGTAATGGACTTGAGATAACACTCCTCAAGCAATTTCAACGCCGAATCACTGGAAGGCCAATCGGCTATGTAAGCGGCATAGCTAAGGCCCATGGCGAAGTAATCAGGCTCAACGATAATTCGCCCGTATCGATAGAGCTTCTGAATTCGCCTTCGTACGGTCTCATCAGAGGCGCCTACGCGCCTAGCGATTTCCGAGATGTTAGTGGTCTCATATAGGTTTTCCAATATCCGTATATCAAGGGCGTCCAGCCCCTCAAGCTTCAAGGCACATCAACTCTGTAACTTCTCAGGGCATAATTTCTTAATGGGGAATTTAAATTTAATCCTCTTATACTACTCGATTTTATTTAACAACTCGAATTAAATTATAAAGTTACTATATTTTCACCTCCTTGTAAAAACCTGCAAGGTAAAGTATTTCCATGTGGAATTCACAAAGAACACGAGGTGAATGGAATGGCTAAGATCTTGAGGGATGAAAGGGGCATAAGCCCTGTGATATCGACCGTGATCATAGTCGCGGTAGCTATAGCGGTGGCGATGGCCGTCGCCTTCTGGATGACAGG
>JAGGXX010000061.1 GCA_021162845.1 Thermoprotei archaeon | reverse complement strand
CCTTCACATTAGGTATTTTGGATCTCTCACCGACCCAAATCCCACCGTAAATGCACCTACCGAGGTGCTCGATGAACTGCCCATAAATCCTTCTATCAAGGACTCCAATTAGAGCGGAAGCGTCAACAAATACGTCCCCTGTCAACATATGTGATACCCTCTGATATCTTTGTAACTAACTATAATAAGGGGTCATGATGAGGATGAGATCATTAAAGCTCATTCATCCTCCTGAGTAGTGGCTTTAAGAGGCCCTGATGGATTACCTCGCTCACGTACGCCGAGCTTACCTCCCCATCGATTGGTAATACACAGGGCACCTCTTTACCCAGGATTTGGGAGATTGTGGACATCAGATCCCTTATCTCTTCATAGTAGAATGGAGAGAATAACACTGGAAGAACCGCTACCCTAAAGCGGGTTAAAAGGGAGATGAGCTTCCGTGAATGGAGCATACTAGCGCTTTCTAGCCTCACTGGGATGAGCACGACATCGCTGGAGAGGAGGAGGGCTACATCCTGCTCACTTGAGTCATCATGTATGTAAGCTACCGCATATCCGTAGTTCTCGTCTATTATATCAGTGAGAGCTTCTAGGGGGGCTTCCGGTGATATGACATCCCTTGATAGCTTGATATAGCGTGGCATGTTATCTTGAAAGGTTAGATCCTCCGCTAAGAGCCTCAATATGCCCTTAAAATCGCATGGTGAGGAGGAAATTCCTAACTCGAGTAGCAGGGATCTGACCTCAGACATCGCCAACTCAGATGTTAGCCCGAGGGCTAAGGTGCTCCCTTCGTGTTTAAGTTTAGCTGAATAAACTGAACATAATTTCATGAGCTCTATGAGGGCTAAGCTTTACTTATGTCCATTCATAGATAGCGTTATAATGAAGCAGTTCACCCCAAGAAACTAGCTCTTCATGATCGTGTATAAATGAGATCCACGATTGCTGGAAGCTTATGAGGGGAACTAGAGAGCGCTTCCCTTAATTAAGAATATCTGCCTTAGCGTTCATTTTTGTCCATGATGAACTACACGAAGAGCCTATCCCCTTATGAGAGGACGAAGGTAAGGGAAATCCTTGATGAGGGCGGCTCGGTCTATGAAATCAGGATAGGACATGACAAGGGCATCATGAATACGACTATGCTCGGCATTAGAATAGTACAGCTCTTAACGGAGATAGGGGTGACCCTAGAGATCACACCAAGCGGAGACGAGCTATTGAGGGGCAATGTTAAGGGCGAAATAGAGATTCTAGTTGTCTCTAAGCTTGACGCTAAGCGGTTGATTGAGCTATTCAGGAGCGCCCTTGGCTTGGACGATATAGTGGTAAATGAGGTAACCCCGCCTAAGGAATTATTAGATGATGAATCCCTGCCTATGGGGAAGGGATTACTTGACACGATCCTAAGGGATGAGGAGACGAAGGGGTATATGGAGACGAAGAGCTTATCCATTAGTGCAGAGAAGCTGGACGAGTTATTTCTCCTGGTAAAGGAGCTCTTGCTCATAAGATCCCTTATCGAGGAGGAGGGATGGAATGTCGAATATTGGGGATGGATGTGCAGAACCATAGAAGAACTAAGCAGACAGATCACTCGTATTAGGCTGATCTCGCTGGATGATGCCCTTATGGACATTATACGCGTGGCTAAGGCAATGGTTAAGGACAAGGAGGTAGATTTCATAATTGATGGAGGAGGCATAGTGCTTGACAAGAACATAATAGATGAGCTAATGGAGCCGATACTCTCGATAATAGGAAACGCGATAATGCACGGCATAGAGGAGCCAGAGGAGAGGATGAAAAAGGGTAAGATTAGGGTGGGAACGATAAGGATTAGGGCATGGAGGGACAAGGACTACGCTGTCATTGAAGTAGAGGACGATGGACGTGGGATTAACACAACACAACTCATCAAACGGGCCATGACGAAGGGGATACTTAACGAGGAGTTAGTCAAGGAGTGGGGTACGAATGTAGACCTCACAACCCTCCTGACGATGCCTGGCCTCTCAGGCCAAGAAGGGAGTGGGCATCTAATGAGCTTAAGCGCGATAAAGTCGAAGCTCGAGGGCCTCGGTGGGAGCATGGACGTATGGTCGGAAGAGGGAAGGGGGACGAGAATTACTTTAAGGGTACCAATATCCATGACGGTTATAGGTACGAGGGTCCTTGTAGCCCGTATAGGTGATCTTCACATAGCGTTACCCCTCACAGATGTCGTGAGGATAGTTAGGCTCGCCGAGGATAACGTTAGAACAATTAATGGGACGACTGTCATCATACTCGATGACATAATTATACCCGTGATAAACATAGGTCAAATATCAGGCATGAGGGAGAGGGGAGGATATGCGGTAGTAGCGCGTGGAAGGGAAGGGAGGTTAATAGGAATTAAGGTCGATGAGGTCTACTCCCTTAAGGATGTGTTAGTTAAGCCTCTTCCTAGCATGCTTAATAAGGCTGACATATTCTCCGGTATAGCCGTACTGAATCGTGAGAGGCTATGCCTAGTATTAGATACATCAGCTTTTTGAAGCTTTACCCTTTAATCGCTTTTAAGTTAAGGCCTGTGAGACATCCCGTGCCGTATCCTCCGTGATGAAGACCACCAAGCCATCCTTATCAATAGGTTTTCCTCCCTCCTTAACCTTAACTCTCCAGCAATAATAGTAACTCGGATACTCGTTGTCCTCGCTATCCTTATACCAAGTACATATTACCACCATGCCTTTGGCTATAATGGGCTTACAACAGCACGCCATCTGATACCTTGGCTCCATGACAGCGAGTATCTCCCCCACTTCATAATCGATCGAGAATAGCTTATTCCTGTCTATATCATATGGAGTCCCGGTTCCCTTTGGTATGTTATTCCTGCCTAGGATGACGAATATACCGTCCACAGCAATACCATCCGCGAACCGTTCTGACTATCCGCTACTTTCGTAGTGGGTATTCTTCCCTTCTCTTTTCATGGAGGAGGTATATCTTCTTAATCCTCCGCTCCCTCTGTATTTAGCTAGTATAGACTTCTCATTTAGCCTAGGCTTGGATTGAAGCCTCCTCTTTAAGAAGTATACTGTCCTTATCACTCTCTCCTTTGCCTCTACCTTCTTCATTTCATTCATAGTACCGAAGGTAACGTTATCAATTTCCATTTCTTCTGAACTTCTCATGAGAGATTCCATGAAGTAGTCCTACCTTTACTCTACCATTTGGAGTTGCTATTGAAACTCTTCGATTCTCCAAGTCTATTGAGAACAAGTCAAGGTCAACCTTCCAGAACTGGCTAATCCTCCTCTCGAGAAAACACTTAAAGCGAGCTAAGGTAGTATGATGGGGAAGAGGATGGGAATACGACACCTGATATTCGACCTTGATGGAACGTTGATCCTCCTACCTGTAAAATGGAGTGATGTAAGGAGGAAGCTTTCTGAGATGCTTCAAAGACGGGTTAGGTCGATAGTTAAGTTATACAGTGAGATTTGGATGGATAAGGAGCTCTTCAAGGTTGTCTCAGCAATAGTTGAAGAGCACGAGCTTAAAGCCCTAACCGAGGTTAAGGTACTCGACGACTCCCCTAAAGTGCTTAAGGAGCTTAGCTCGAATTATAGACTTAGTCTCGTCACCCTGCAGAGCGATAGGGTAGCTAGCGCTATACTTGATGATTTGGGAGTGCGATCCCTATTCCTAGCGAAGGTTACAAGGGATGACATCCCCTTAAGGGAGGAGCAGATAAGGATAGTTCTTGATAGGACAGGGTTTAGAGCTGAGGAGACGGTGGTAATAGGCGATCTGATGAATGACGTAAGGGCCGCGTTGAGAGTTGGCTGCTGGGCTATTCACATATGCAGAAGGTGGACGAGGAGGCTCCGCGAGGTGGACGATAGAGTGAGGCGTGTAAGGAGTCTTAAGGAGGTAAATGATGTCCTGAGGAGCTGGCAAACCTTCGGATAACGCGATCTTAGATGGACACGGAGGTCGCCAATAGGCCATAATAAACCTTATAGCCTCTTAACGGTGGAGTTAACACTATGCCCGATGAGGTTTACCTAGTAGGTCATGCCCATATAGACCTATCATGGCTGTGGACGCGTGAGGAGACCATCCGCGAGATATGCCCCCGGACGTTCAGATCAGTGTTAAGTCTAATGGATAAGTACTCATTATTCTGTTATGCCCAGAGTAGCGCGCAATTATATGAATGGATGGAGGAGCACTACCCAGAGATATTCAGGGAAATAAAGAAGAGGGTCCAGGAAGGGAGATGGGAGATAGTCGGAGGGGCATGGGTGGAGCATAATGCCAACCTCCCATGCGGTGAATCCCTTGTAAGGCAGTATCTCTTCGGTAAAAGGTATTTCCTAAGGAAGTTCGGCGTGGATGTTAAAGTGGCATGGCTGCCTGATAGTTTCGGCTTCTGCTGGACCTTACCTCAGATATTAAGGAAATGCGGCATAGAGTACTTCGTAACTCATAAGCTTAAGTGGCAAATAGAGCGCATGAGGCCACCGATACCATTCCCTTATAACTTATTCTGGTGGGAGGCACCTGATGGGTCGAGGATCCTAGCATATCATACGGTAGGCAGTTATTCGGAGGATATACGCCCTACTAGGCTATTAAGGCAGCTAGAAGAGCTCAAGGAGAAGCACGGTATAGATAAGCTTCTGGTTCTCTTCGGCCGGGGAGATCACGGAGGAGGGCCTACCGAGGATATGATTAAGGATGCGTTATGGCTTATGAAGCGATTAGACTTCCCTCTAGTGTTCTTCTCCACGGCCAAGCAATGGTTCGAGAATATTAGGCAGATCGCAGAAAGGATAAAAGTGCCCGTGGTGAGGGATGAACTATACGTCAAGACGCATAGGGGGACGTACACTACTGAGGCAAAGGTGAAGTATCATAACAGGAAGTGCGAGTGCCTCCTTCTAACGGCTGAAAGGTTCGCCTCGATAGCTATGATCCTCGGGATGAAATACCCTCAGGAGGAACTGAATTCCGCGTGGAAGAGACTACTCCTCAATCAAGTCCATGATAACCTGGATGGAACCTCAATAGAGGAGGTATATAAGGAGGCAGAGGAGGACTATAAGGAGATATATAAGGTCGGATACGAGGTGCTTAAGAGGGCGTTAAGCACCATAGCCTCTCGTGTGGATACGAGCGGCGATGGCATACCGATAATAGTATTTAATCCGCTCTCCTGGAGCAGAAGCGATATCGTGGAGCTTAGTATTAGGGAACTTGGCAACTTAGAGCGCTTTAAAGTCATAGATCCATATGGTAAGGAAGTACTAGTGCAAATAGTAGAGGAGGGCGGAGATAAAAAGGCGATCTTCATAGCGAGGGACGTACCCTCGCTTGGATATAAGGTATACCGCGTTATTCCGTCTGAGGAACCGAAACAGGCCGTCTCTACGTTAAGCGTAGAAGAGTACTTCCTCGAGAACGAGTACCTGCGTGTGGAGATAAATGGAGAAAGCGGATGTCTAAGTAGGGTTTACGATAAGATCAACAGAAGGGAGGTCCTGGACTCATCGGGTAGAGGCAACATCGTACAGCTATATGAGGATCGTCCTCCTAATGCCCCTGCAGGCGAGCCCGCGTGGAACATGTACCTAGGCTCCCTCGTTGAGCTAGGCAAAGCTGAGGAAGTAAGCGTAGTGGAGAAGGGGCCTGTCAGAGGGATCATCAGGGTAGTCAAGAGATATGGGAAGTCCACATTCGAGCAGTACATAATCCTCTATCAGGGGATCCCTAGGGTCGATTTCCTTATGAAGGTGGATTGGCACGAGAGGTATAGAACAGCTAAAGTGGCTTTTCCCCTGAGCTTCAGGAATCATTGGGCCACATATAGCATTCCATTCGGAGCTATACAGCGCTACCAATATGTCTATGAGGAGTCGCCTCCTAAGCAGATGGAGATGCCAAGGAGGGCATGGGAGCCAGCTGATAGGGCCAAGTTCGAGGTACCAGCCCTTTATTGGGTTAATATGGATACTGAGGAGGGAGATTATGGTGTAGCCTTACTCAATGACTGCAAGTACGGCTTTGACGTGGTAGGGAATACCATCAGAATGACGTTACTTAGGGGTCCAAGACGAGGATATCCTTATATGCCTAGGCAAGATCAATGGACAGACCAGTCAGATGATCCACGTGTCGGCATACACGTAATACGCTATGCACTTTATCCCCACAAAGGCGATTGGAGAAGATCATCAGTGCTGAAGAAGGGGTACGAATTTAACTATCCACTGATAGCTTACGTGGATACGAAGCATAAAGGATCATTACCTAGGGAGCTTTCATTCCTAGAGATAGGGGAGAATAACATACTGCTCTCGGCTCTGAAAAAGGCTGAGGATACGGATGAGCTCATACTTAGGGTCTACGAGGGGTTAGGCCGTGATGGAAAGTGTCATGTAAAGCTCGTCTTCAGGGTAGAAAAGGCTGTTAGAACGGATCTTATGGAGGAAGGAAGGTACATCAAGGAGGAAGAGATCCCCGTGGAAAAAGGAGCTGTGGAGTTCAGGATAGGACATAACGAGATAGTCACTATAAGAATGAAGGTGAAGGAGGAAGCTATCTTTCGATAATGGGTAGGCGCTCATGCGGCATGACGAAGCTTATACTCTCTATGAGCATTTGTTCCTGCGGTTTACCTATGCCTATGGGTCTGAGCTCCTCTAGGGCTTTTTCAGCTAATTGAAGTTTATACGCCCTCTCAGCCACTATCTGGAACAATGGGTCTCCCTTTTTAACTAGATCCCCTATCTTCACCTTAAGTAATACTCCAGCTCCTTTATCCACGGGAGCGCCAGCTAACCTAGCTATGTACGCCATCACCTTATTGTTTATCCAGAGGACGATTCCTTCGCTTTCAGCATACACGGTAAGGAGTTTATCACCTAAGGGTATATCTTCGGGTTCTACCTCGGGATCCCCTCCTTGAGCCTCTATTATCTCCCTCAGCTTCTTCTCAGCTCTACCTGATTTGATGGCTTCCAACGCCATGGCTTTTCCGTTTTCCACTCCGACCATCCCTAATAAAGTACCAGCTATGCTAGCTGCTTTATCCACTAGATCCGTAGGCCCTTTCCCCTTAAGAGTTAGAAGGGCTTCCCTAGCCTCAAGGGCAGGGCCCATGGCATATCCTATCGGTTGCTCGCCATAGGTTAAGGCACAGGTCACCTCCATCCCAAGCCTCCTCCCTACCTCTATGAAGTCCTTAGCGATATAATGTCCCTCACCTATCGTCTTGACCTTGGCGCCTCTTCCTGTCGGTATATCTATGACCACATGGGTCGAGCCGACTGCCTTCTTCTTCGCCATAATAGACGGAACGAAGAATGGGTCTATGGCTAAGGGGTATTCGACGCGGATGATCTTATCATCGGCTGGAGCTAGATGTAAGGAACCTCCCCATACCATGCATCCATTGGTCTTCAGCACTACCTCCTTTACCTCATCTAGGCTTAGCGTCACAGGGGCTAGTACTTCTACTCTGTCCGCCGTTCCTGCAGGGGATGTTATCGCACGAGAGGAAGTCTTCGGTATAGTGTATCCAAGTGAGGCGATTACCGGGACCACCACAAGGGTGGTCTTATCTCCCGGCACGCCCCCTATGCTATGCTTATCTAATATGGGCTTCCTATTCAGTTCAAGGATCTCCCCAGTCTCCGCCATTGCCTTACTGAAATAATACATCTCCTCGACACTCATCCCCACGTGATACATCGTAGTCACTAAAGCCGTGAGCTCTATCTCACTTAAGCTACCTGAGACTATGTCTTCCACTATAGCCTTGACCTCCTCATAGCTAAGCCTAGTCCCCTTAAGTCTATTCTTTATGTACTCAAGGCTTGATGGAGGGGGAGAGGGGGTCACCTCTACTTCGCTTCCATCTTCCGCTTCCAGGTACCTGAATACATCATCGCTGGCTAGGATGACGTCCTGAGCTATTTCCCCAGCGACGTTCACTATCGTCACTATCTCTTTATCCCTGTACCTCACCTCGACCCTTTCGTGTGGTTTAACTCCTAGGAGCTGGGCCACGGAATCGTCTATGACTACCATGGGCTTTCCGGAGAGAAACCCCAGCGCCTTCAATCGCAACCTCATGTTTGATCACTAGTAGTTACTTAGGGCTGATATAAGATATGGTTTTTAGTAGTCCTCTGAGCACACGAACATCTCACAGAAGGGATCCCCTCTAGCAATACATTTCCTCTCAGAGGAGGAGAGGCTTACGCCGAGTATCTCCTCTAGATATCCAGTCAGCATGCCTCTAGCAAGGTGACCTCTAGGCCTATCTCCAGACCCTCTGAATGGCTCACAGGTATATAATCCGTAAAGTATGACTAGGAATTTAGGAGGTCCGATGCATAACACAGGCACATCGTAGTTCTTTATCCACCCAAGGGCTCTCCAGATCTCAAGCGCGAGCTTTAGTAAACGCTTGACGTCGCAGATGCTAGTCCTTGTAAGCCACCACTTCGCCGCCATGTGACCTGCTCTTCTACCGACGTGATATATGAAGGCCTCTCCTCCTTCCTTGAACTCATCTAATATGGACCTGAAGAAGAAGGTAGCCCATAAGCCCCTCCAAATTACGACTTTCTCCCCCATAAGGGTTAATTCTGTTGAGAAGGAGGGCAAGCCTAAGTTATTAAACCACCTTATGCCATGATCTAAGCTTATCACATCATCCATCGATCTGATCCTCCTCATGATCTCCTCGGTTGTCAATTTCGCGTTCGAGAGATCAGCGATGAAAATCCAATAACTGAACCGACGATCTTCGCTTACGCTATGTATCCCGTTTAATACGTTAACGTTAGCGTCGGCCAGTACATCGGTTATCCTCCCTATGACCTCCGGACGATTCTTTAGCTTTAGGCCGATAAATGTGGTTTTCTTTTTATCGGCATACATTAGAGGTACCACTATCTTGTACTTGTCTTCATGCATAATTTCGTTATGCGTTCCAATAGTTTTATCATTTTTCTTAAACACATTCATTTGGAAATATTTCAATAAATAATGAACATGTGGATGATTTACTTGTTAAAAATCATTCTCGATATTTCGTAGTGAATTATGTAGTCATGCCTTAAAATTACGGCATGTTCAGGAGTATAGTGAACACCTGATGAACGTTTTTATCGATAGCAACGGTGTAGTAAAACGTAATGGGGTGAATACCTTGAAGATGATATCCAGAACCCGGCTCATATATAGCTTTAGCCCTAGGAATGAGCCCGTGGAGACCGCTAAGCCAGGGGAACTAGTCCTCTTTGAGACCATAGACGCATTAGGGGGACAGATCAAGAGCGAGGACATGACGCTAAATGAGCTTGACTGGTCTAAGGTAGACGGAGCTACCGGACCGTTATACGTAGAGGGAGCTGAGGCAGGTGATACGTTAGTCGTGGATATACTTGATATAAGGGTTGAGGAAATAGGAGTCATGGTCGTCATACCGAAATACGGTGCTCTTGGTCATATGGATTTCAAGCCTAGAGTAAAGCTAGTAAGGATAAAGGATAGACTAGTTCATTTCGATGGAATAAAGCTATGCGCTCACCCCATGATCGGAACCATAGGCGTAGCGCCAGGTGAAGGCGAGGTACCAGCTGGAAGCCTGGGGAGGCATGGGGGTAATATGGATACTAAGGAGGTACGGGCGGGAACTAGGTTATATTTCCCAGTATTCGCAGAAGGCGCTCTCTTGGCCATGGGCGACCTGCATGCACTACAGGCGAACGGTGAGCTATGCGTATCAGCGGTGGAAGTAAGCGGAGAAGTGCTAGTTAAAGTGGACATTATAAAGGGCAAGCAGCCTCCTTGGCCTATATTAGAGACGGATGATCATCTGGCTGTATTGGCCTGTGGCAATACCTTAGACGAGGCATGCACGTACGCCTCGGAAACGGCTGTAAAGGGCATAGCAGGGGCAAGGGGCCTCTCATTTGAAGAAGCATATATGCTGGCCAGCCTCACCGTTGACCTTGAGATAAACCAAGTAGTCGATCCCAAGAAGGGTGTACGCGCGGTCATACCGAAGGAGCTAATAGGCAATGTGGAACATCTCTTCATAGGATAGAGGCATTGTTTGGTTCAATGTGTATTACGACGTCTACCTTACCATTGAAAGCCTCCATGAGCTTGCTTTCCACGAGCGATGCTATCTCATGTGCCTCTTCAACAGGAGTCCCCTTTTTAAAGGTGAGATGCACGTCAAGGAATATGCGGTCGCCCACCTTCCTAGCTCTCAACGCGTGAAAGCCCTCAACGCCCTTAGTAGCACCTATAATATCCGTTATCTTCTTCATGATCGCAGGCTCAGGGCTTGCGTCCATTATAAAGGATTTGATCTCCGTTAGTGACTTGCCTATGCTTCTGAATATGAATGCGCTTATCAGTAAGGCCGCCATCAGATCCCAGATCTTAGAGAAGTAGACTGCTAGGATCACGCCTACAAGTACAAGTGATGCCTCGAAGAGATCTGTGGATATATGCCTGAACTCAGTTCTCAGTGCTATGCTCTCCTCTTTCCACTCGCTCAGCATGCATATCGCTATGCCATTAATGGCCAATGAAAGTAGCGCCAAGTATATAGCGGTAGGGCTTAATATCATGTTAACGCTCCTCTCCTCAATTAAATCCAAGAGGACGGACATGAACACAATGGAGCTCAGGAACGTCATTATTATGATCACTATTATTGAGGCGTAGGCCTCGTATCTATAATGGCCATAATGATGGCTCTCATCTGGGGGTTTCCTCGATTTCACGTAATACCTACGGACAAGCGATAAGCTTACCACGTTTAACACGGAATCAAGACCATCGGCTAAAAGCGCTATACTACCGGTGAGGAGGCCACCGAGTATCTTAACTACTAAAGCTATGGCGTTAAGGAGCGCTATGATGTATACCGTTCTCGTTGGGCTCCTCACCGACGTACACCTTATCTCCCCACATCTTGGACGAGAGATATAAGGATATCTTCTACCCATATGGTCTTAAGCTAAATTAATTTTCAAAAAGCCCTTTCTAAATCGAGGGCATAAGGGATTTTGTTATCAACAATATCGATAGAGAAGTAAGTGGTATAGAGAGGTTATCATCGATGAACTCGAAGTGCTCGATGAGGCTAGCCATCGCCCCAGCGAGGGCCCCAATGGTGCCTAGATAGGCATAGCCGAGAGGGACACATACTAGACCCATGGCCAAGTTCCCAATCCATGCCTTATTCCTATGTGAATAGAGAACGACGCGCACTATGCCCGTGATACCATCCCCAAAAGCCATGAAGGAAATGGGTAATATCGCTAGCCGTATGTCTATGTACCATGTTACTAGGATCAATAAGCCCCACATGAGGGCGAAATATACCTCCGAGATGTTGTCCTTCATCTGAAACCACGTCATAAGCCTCCCTCTCTTATGAGGTAGGTAAGTCACTAGTGCTAAACCTATGGCGGAAATCGAAGGGAGAAAAGGGCCGTCGAAGGCTAAGGGCAATACTAGGACCGTAAGACCCCCACTTAGTATGTGTATTAACTTCCTCGCTAAGTAAATGCCAGCTACCCTTCCCTTAATCCGGCTCACTAGCTCATATCCCTTTCTCGATATTAAGTAGATGACCACTAGGTTCCATGGTAAGAGAAGGGAAAGGGAGATTACGTCTTTTAGAGAGCATAAAGGAGCCATGATACCATAACCTCATTAACACAGTATTCCCTAATATCGCCTTATAAAGGCTTATAGGCTTAATTCAACGTCAACTCATTATAAGTGACCTAGTCAGGGAAACGCGGGTCTCTCTGATTGGACATGTGAGCTTCCATGATTCAACTTAATGACAGCAATTACCCTCTCATCAGTTAGATACAACCACGCATCCATGCATGTCCATTTCGCTGAGGGTAAACTGTTATTTACAACATTCTTTAAATGAGTACTCAGGGATGAAGATGGGTGCGAGCTCTGAGCTGGGGCCATGAAGAGAACGACTAGCCTGACCACATGATATACGGCTTTCACTAATCTTCTTCAGAACGGTCGCGAGGGAGCTTATTTGTTAAACTCAAATTGTTAAAGAGAGGAAATAAGTTGTACTTCACGTAATAATGATATACATGGTGTCGTGATGTTTCTATTGATGGTACTATGCTCCCTGTTGTTACAGCTCATCCCGTTATTACTTGGGAGCATGACCGCCATTCTTGAGATTAAGAGGATCCCTCATCTCCTTTCATTCATCATGAGCTTCACGTTGATGATAGTCGCGAGCTCGTTTCTAATATCCCCTGGGGTTGATAGATACTTGGCAAGTGGGGTCCTTTTACTCAGAGCTACTTACTGGCTCGGAATAGGCCTCCTCATAGGGGGCATTTTGAAGCATACGTTACTGGGTCGAGAGTAATCAGCTTAGGGGTATGCCCAGCTTTCTGAATAACGCCTCTAGGAACTTCTTTGACTCTATGACTTCCCTGTCTAGGTCACCCTTAAAGCCAGCTCCTCCAATGTCGATTGCCACATATCTGTCGAACCCGTGTTTCTTCAGTGCCATGAAGACGCCCTCCCAATCTATGGTCCCCTTGCCTAATCCTAAGTGGTAATTGTCCCTCCCATCGTTATCCGAGACGTGCACGTACAATATCCTACCGCCGAGCTTCTCTATCGAAAGCGGTAATATCTCCTTCTGAGCATGAAGGTGTCCCGTATCCAGCACCGCACCGAAGTTATCCTTACCTACGGCATCGATGAGCCTTAACATGGCATCCGTGTTACTGATCGACTCGCCTACCCTGGGCTCCAATATGAGCTTCAAGCCGTGATCCTCGGCTATGTCACATGCCCTCTTAAACGAGTCCACTAAGTTATCCCAGAATTTCCGCCAGCTAAAGCGCGGATCCACCCTGACCTTGATCTGCAGGCCGAAGCTTATGGCTTCCTTATAGGGTCTCTCTCCTACGAACTCCAGGGGAGGTGTGAAGGAGTCGAGCTGTAAGGTCTCAGCACCGAAAAATACCGTTAACTCAGCGGCTTTCTCTAAGGCCTTTAGGGCTTTTTCCTTACGGGCAACCTCCATGCTCACTATATCTGGTAACACAGGGCAGAAGTTTATTATCTTAAGGCCGAGCGACTCAGCATGTTCAGCTAGTTCCTTACGCTTTTCATAAACCTGGTAGAAGTTCTCATATGTCACTCCGCCCTCGAGTTCTACATACTTGAAGCCCAATGCCGCCATATCGTCCATGGCCTTAAACGTGTCCTTAATGGAGGGGGGATACCCATACTTAGTTATGGCATAGAGCCAGGCACAGCTTACCTTCATGGTACAGATCCCAGCATACTCTCATGTACCTAAAGCTTATATCGTTTGAGATGTACGCCTTGAGTCCTAGTACGGCAATATACTTGAGATCATGACATTTATGAGGGACAAGGCTAGGATTCCTAAAGCGCATATCCAGGCTTGTGAAAGCATATACGATAATAAGATCATGGCCGATATTAAGGCTAAGTTAAGGGGTAGTAATCGCTTAAGCGCTATGATGGGATGTACGCTCTTAGTGATTAGCTTAAGCAAGAACCATGTGCGCCGCTTACGTTTAACTAATAGGTAGCTAGGCAGGCTCTTAAACAACCTATAACCTATGGGCGTAAGCCTGTAGCATGTGATCACCCGTATCCTACCCGTTGGATCATTCTGCTTGGGCCTCTTGGTCCGTTCTATTAGCGGAGCAAACATGTCCAGGTATGCCTGTGCTCTCTGAGGACTGAGGCCCATTAGGTGAGCTAGATCCTCAAGAGGCAACATGCCTTCAGGAGATGAACCAAGTGCTACTAGGACTTCGTATAAATATCTGTCGCGTATAAGCCTGCGCGAGAGCTCATTTACGTCTATCTTCCTTAGGGGGATGTATCTCTTGATGAACTCGTATTCCCTAAACTCACCAAGTGCACTTTGCAATAGCGCTAAGTAGCCGAGGCCCTTTTCCGTAAGGCGGTATACCTCTCGCTCCTCGTCATACGTGACTAGGCGCTTCCTGCGTAGCTTTCTCAGTGCATCACATACGGCCTTCCTTCGTTCGCCTATGTTCCTCCATAGCTCCTCTAGATCTGCTTCGCCCTTGGCGCCTAGGTATAGAAATATCTCCAGCTGAATGGTCGCTCGCCCTATATCGATGACATTGTCGAAGATCCTTAGTTTTTCGAGGCGGCTTCTCCCAATAGTCGCAACGTTTATTCTTTCCATGTGATTCCCCTAGTGAATATGCTGGTCACTTTGCTTTAAACATAGTTATGTTTAAAGGCGTTTAAAATTAGGTGGAAATAACATAAGCGACTGAAAGATCATGAAATTCAATGAAGTAAGGAAAATGATAATTATTCTATATTCATATAATAAAATCCCTTTCCAGCTAAAAAGAGCTTAAACGTAACCGGGTAATCGCTCCCTCTGTGCGTACTTTAAGCTCCTTGTCCTGATTTCCTGTATTACTGCATCACCTATGTCCCATATAGGAAGCACCTTATCTACGACGCCTAGTTTCAGTGCTGCTAACGGCATACCGGGTACGACGCATGTCTCCTCATCCTGGACTATAGTTCTTCCGCCAGCTTCCTTTATCGCCCTCATGCCGATCGCACCATCACTACCCATTCCCGTTAATACGACGCCTATGCTATTAGCCCCGAATGCCTTTGCCACTGAGATCATCAAAGGATCAGCAGAAGGCCTTACATTGTTTATCTTGGGACCTTTATTCAAGCGTATCCTCACGATCTTCCCTATCTTGATTACCTCCATGTGATAACCGCCAGGCGCTATATAGGCGACGCCAGGCATAACCAACTCCCCGTTTTCAGCCTCCTTCACCTTAAGCTCGGACCTCGCATCCAAGTGCTCCGCTAGGACCTTAGTGAAGAAGGGAGGCATATGTTGCACTATTAGGAACGCGGCCGGTACATCACCTGGTATTTTGACTAAGACCTCCCTGAGGGCTGAAGGACCTCCTGTTGAGGCTGCTATCGCCACGGCTACAGGAGGGCTCTCGCCGTATAAGGGCTTAGGACGCCGCTTGATGGTAATGGTTTTAGGGAACCTGAACATCCGGATCTTAGCTATAGCAGCGGCCTTTACCTTCCTTATTAAATCCTCTGCGACTGAGCTTAGATCAAGGGATATCGGACCATAGGGTTTAGCGAGGAAATCCACCGCGCCGTACTCTAAGGCCTTTATCGTGACTAAGGCGTCCTTCTTAGTTAGAGCGCTGAACATGATGACCGGCGTTGGCTTATCCTGCATTATCTTTTTCAGAGCGGTCAGACCATCCATCACGGGCATCTGAACATCCAGTATAACGACATCTGGACTTAGTTCTAGAGTTTTCTCATAACCCTCTAGACCATTACTGGCGATGCCTATCACTTCTATCTGTGGATCCCTACTTAGGATGTCTGAAATTATCCGCCTCATGAAGAGGGAATCATCCACCACCAGAACCCTTATCTTGGTCATCCCCTATCCCTCATGACTCGCATTATGGTTTTTATTAAGTTGTCTTCGTCGAAGGGCTTCACTATGTAGCCTACAGCTCCGAGCTCCCGCGCCTCCTTTATTAGCTTCTCCTGACCTATCGCTGTTAGCATTATCACCTTAGCGGTAGGGTCATAGCCTCTAATGAGCTTAAGCGCTTTAATTCCATCAGCTTTCGGCATGACTATGTCGAGTAAGACTATGTCTGGTGTTAGCTTCTTGTATTCCTCGAATGCCCTTAGGCCGTCTTCAGCCTCGCCTATTACCCTAATGTTCCTCGCCTCAAGTTTCTTTCTCAGCATCTTCCTCATGAAGAGGGAATCATCCACGATTAAAACCCTTATTCCACCTAGGTCATCCGCTGACATAAGGTATCACTACTTATCTTGGGGGACCTTAATTTTAGCATGTGTAATTCCAGCGACTACGCGGCGTTCATTTAACTTAATTGGGAGGGGAGTATACTCATTACTCGGAGATCATAGCTTACCTGGGATAGAACGTAGGATAGTATGATTACATGTCTTAACCTCGTATCCTGAATGCTCCTTGTGACGTAAGCTAAGCCCACACCAGCTAGGAGGAGGAAGGGGATATCATAAAGTATACGCCAATGGATGCCACGACTGAGGAAGGGAAACATGAGAGAAGAGATCAGTAGCCAGGAACGTATGAACGCGCCTTCGATGTCATCACGTCGATAGATTACGATGAGGCCTATAAATGCCATTAAGAGGAATGGGATGTCCGTGAAGGAACCAGCTAGGTAATAGCGGAATGTCAGGTAGATGTACAGGGGGAACTTGTAAAGGTTGTTTAAGGATAGTGTGCTCCTACTCGTGACCTCTCCGACTTCTAGCCCTCCAGCGCCGAATGCTAGTAGCCTTAGCCTATCGAAGACTACATTAATCAACACTATGATTAGAAGAGGGTAGATCTTCTGTAGGTCTCTCCTCCTCAAGTAGAGGGAAATGGCGAGTAGTAGCAGAGAGGCCATGAGGATGTTCCACGTCCACGGATGTGCTAGGAGCACGAGTATTGAGAGGGCGATGCCTAGGAGTAGATGACCTTTCCTCAGTTGAACTAAATCCGGTAGGCATGCCATGAAGCCATAAAGCGGTATTAACGCCAGCCAATTCGAGAATATAGCTGCGAACATACTGGCTGCGAATATAGGGGAGAACGTCGCAGAGAACATGCTCCATATGCCCTCATAGGGACCGTAAAGCCTCTTAGCGGAGAGGAAGACGACTACGGCAAGTAGAACCGCTATCACGAAGGTCAACAGCCTGACAGAGCAATGCGTATCTCCTGTAAGGGAGTAGAGCATATACGATAAGATGAGGTAAAGCGAGCGTTGGCGTGAGAGGAGGTAAGGGAAGTTCATACCACTAACGTCCTCCAAGGCCATTACATAATAGCTATAATCCACGCCAATGCCCTTGTTAGCCTGCCTTAAATAGGCTAAAGCCATGACTAATACCGGTGAAATCGTTAAGGGAATGATATAATACGGATACCTCTCATGAGGCATTCCCATGGAAGGAGTTCTAGACCATCTGTCGGAGAACTTAGGCAGGAGACGCGTTAACAGGGACAGTGGCCAGGAATATAGTATGATGAGGGCTAGTAGGGAGCTAACGTTATAGCCCGGAGCGTAAAATATCATGGCTTCAATTTGCGCTAAGTCGGATAGTATCCGAGCCTTAAAGGTTAACGCGGATACGTAGTGAATGACGCTAAGGAAGGCCATGAACGTGTAAACGCTTAAAAGGAGGACTGAGCAGCTGACAGTTATCCTCCTATCTCCATGATAATACACTGTAGCCGCGACGTAAAGGAGACCAGCTAGTGGTGGTAACGAGGGAACAGTGTATTCATGTAAAAGAATAAGCACGCCTATCGAAGTACCTAAAATGAGGAAGGAAGGACGCCTACACTCGAGATATAGTAATGAAGAATATATAAGCAACATTAACGAAAGCAGAAGTACTATGCTCGTGGGTAATGTGAATTGGACATGACGTTTGCCGTAAAAGACCAGGAAAAAGCCTTCATACATTGAACTGATTAATAGACAAGCCATTAAGATGAGGAGGACGACTCCTAAGAGGCTTATCGCCTTTTTACGCTGGAAGGAAGGGTCCTGCATACGAGTACTTAAATGTAGACAAGCCTTCTTTAATTATACTCGTTAAATGAAAATTTAAGAAAAAATCGATGCACAGTCTTCCTGAAAAACTGTGAAAGATCAGCGATTTAAGTCTACATATAATGATCTTCTACAACATGTTAAAAACACATAAGAACAGAGTGAAAATTAGACGTGCTTTCAGGGCTCTTATGTATCAAGTAGCCCTGATCAACAGGCTTTCACGTAAGTTAAATAATAACTGGCATGTCCTCCTCGATGACCCAGCTATGATATGTAGGGGAGGATCCCTACCTTGGACTGACCTTCGGGAGTTCATCAGAGTTCTCTCAGTACTCACATCAGCCATTATGGAAGAGGGATTTAGGGTTTTACCCTCGCGGGTCCGCATGGCCTTACAGGAGGAGGTTAACCTAAGAGGTGGGTGTTTGATCTGGGATGCGAATATCGTCCTCCTCACACTTCGAGCTCTCCTCTGGAGGGCCCTAAGCCTCACTACGAGCTATAGCGACATGATGAGGTTGGCGTTAGCGTTGAGGTTTACGACGAGGGAATACGCGATTAAAATGCTGGGACTAGAGGAGGGGGATCTGCTTTTCCTAAAACGAGTTCTAGGGTTAAAAGAAGTCTACCACATGCCCGATGATGTCATATATTGTGCCAGACATGGTGGGCTCTGCTATCTACTGCTGAAACTGAACGAGATTATATACGAGATATATGATGCCCTTACAGGCATGGATCAGCTTCTCTCCATATCCTTTAATCCGAGAACGAAGTACCTCATATCGTGTTTCGAGCATTTAAGGAAGGTCAGGTGGAGGTTCCCTGAGCCCCTTTTTGAGTTTTATATGAGGGCTAGGAAAGAGGAATCTTGGTATGGGCACTTTGTCCTGGTCATCGAGGGAGCACACGTTGTAGCCATACAGAACATATACCCTGTTAGATTAGCGGATGTAAGTATGTTGCTCACGTGGAGATGCGATCTCCCGCTAAAGGGATTGTTAGAAAAATTAATGCCCGCGATCACGATAGGACTTTTAGAGGCTAACTTAAAGAGGGAGGGACGGGAAATTATTTTAACCATCTTATCACCCTTCTTAGAGCAGTTAATGGGAGTTGGAGGCGGGGTTCATAATCAAAAGGGTTAGACTTCATGCTCCAATTAGTCGTGGATTTTATATATACTGTGACTAGCTGTAGAACTTGATGATATGCCCATGAGGTTTGGATACACTTTTCCGAGACTACCTATTTTAACTATAGGAGAACGTTAATAACGGTACCTATGCGAGGGGCCTTCATATCCGAGGGAGTCTTACGCTTTATAGGTTTATGCATTCTTTTAGGGGGTTTAAGTTACGTTAGATGGTTACAGCACCCTTTTAAGCCCTTCTCGGTATGTAACCGCCTTCTTGGGGATAATCATAGTGATCATATACATAGACTTATTACTCGGAAGCCATTAGTGGATACTATTCGACGTGGAGCGGGAGTGCGGGGGGCGTCTCCGAGTAAGCGGAGGTTAATCGAATGAAAATGAATATGTACAGGGGAAGGAATTCGGCCTATGATGTACTCAATAAACTAAAGGACTTGGATAGGTTAGTGGACTTCGCTAGAGCAAGGATACAGTTATGCATCATGCTCTTCTTCTTTAAGCACGATAAGGGGTCCCTTGAGGAGATAGCTGAAGCCATTAATGAGAGGAAGAAGGCGGTCCGTGATGCCCTTATAAAGCTCGAGAGAAAAGGTTTGATTGTAAGAAATGAAAGTGAAAACGCATACAAGCCTACTTCGCTCGGGAAGAGGTTTATAGTGGTCCTTAATGACGTATTGAAGAGCGCCGAGAACCCGAGTTTGAACTCTAGTGGCATAAGGCTAAACGATATGGATTTTAGGAGCGTCGCTAGCCAGCTCATCGCGATGAGGTACATATACGATGTCATAGTTTACATAGGCTCCTCCTATGGGGGATCTGCTACGATGACCACGATCTCCTCATTACTAAGGTTATCACCTGAGGTAGCCGAGTCGTATATGGATCGCTTTCCAGAACTCTTCGTGAAACAGAGAAGACGACGGCGGACGAGTCCATTTAGTGGTAGGAAGAAACTGAAGACGATAGAGGTCAGATTGTCTAAAAAGGGGATGAGCGTATATTACACATTACCAGAGTACCTGCGGTTAAAGAAGAGCCTTCTCTATAAGGTCTTAAGGTTCTTAACGCGAACTGGACATCTAAGGGTTGCCTATAAGCGGCTACTGATGATGGAAAACGCACTCGCGATAACTATGATAATCGCCTTGTTTCTACTCTTTAAGACGCCAGTTATATTGCTTCTCCTGCCGGTCTTCCTCCCATTTCTCATTATGATGAGATCCGCTTAGGCTTACGAGTTTTCAATGACAAAGAGGCCTTCAGTAGGTCTCCTGTAAGGACCTAGCGGAACGCTCTAAGGATAGACCTTCCGTATATCCCGCGGGAAGGGAACAGCCTCCCTTATATGCTGGAGGCCGCAGATCCACATGACGAGGCGATCCGTGCCTAAGCCGAAGCCGCTATGCGGTACCGTACCGTAACGCCTGAGATCTAAATACCACTCATAATCCTTAGGATCCAGGCCGAACTTCTTGATCTTGTCGAGTAGCACGTCTAGGTTCTCTATGCGTTCTCCTCCTCCGATGATTTCCCCGTATCCCTCAGGGGCTAATAGGTCTGCCGATAACGTTATCTCAGGTCTCGAGGGATCTGGCTTGTGATAGAAGGCTTTGCATTTCTCTGGATAGCCGTAGATGAATACGGGTTTCTCGAAATCCATCGTTAGGGCTCTCTCTTCATCAGACCCAAGGTCATCACCCCATTGGATATCGAAGCCCTTTTCCTGCAATATCTCTATAGCCTCATCGTATGCAAGGCGAGGGAACGGTGGCTCAACGAGTTCCAGCGCCTTTACATTCCTCCCTAATAAGCCGAGCTCCTCTGCACGCTCACTCAAGACAGTGCTTACTATATGGCATATCAGGTCTTCCTCAAGTCTCATCAGTTCATTAAGATCCATCCATGCCGCTTCGGCCTCGGCATGCCAGAACTCCGTTAGGTGCCGCCTCGTGCGGGACTTCTCGGCCCTGAATGATGGAGCTATTGTATAGACGCGCTCCAATGAGTAGATTAGGACCTCTAGGTAAAACTGAGATGATTGAGTTAAATAGACATCGCGCCTCCCAAAGTAATCGACCTTGAAGAGCGAGGCCCCTCCTTCTACAGCGGCAGTGACGAACATGGGCGCCTGTACTTCGTAGAAGCCCCTACTCCTGAAGAAATCATGAATTGATCTAAATACCGTGTCGCGCACTTTCAATATTGCCGTCATCCTCCTACTCCTGATCCATAGATGTCTGACATCAAGCAGGAAGTCCGAAGAGGCATCGACCGCCGATTTAGTAATGGGGAAGGGCGCGGCGAGTCCTACTATCTTCAGTTCATCCACTTTAAGCTCACAGCCTCCAGGGGCTCTAGGATCCTTCTTAATACATCCCTCTACCTCTACTGAGGACTCTATAGTCGCCTTCCTCGCTTCCTCAAAGGCCTTCTGGTTATCTTTCCTCGCTAAACACTGTATTATCCCTGAGGAGTCGCGTATTACTAGGAAGATCTTGTCCTTAAATTCCCTCTTCCTGTAAACCCATCCCCTTATTGCTATTCGCTCTCCTTCCTCACTGCTCAGCGCATCGGATATAGCCCGGAATTCAATAGGAATCACCTAGCATACTCTGCTTAATAACACGGATTTAAGCGTTAACCTCGGGGAGAGAGCTGGAAGCTTTCTCTGATATCACTTCAGCTCCTGTTTGACGAATATCATGAACGATGCGATCAACGGAATGAGAGCCATTAAGACCAAGTACGTTAACGATAGGGTGCTCCCTAAGAGGACATTAGCCGTCTCGCTCAGTAAGGCTTGAAAGCTTAGGTCATTGCTTATCCCGATTAAGCCCCTCAAGAGGCGTTGGAACTGGAAGTCTGGTGAAAAGCTCATGAGGCTAGAGCGTAATCTCTGGGTTTCCATCAACCACTTCCTAATGGCGTTTTGCCTAGTGCTAGGTGACTCGCTACCCGTGAAGATGGGAGGAGGATTTACCATCGTCACGTAGACGGATACTAGGATGGGCGCTATTATGATGATGGATAAGGCTATGGCTATACTTATCAGCGCACTATACGACGTTCTATTCGAAATCACGGAGATGAGCAGAGCTATCGCGTACCATGAGATGGAGTAGAGTATCGAGAAGAGCATGAATAGAATTAGCTTCCAGAGTAGGTCCATGCTCATGCCTATGCCATATATGGCCATGGAGACGCCCATAGCGATTACTTGGGATACTAGAATCACGAAAGCGATCGTACTTAAGGCGCCTAGGAACTTCCCTATGAGGAATTCATCACGATATATCGGTTGGGTAAGTATCATGCGTAAAGTACCCCGCTCCTTTTCACCGGATATAGCATCATAGCCGAACATCACCCCTATAAAAGGGAGCAATAATGCTAGGTTGCTAAGTAGGTTGTTGAGGAAAAGCCTCTGGGGACTAATTCTGATGAGTGCCTTAGGTAACCCGGGCATTCGCCTCAATACAGTTAAGGTGGCTAACCTCATGGAGGCTACGAAGAGGATTACAAAGAGCACTACTAGGGCAAACGTCCTCTTCATCCTTATGTTATCACTAAATGTGAAGCTTGTGATTAGCTTGATGTTATCCCACTTCATTAGTGCCCTCACCTCGTGAATAATAGAGGAAGACGTCCTCCAAGGTGGGTTTTCTCATGGTGAACTTCCTCAGCCTATACCCGCGTTTCGTGAGCATATCATACAGTTCGTCTCCTAAATCAACCTTACTTCTCACGATGAGATCTCTCCCCTTAAGCTGTACGTCCACTACATTGCCCAGCTCTTTTATCTCCTCTACTATTCCCTGATCAGCTACCTCACTAAGGCTAATATCATATGTGAAGCCTCTCTTTAGCAGGAAGTCCTCAAATATCTCCTTAACTGCCCCCTGCACTAAAATTCGGCCTTCCTTCATGATCGCGATATGCGTACATAGAGGACCCAATTCTCTTAGGAGGTGGGTGCTGATCACTATGGTCCTTCCCTCTCGGCTGAGGTCACGTACTAGGCCTCTAAAGACTTTCACCCCCTCTGGATCTATACCAGCGGTCGGCTCATCTAACAGTAGGAGGTCTGGATCCTTCAGAAGTGCACATGCTAGGCCTAAACGTTGTCTCATCCCCCTGGAGAAGGCACCCACATTCTTATGCATATGCTCACTTAGTCCCACCATCCTCAGGACATGCTTTATCCTGTCCTCCAACTCTTTGCCGCTGAGGCCATTAAGCTTACCTATGAGGGTTAAATTCCGGACGGGCGTCAGATGTTCATAAAAGCCTATCCTCTCTGGCAGAATACCCACGCGTTTACGTATCTCTAAGCTCTCCTTCACTATATCATATCCGAGGACCTTGCCACCACCTTTAGTCGGAAGCGTAAGCCCTATCAACATAGAGAGCAACGTGCTCTTCCCAGCACCATTAGGCCCCAATAAACCGAAGACCACACCGCTAGGTACCTTTATACTCACCTCATTAACGGCCACGATCCTCTGCCCGATGCCCTGAAATACCTTAGTTAGCTCATAAGTTTCTATGACAAGGTCGGGCATCCCTAATCCCACAGGCTATGGTCTGCCTAAATGGTTAGAGGTAACATTTATAAACATTTATTATTTGGAAATAGGTTCCTCTCAGAGGAACAGAATCCCTTAAAAAATCCTCATGCTCCTATCTGGTAGAGGTGCTTGACGTGAAGTCCTTGAAGTATCACCTTTTCATGGGCTTTCTACTCGTGATTTTAATTATATCTTCATGTCATGACGCTCTTGGCGGCGAAGAGGAGGGCACTATCATTAGGACTAAAGCTTCCCTGTTGGTAACCGTTTTAGATGAGGAGACGGGTAAGGGCATCTCTAGTGCAAACATCACCATATACTCCAGCGGTGGGGAAATAGTAGTCGAAGGCAATACAGGGGATGACGGAACGTTCTACGTACAGGTGGATGCTGGGTCATATACGCTGGAGGTGTTCAGGTCTGGTTACGAGTTAAAGACGATCCCCTTTACCGTGAGCTGGGGCGAGTCCAAGTTCATACGAGTTAAGCTTGGGCGTGCCCTTGTAGTGAGGCTGAATATGCGCTACATAAGGGCGACCGCAGGTTCGAAAGTGATAATTCCCATGACCCTGATGAATCGTGGAAAGAACGTCGAAATATGTACGCTCAAAGTGCTTGGGATTGATATGTGGAATGCTGACTTTACGCTTAATCAGATCAGCGTTAAGGAAGTGGCCCTAGATCCCGGCAATAGCGTCAGCCTCTCGCTCACGTTATCAGTACCACATTACGTAAGAGGATTATATAACCTGACGGTAATAGTGAATGGGAGCGTTGTGGTTGAGACGCCAGTTATTGTAGAGGTCAAACCCTTAACGGAGCATATTTTGAGGAGTACTGTCAGCTCCATTAGGGTTTTAGCGGGTGAGGCCCTATCGCTAGATGGGATAAGCGTAACGAATCCCTTAGACGAGTACTTGCAGGTGCTGCTAGGGGTCGAGGCTCCTGAGTCCTGGGACGTTAAATTGCTTTACCAAGGCATTGATGTAAGATCCCTTAATCTGCCCCCTGGTGCCCAATATTCCTTAAAGCTAATGATAGAGATACCAGATAGCGCGAGGGAAGGCGAACAAAGACTTGTCATAAGGGCTCTCGATGAAAAAGGCAACGTATTGGACGCAGTCACGTTAGTCGTGGAGGTAAGCAAGAGGGAGCCCTACATAACGCTCTACGCCGATACCCCGCACATAAATGTATATACGGGTTCTAAAGCGCGCTTTAGGATCAAGATTAGGAATGAGGGAACCGCGGATACAGTCGTTAATCTAAACGTTGAAGGACTACCATCCACGTTTATGTATGCCATTGAGGATGAATCGGGTAACAAGATAAGTAGCCTATTCGTAAAGGAGGGCAGTGAGAGGGTTATCACGATAAGGGTCAATGTACCTACGGTCATAAGCCTAAGTGAGATCGGGTTCAACCTAACGGCTACATACCTAGATAAAACTATAATGCTCCCTCTTTCCCTGACGATAGTTGGAGAGAAGAACTTGGAGATTTTGACCGAGAACTTCCTCGTCAGTGGTTATCTGGGTGAGGATACCGAATTCACCTGTGAGGTGAGGAATAATGGCACGATTACGCTAATGGATCTCAGGTTAGTGGTTACTGATATGCCTTCTGATTTCAACGTCACGGTATTACCTGAAACGATTTCCCTCTCGCCTGGGGAGGAGGGAGCGTTCTACATGAAAATATCTATACCGGGCGATGTAGCTGCAGGCGATTATTATATTTCATTTAGGATAATATCGAGCGATTACATAAGTCCCGAGTACATGATAAGAGTTGAGGTGAAGCAGAGCACCTCTTACACACTACTTGGAGGGGTGGCAGCGATTGCGATGATCGCACTTTTAGTGGTAGCATATAGGAAGTATGGTAGGAGGTAATGATATGATCTGAACTTCAGGAGAATTAACCTTCTCCTAAGGTCATCAGCACTAGACTAGAAGCTATCTCTATGGCCTCCCTGGCCATATTTATTAGCGTAAACGTATCTTCTTCGTCAACCTGCCTTAGTATCTCGAGAAGGCGGAGTACCTCTATCCATAATCTCTGGGACACATGTTCCATGACTTGAATTAGCCCTTCAAAGAGCTCTGCGTCCTCGCCAAGATATGAGACGATTACAGCTGATGCCGCGTGTCCTATAATGTTCCGGCTTAGGGATTTGACATTAAGCTCATTTCCTTCATCGAGTTCCTCCTCAGCCCTCGTCAAGAGACGACCAGCAAGCTGGAGCTCATCTATTGCGTTCAAGGCATGTTACCTCCCAGTTTAAGGGATGCCAGCAGATGTGAATTAGGCATGATGCGGCCTCCTGTAAGGTTGAAAGGAGGAAGAACTATTTAAGCTCTTAATCGATAAGATCAGAACCTGGGATCTACGATGAGGTATAAGTTGATAGTCTTTGACTGCGACTTGACCTTATGGGATCACCCCGATGTCTCATCACTAAAATTACCCTTCAGGCTCCTCAATGAGGACGAGGCAGTAGACTCTGAAGGTGAGGTGGTGAGGCTATACAAGGGAGTAAGGGAAGTCCTCAGGACCCTTAAGGATAGCGGCTATATCCTTTCTATAGCTAGTTGGAATAAGCCCGAACCTGTCTTTCAGCTACTTGACCTATTCAAGCTAAGAGGGCTATTCACATATCCTCAAGTGGAGCCCCACCCGGATAAGGCCAAGATGATACGTAGGCTTCTAAGGAGGCTTAGGGAAGACGGTATTGAAGTTAAACCACACGAAGTGGTCTATGTGGACGACAGAGACATACATTTACCGAAGATCCTAGAGGAAATAGGACCCGTGAGGTTTCTGAGAATGTGGAGGGATATTAAGGATCACGAGGATTTACTCCGGCTATTTCGTTAAAGAGGACTCACGAAGTTCTTACCTTTACTCGCCATTTTGCGGAATTCCATGACCAGCTTCCCATAAGGAACCAGAGGCCTAGCACCTCTCATCGAGTAGTATATTATCCGTGAATCCTTAGGCAGGTAACCCTTTAGCTTCTCCTCGGCTAATACGATGAGCGGGATCCCCAACTTAAGGGCTTGCGTTACCTTATAGGCTTTCTTTATGGCATATTCCTTTCTCCAGTAGCCAGCGACCTCTACGTAAGCCTTAAATCCGTCTCGACTTATCATGAAGTCCGGAATAAGCACAGTATTACCAAGTACGATGGGCTCAGGCTCCCTTTCGATATCAAATCCTAGGGCTCTTAAGGAGTGGGCTATTCTTTCCTCCACAGCGCTATCGTATATCGGTGGGGGCTCCTTTGAGGGCATGCTTAACTCAGGTTTGACATCGTGGGAGAGCACGAGTACCCTTAAGGTCCTCCTCCCAGTGCTCATAAACGCGTAAACGCTCCATCTCTTGCACTTATAGAGGAGGGGTATGGCCTTACAGATCGCGTGACATATCCTATTTCCGTATTTAGTAGGCCTCCCAAAGAGCCTTAAGGGACCCTCTAGGATCACCTTGAGGTGAGAACGTTCAAGCCTTACGTCGTATATCAGCCCGAAACGTTTCGCCCTGGAGAGAAGCTCCTTAGTGACTAAGCCTAGGCTATAGGGCCCTTTCTCGTAGATAACTTCGGCCTTACTGGAGTTGGTGAATATGGTATCGATGACCTCGTAGTTATACACCTTGAGTAAGTCAAGTGGATCACAGCTCCTGATCTTACACAGCCGTCTCTCCTCGATCTCATCGGCCCATAGCTCTTCTGGACTCTTTAGGCCTAAATCCCGAAGCTTTTCTATGAAGGAATCCCTTTCGTCACTCGGCACGAAGCCCTTGTAAAGCTTATTGACTAAGCGGAAGACTTGGATTCTCTTCCTACTCGATAATTTGAGTTCGCCCAACTCCTCGGGCCCATAGAAGTACCTCATAGCGTGTACTAATCCCTTGGCTAGCCTATCATCACCGATTATGTATCTAATGAGGTCTTGATCGAGCTTATAGAGGGGTTCCCCTACCTTATCCTCGTATACCTGGATGACCTCACGTAGGAGCGGGATGTGCTCCCTTGAAAGGTAGAGGGGTATCGCATAACCTCTTACGAATCTGAGCCTCAGGTTCCTCCTGCCGAAGCTCATGCTCTCTCCTCGAATATCTCTCTCCGCCTCCTCCTACGGGCAAGCTGATAGTCTATGGTACCTTTGGTCACTATCTCCACTAACACGGCTTCCTTTGCCTTAGGCCTCAATATCCTGCCTAGCCTCTGTATGTACTCGCGATTGCTCCCCGTACCGCTTATCACTATAGCTACGCTGGCATCTGGCACGTCCACGCCTTCATCGAGGGCCATAGCCGTTGCCAGCTTAGTGATATCCCCCTTCTTAAATAACTTGAGCAATTCCTCCCTTTCAGCTTTCGGCGTATCATGGAGTATCTTCGGTATGAAGAACCTCCTCGAGAGCTCACGTATGACGTCGGTATACCTGGAGAAAATTATGACCTTCTCGTCAGCGTACTTCTTAAGCAATTCTTCTACGAGCGCGAGCTTTCGCTCCGTGCTGAGGGCTATTTGCCTCGCCTTATGCCTAGCCCTGAGCGCCTCCCTAGCACCAGGATCACGAGCGGCCAATTTAAGCACCGCCTTGAAGCGTTCACGGGGGTCATATATGTTGGGTACCTTTCTCTTGCAATAATTCAGATAGACCTTCATGAGCTTCTTATACTCGGCGTACTCCTTAAGATCTAGCTTAACGTAAAGCTTGATCTCCCTGTGCCTAGCTAGATAACCCTTCGCTTGCAGTTCCTGGGCATGGGCTTCATATACGATATCGCCGATTACATGCGGATAGAGCTTATGAAGGGCATCGCTCCTAAACGGCGTCGCCGTAAGTCCTAAGCGATAGGGCGCGATGCTCAGCTTAAATATAAGTCTATAGCCAGGGCTCACCGCGTGGTGACATTCGTCGGCTATTATCAAGCCAAAGGCCGAGGATATCCGCTCAGCGTTTAGCCTAGCTGAGTCATACGTCATCACGGTAATGTCCTTTAACTCCCTCTTACCACCTCCAAATAGGCCTATGCATGCCATGGGTACGCCTAGGTTACCGGCTATCGATCTCGCCCACTGTTTTAGGAGGTCTATGGTCGGTACGAGTATCAGGGTCTTAACCCTTAAGTCTTCTATGGCCTTAAGCCCTATGAAAGTCTTCCCTGTGGCCACGGGGAGTACTACGACACCTTTACATCCGCTTTCTTTCCACTTCCTATAAGCTTCAAGCTGGTAGGTCCTAAGCTTGAACGAGGGCTTTACTGGTAGATCTAAATTGAGCTTAAGCTTAAAGCCGAGCTTGACGTGCAGGCCTAAATCCCTGAACACGCCTAAGAGTCTCCATAGGTCAGATGGTAGCGCGCGTAATGTCCCGTATCGTGACTCCCTCTTGAGAACTCCCTTCTTTACGAGCGGCTCGAGCACCTTTTCATCTCTCGCCTCTATGAGTAGGTCAGATCCCACTAAGGTTATAAAAACATCATAGCCCTTAAGCGATTGTATCAGTTTCCTTTCCTCTTGGCTTAAACGAAGGCCGTATCCCTGTAGCACGTCCTCAACATAACTTATCTCCTGTTCAGCACATTTCAGTAAGTTAACCTTAAAGAGCTGGCCTACGCCGGGCTTAAAGCCGATCGGATCCGCTATTCGCGAGAGCTTCCTCACTTCCGATGCAGTAGGCCACTTGACGGCTATTAGCTTCATGTTCTTCAATGAAAGAGTTCTAGTCTCTCCCTTATAAGAGAATTCACTAAAAATAGGGGGTAGGCTTCTTGAGGGAGTTCACCAATGATCCGCAGGCCATATGTGAGGGGGAGTTGTCGGGAAGAGGACATTGAGGGCTGATCTTATGGTATTGAGAGAGCAAAGTGACTTTACCGCTGAATCGAGTAGGGCCTCCTTGACATCTATGATCCCAAAGAGTAGCTTGTTGAAAGTCTCAGGCGGCATTTGAACCTCTGCATCGGGCGGGATATTCTCATCGACCTCGACCTCGTTTCCCTTTATGTTAAGCTTTATCTCCTGCTCCCCTACAGTTAACTTCATCCTCAGTGAGGGAGCATATTCGGCTAGTTGACGTTTCCCCACCGTAGACCCCAAAAGGTCTTTTAGGTTCAGGAGAGCTATCATGAAGACGCCTCTTCCAACTATTGAAGCGAAGCCCTTAAAGACCCTCTCGTAATTAGCATGAGGGGGTAAGATAGACCTTATCGCCTTACATCCTATATCCTTGGCCCTATTCACGATCCAATTATAAAGAGCCTGCAGCACATCTACTCTACATCTATCGCAGACGATCTCAAGTACGTTATAGGTCTCCCTTTCCTGTGGGAGACGCATTCCGACCACGTAACCCACTACATCATCCCCCTCCTTAGCTACCATGAAGTCCCCTTCTGATCTAGGGATGCAGAAGAAGCTGTGATATGCGAGTCGCTTTACGAACTTCTCCTGCCACTCGACCTCTGACCTAGGAGGCCATCCGCTGAACATGGCACCTACATCCTTATAAATAGATGCAATGGCCTTCAAGTTTTGATCGACGAACTCCGAGACGCTTATGTATTTCACTGAGCTAGCGAATTTCTCAGCATCCATCATAGGCGCGAGATGATACCTATCGAGTGTGACGTCCGTGAATCCCAGACGCCTATAGATCCTCTGAGGACCACTAGCGAAGCCAGTAAAGAGCCCGCTTAATGGAAAGCCCTTATCCTTATAGTCCTTGAGCGCTCTTCTAAGCAAGGTGCTCGCATACCCCCTTCCCCTGAAATCCGGATGCGTTGACACGTTGGCTATTCCGGCAACCTTAACCACGCCTAATGGGGTACGCAGGTCTTTCTCGACGACCTGCACATGAGAGACTATCCTACCCTCCTCCTCCAATATGTATGCTCCTTCGGGCTTCATCCCTGGGTTGATCCTCAAGTATTCAAGCCATCGCTCGCCATCCAACCCATAGTTTCTAAACGTATCGAAGCATGTCCTAAGGAGAGAAGCTATACCTTCCTCATCCCCTGGCTCATAGGTTCTGATAGTAGAACCGCACATGGAAAGATCTAAGATTCAGCTAAATTAAAAGCATTAGGGTGAAAGGCGAGTGAGAGGAGCCACGTGAAGTGGCTTAATCGCATATATAGGGAACCTTGGCTATTACCCTTTCTCATAGCCTTAAACAGCGGGATCGAACCTTCAGCAAGGGAGCTTAGTCGACATCTGGGAGTGAGGTCTAAGGTCGCTAAGAGGGGGCTCTGGATACTGAAGAAGGAGGGGATCCTGGAGGGGGATAGTCTTAGACTGGATGTCAGTTCCTGGCTCACACATCAGAGGATATGGCATGCTGGTAAGATTGTGGTTTGGGAATTAAAGAACGGCTATGTGGTCATCATAGTTAGGCCCAAGAGAATAAGATGCTCCTACGTCACTAAGAGTACGCTGAAGCTCATCAAGGCATATTTGTCCGGGGTCACTGATGAGTTTACCGTACATCATCTCTCACAGGGCTTAAACATCTCTCCTAAGATCGTTTCAAGCGCATTACGCGTGCTCTGGGCAATGGGATTATTAAAACGGGAAAAGGGAAGGTATAGGGTGAGGGATTCCCTGCGAAATGAAAAATCTAGGCCTCCTGGGGACATGTGCTCGTGAATTCTGACGCACATATGCGTCATTTAGCGGCCAGTATAATCTAGGTCTGTTAAATACTAAAATCGACTACAAAGTATAGCACATACTCAAGCATGAAAAAGAAGCGGCATTCATGGAGATGAAGCTAGGAACTCCCCATCCATTAACCCTTGAAGTACGGTGCTCCGTAACGATTTAAGTAAACGAAGTCCTTCAGCGGCTTTCTCCAACTACTACCAGCCTCAGCAGGATAGCCCACGGGTATTACCGTTAAGAGGTGCTTATCCTTAGGGATCCCTAATATCTCCTTGGCCCTCTCCCTATCCATGGTTCCGATCCAACAAGTGCCCAAGCCCAGCGCATGAGCTGCTAACATGAGGTTTTGAGTCAGGAGGCTACCGTCAATTATATGCCATCTCGAGCTGGGGTTGGTCACTACTGCTATTGCAAGTGGCGCCTCTGCTATAAACCTACCATACGGGGCTAGCTCGGCTAGCTTCCTTAGAAGATCTCTGTCTTTTACAACTATCAGCTCCCATGGCTGTCTATTCACAGCGGATGGAGCCCAACGGCACGCTTCCAGTATTTTATGCAACTTCTCCTCTTCAACGGGTCTTGGAGCGAAGCTACGTATGCTCCTTCTCCCCTTTATGGCCTCAAACACGTCCATATCTCTCACCAGAGGATCCTCCTATCGGGTCATCTTCGGTGACCTGCGTATTAAGCTTCATACACCTCGGGATTAGCTTTCCCTAATTATAAATCTAAAGGTAAGGAGATCTCCCTCTTTAACTTCGCGGATTGATAGGCCGCCATCACAGCCTCCAAGGATTTATACCCGTCTTCTCCCGTAACCGGAGGCTCGCTATCTTCCACGATGCTTTTGAGGAACAAACGTATGAGCTTAGCATGAGGCTCCTCACCCTCTGGGACCTTGATGCTTCTCCAATCATCCTGCTCCTTATGATAGACAAGGAGACCTCCAGGTAGGTTCGCCATGGCTGTTCCCTCACTTCCGTAAACCTCGATGAGCCATAGGCTCTTCTTAACTGCCCAGCTGACATCCACTACGGCCTGCAAATCACCTTCCATACGGCATAGGAGTACAGCCGTATCTTCCACGTCTTCGGGTATCCTCACGTCGAAGTGACCTAATAACGCATAGACGCTCTCATACTCTCTCCTAATAAGCCATCTAACAAGGTCAGTCCAATGGGTCCCTATATCCATTAGAACGCCGCCACCAGCTATAGCTGGGTTGAATAACCATGTACGCATGGGCGCATCAGGAGGCAATACTTCCATTATCGGGTAGGCCACCCTAGCCCGTACCTGAATTAGATCCCCTAGATCGCCTGAATCCACGATCTGCTTAAGTCTTTCATGAGAGGGCAGAAACCTATTCTGATAATCAATACAGAGCTTTAATCCAGCTTTCCTAGCCTTCGCTAACATCTCTTTAGCATCCTTAAGATTCGTAGCCATAGGCTTCTCACACAGAACGTGCTTCCCGGCTTCGAGGGCCTCTATCGTCATTTTAGCATGATATTTGGGGGGCACTGCGATTATCACTAACTCTACATCGTCCGCCTTAAGGACCTCCTCGTAATTTGAGGAAAACCTCTCGAAGCCGAATTTCTCAACAAAACTCCTAGCCCTTGCCTCCACTAGGTCACAAGCTACCTTTAGCTCGGCATAAGGGGATCTCCTCAGGCCCTCCGCATGGACCTTGCCTATTCCACCGCAACCAATTAACGCTACTCCTATTCCTCCCATGAACGCCCGTTCCCTAATTATGCGTAATAACGATTATGACTCTTTCGGCGAGGGTCGATTGGCGCTGCCTATATGATCCAATAACTCAGCATGAAATGTTTAAAGGCGATCAACGAACCCCCTGCTAGGGTATCCACATAGTATCTCCGGATCTTTTAGCGAATGAGAGGGGCGCCTGGGCGCCAAACGCAGCTAATTATGATGCATGGGTATGATGGGACCATAACCATGTGTTCGAGATGGGACGGCATCCATTAAATTAACTTAAGGCGTTATCTTCTAGCGAGCGTTAAGGGATCCCTAAGCACTCATGTTCAATTGGCTATCTTAAAAAGGATTAAGGCTTAAAATGTGATGGCGATGATCGGCTTAGATCTAGTGGTCAAAACCATAATAATCAGCGCCTCAGGTGCCCTAGCCCCTGGCCCTCTGACCAGCGCTGTAGCGGCATGGGGAGCTCGAAGAGGATGGGGCGCGGGGCTAAGGGCTAGCCTGGGGCACATGTTGGTCGAGGTACCATTGGTCACGATCATAGCGCTGGGTATCTCAAACATACTCGCTAATCCCGAATTACAGAGATGGATCGCGCTATTCGGCGGGATCTTCCTGCTCTTATTCGGCTACATGACCATAAGGGATGGGTTACGCGGGGGAAGCTTAAACGAACCCGTAGGGCGCTTAGGGGCATCTCCCTTCATGATAGGAGTGAGCCTCTCCCTCTTTAATCCGTTCTTCGTGGTATGGTGGATAGGCACGGGTGCTCCACTTATCATGCAAGCCTATGATAGCGGCGGTTATCTTGGGGTGTTCCTTATGTACATAGCCCATGTCTGGTTGGATTACGCATGGCTTTCAGTCGTAGCCCATGTAGCCTCTCTTGGGGGAAGGCATGAAAGGATATATAGGCTCTTGCTCCTCATCTTAGGGGCGATGATATTTTACTTCGGCATCGAATTCATAACCCTAGCCATAGCGTAGGGAACTACGAGGCTCTGCTGGACCATTATACGGGCCCAGGTAAAGGGATATTAACCTTAAGTCATAACCAAGAGAATATGCGCTTAGAAGTCGTTCATGAAAGCGCATATGTTCACAAGGTACGGCTTATAGTCAACGAGGAGCCCGTAAGCTGGCTAACCATTGTGGATTTTCCCATGCGTATAGGCTCATCAGCTGTTCTCATGGGCGGAATAGCGGGCGTTTACACTAAAAAGGAACACAGGATGAAGGGCTATGCTAGTAAGGTTTTAAGGCATGCCATAAAATGGATGAGTGAAAGGAGATACCCATTAAGCGCTCTCTTCGGCATACCCAATTTCTATCATAAGTTCGGTTATGCTGTCTTCATGGGGGAACATACCCTGAGCATCATGGTCCGGGACTTAGAAGGTGCACGGATGCATTATGCTATTGAGAGGCTGGACGAAGCTGATCAGAAAACCCTTAGATCGGTGATCGACATATATAATGAGAATAATAGGGAGAGAAGCGGGACTATAGTCAGGGACCCATCTCGATGGAAGGGCTTCCCAAAGGGGTTAAGGTGGGATCACAAGCCGCTAGCTTATACGGTATTAAGGGATGATGAGGTGGTCGGATACTTCGCATATGACCCATGGCAATTCGGAGAAACGCTCAACGTAGCGGAAATAGGAGCTCGTGAGCATGACTATAAGGTTTATGAGACCATGAGCGCTTATCTAGCTAGGGAAGGAGTAAAGGGGAGGTATGCCAGTATCACCTTCTACCTGCCTTGCGACCATCCCTTTACAAGGTTCACTATGCGTTACGGTTATGTCATGAAGAGCCATTATCCTAGAAGAGCCCATGGCATGGCTAGGATAATAGATCTCCGAGCCCTCTTCGAGGGGTTAAGGCCCGAGTTGGAACGAAGGCTCATGAGAGCTAGGGGCGAATATGATATGAGCGTAGCCCTCGAAACTGATATAGGCTCTATAACCCTTAAAGTGAGAGGATGTTCCGTAGAGGTAAGCGAAGAAGAGGCGAATTATAAGCTTAAGATGAGACAGGAGGCCCTAACTCAGTTAATACTCGGCTATAGGGATATAGGAGATCTCCTATACGATGAAGTTAAGGCGGATACCGAGGCACTACCTTTGATGGACGCCCTCTTTCCTCGAGGAGTACCTTACGTCTGGCAACCAGATAGATGGTAGGTCCGCGTCATGTATAACCGAGAAATCTATCGAGTTTGACTACCTCCCCCTCATTGAATGAGGGCAGGCATTTAACCCCGTAATCAGCGCAGGTCCTCTCTATTTCCTCATAAAGCGAGGGCCAGTTGACGCGCCTTGCTTTACTAATTACGTTTCTTAACACATCATCACCCGATCGGTACATGAATTTCTTTATCCTAAGCTTGTCGTAGTATATGGTGCTCCCCGTTTCCGCCGCCAGTTTCACTACTCCCTCTATGACGTCGCGCTTATCATTGATACCCGGCAGTATCGGTCCTAAGAAGATCCATGTCGTTATCCCCTCCTCTGACATCCTTTTAATCGCAATAGCCCTTCTACTAGGAGGTGGAGCATGTGGTTCTATCAGCTTACCGACCTCATCGTCTAAAGTTGTTATGGTGAGACCCACATCTATGAACTCCGCATACGCAGTAAGAAGATCCATATCCCTTAGTACTAGGTCTGATTTAGTTTGTATGCTGACCCTAAATCCGTGCATAAGGAGGAGCTCGAGCGCGCGTCTGGTAAGCTGATACCTCCCCTCTAGGGACTGATATGGGTCGGTTATCGTGGAGATGCCAACCGTCCCTTTAGGCTTGCGTCGGACTTCCCTGGCTAGAACCTTGATCAGGTTTTCCTTAACGGCTACAATTGACCCCCAGTTCTCCGATATCAACTTCTCCCTAGTGTATTCCCTGGCATAGCAGTATATGCACGAATGTATGCATCCAACATAGGGGTTGAGCGCATAGTCTAGATCGGGCAGATTGCTTTTGCTCAACGCTGTCTTTACTTTAAGGAACATCACCCTAACCATGACACCACCTTAGTAAGTCTTGTTCTTCCATTAGCCTCCTGAGCAGAACAGAGGCCTTAATCCACCCCCCGAAGTCTATCCTTGTTATCCCCGACAGATAGTCCATCGCCTCACGTATCTCATCGAACCTTAACGGCGAAGATTTGAAGAGCTCTCTGATATTCTCCCTTACGAACCAAACGCCTATTGGGAAATAGAAACCGGGGTATATCTCCCGGATTAACACCGCAGTGGCCTGCCTCCCAATTCTCGTAAGGTACTCCGCCACCGCCAGCCTAGACGCATAATAGCAACCGCCTATTTCGGGGTACGTTCTCCTGCCCCTGAACCCTTCATAATCGCCCATTATCTCAGGGCGTAGGCCTGAGGGGTTCCACGTGGTTTGAGGGAACCAGCCCTCCATCCATTCAAAGGACCAGGGTCTTGGGGCTAAGATGGCTATGAAGAGATTCTTAAGATATCTCCTGACGAACACCAAGTATTCAGATATCATAGGGAGCGAGCGTATCCTCCTTATGAGCTCCTTGGATATCATGTCGTCTACTGCGGTTATGGACCACCTGGTCGGGACAAGCCTTCGGAGCCGTTTAAGTCCGAGCCCTCCTACGCTAAGGATCTTCTGTATGCTTGTGACAGGAACCCCCCTCGAGTAGAGCATTAGCACAGCATTGGACGCCTTGAGATCAGTATCATAGTAGGCCTTCTCGACATGTGGATTTACATGAACATTGCCTCCTAGCACTATGTCCTCGAGCGGAGCTATAGGACCTTGAGGGGGCAGATGTCCGTCGAACGTTATCCTAGGCGATGGGGCCTTCTTGAGGACTAGTTCGACATCAGCTGGACGGGAGGCCATGGCTATCTCCTGTAATGTCATGACTAACTTATCGTTTGGATCGCGTACGTCTACCTTCCTCCTCCCGGTTATCAGCGAAAAGCGGTAGCTGAAGATCTCCTCAAGGGAGCGATTAACCCAGCTCTCAGGCATATCATAGATACGTGTATCACCTACCTGCGGAGGGGCAGAGGGGCCGGCAAATACCTTTGGATAGCCGTATCTACCCACGAAAACAGAGGGTGGTGATGAGCCATAGATGTGCTTAGTTCGTGGTATAGATTTCGCCCTAATGCTAATCATAGCCCTCACTATAATTGGGCAATACGAAAGACCGCATAGTAACTTACTACCCCTGCACGCTAGGCACAATCCAGACCTATTCATGACCTCACGAGTAAGTTTCCCTTAAGGTGTGAATTAACGTTAACCTTCAATTATACTATTAAGCCTACGTGAAGGAGAAGCGCCCTCATATGGTCAAGCATGGAGAACCAGAACCCGCCATATAATTAGCACCCTTATATGTCATCGTTGCCGCCCTTATGGCATTATTTACGGTCAACCCCCTTTAGACGGAGATATTGCTCTGATACCCCATCTTCGATCAGTTATCATCAGACAGTATTATCGGGAAAAGGACTAACAAGGGGGTTCCGTTAAGTATTGTAGCTCCTCTGGAATACTCTTCCTCGTAGCGATCTCCCTGAAGATGAGCGCGCTCGGCCTCAGGTATCTCTTCTTAGTCTTTAGGTCCACTTGACATAAACCGAACTTCATGTTAAAGCCCGAGGCCCATTCGTAGTTATCGACCAACGCCCAATGGAGGTAGCCACGTACGTCCACGCCCTCTTTTAGCGCTAAATAGGTTTGGTGTATGTGACTGACTATAAAGCGAGGCCTCAACCTATCGCTCTTATCGGCTATTCCATTCTCGGTGACCATTAGGGGAAGCTTATACCTAGCATATAGGTCGCTTAGTACCTTATGAAGCCCTTCTGGGTATACTTCCCAGCCAAAATCGCTGGTTGGCCTTCCTGTGAGAGATAGTGAATCAGGTTGACAGAGAAAGCCATAACCTGGGACAGCCCGCCAGCCAAGTCTGGCATCGGAGGTCACTACAAGCCGCGTATAATAGTTGACCCCGAGCCAGTCCAATCTACCGCGTAGATCGTCCCTAATGATGTTTCCCTGTTCTATGACCCCCCTCGTTATAGCGTCCAAGAAGGCATATGTAGACTCCCTTCTGGCCCTTCTAGCAACGTCTTCATCCTCCGATTTCAGGGGCTCTATGCAACTTACGGCATAGATTATCCCAACGGGCTTCTTTGAGGATATCTTGATGGCATCATATGCTCTAGCATGGGCTTCTATCATGTTCATCATGGTCTTCATCGCTGCTCCAAGATCTAGAAATCCCGGTGGGAAGCCTGATTTAACGTTAATGTAACCCTGACTATACACTACGTTCGGCTCGTTCATGGTAGCCCATGCATCCACCAAATCGTTATACTTCCAAGCAACATAGGCAACATACTTCGCAAACTCGATAACACAGCGTTTATCAAGCCAACCAAGGGGACCTTCCCTAAGCGCTGAGCGTCTGGCTTTAATAGGATCATGCATCCAAAGGGGTAGAGGCCAGTGATAAAGGCATACTATCAGCTTCTTTCCCCTTGCTTTCCAATCCTGAAAGATCTCTCTATAATGTTCTACGGCTTCTTTATTGGCAATCTCATCGAGCTTCTTAAGGTGCTCTTCCTTGATATTTATATGCGTGATATACCTCTTCTCAAGCGAGTAATCGACCTTTACATCGAAGGTGGGCTTGGAGAATATTCGAGACCACTCCATGCCTAATCTGGCAGCGTCCATGCCCAGTCTTTCAGCGATATCATGGTCCATCCTGTATAAATGCCAGTAGCCAGGTCCATCTTCAGGGAAATCGCCGCTCACGAGACCAGCACGTATGTTGTCCGTATCGTGCACCCAAGCCCACCAGTCACCGTTGGGATCCTCGGATCCCGGCAAACCCATTTCGAATTGGAAGCCGGACTCTGAGAAGCCGAAGACGAAATCCTTAGGAAAGGATACACGTGACAAATAGCTCACCTACGATATACTTCCACCCCAGAAGCACTTATAAAGGATACCAGTCCAGCCTGGTAAAATATGGGAGAATATATGATAAATTTTTGTATTTTGCCGAGGATGAGTGCTATCATAGATATTGTGACGACGAACATATAGGCGGCTCTTTTTAACGTCCTTTAATCATATCGTTAGGTAGGTGGGGGCCCTTGAAGATCAAGGAGGAGAAAAAGAGGATACGAATGAAGATCTGGCGATTAATGGAGGAGCGGAATATAGCCAGGTTCCCTCGGCCAGTTTACGGAAGGATACCGAACTTCATCGGGGCAGAGCGAGCGGCTAATAGGCTCCTTAACCTGAACGTCTTCATATCGGCCGATATCGTAAAGGTAAACCCCGATAGCCCGCAGAGAAGCGCCAGAAGGTTGTGCTTAGAATGGGGCAAGGTGGTTATAATGGCCTCTCCTAGACTTAGATCAGGCTTCCTATTACTGGATCCCAAAAGGATACCGCCCTCGCGTTATGATGAGGCGGTAACCATTAGGGGGGCGTTCAGATGGGGCGATGTCATTAAAATAAGCAGTCTTCCTAAGATCGACCTAATGATCACGGGCTCTGTAGCGGTCTCCTCATACGATGGGGCTAGGATAGGTAAAGGTGGCGGATACGCTGAGCTCGAGTATGGGATATTGAGGGAATATGATCTTATGGACGAAGATACGCCCATAGTTACGACAGTACATGACGTGCAGGTGATTGATAGGATACCAAAGGAGCCCCATGACCTTACGGTTGACTACATACTGACGCCGACTAGGGCTTTAAGGGTTTGCAGGAGAGGGGGGCGGCCAGTTGGCATATTATGGGATTTGCTATCAGAAGAGAAGATCGCTGAGATACCCATTCTAAGGGAGCTTTATAATGAAAAAACGGGTAAGAGTGGTAGGTTTTCCCGCAGTTCTAGTGGGTGATACCTATACGCGTATAGATCTGTCTTGGGGCTTTTACCTCGACTATCATGTTAACTATATCAGCCCTATTCACTAGCTCCGGCGGACAGTATCTGCCAGTAAGTACTACATCGGTCTCCTCGGGCACCTCATCTAACAACCTCAGCACTTCCTGTACGTCCACTAGCCCTATGTAGGCGGCTAGGCATATCTCATCGAGGACTAGGAGATGAGGCCTTCTACTAAGGGCCTCTTTTGCCTTCTCAAGTCCTTTTCTCGCGAGTTCCTTGTCCTCTTCGCTTGGATTCCTGAGGTTCACCCAGCCCTTCCTCCCGAATTGGTATATCTCGTATTCTGGTTCCAACCTGCTCTTAACCAAATACTCGCCTATGTCCTTGCGCCCCTTCATGAATTGGATTATAACCACCTTGAGACCATGTCCCACACAACGAAGAGCCAGGCCAAGGGCATTGGTGGTCTTACCAGCGCCCGTACCGTAATATAAGAATATCTTACCCAAGCCTCACACCTCACATACGGGACATACGCCCGTCCTAGGCTCCTCTCGCGTTCCGATATAGAGTACTTGCTCTCCCTTACTACCGTATCGGTATATAGTTATGCCCTTACAGTGTAGCTTATAAGCCAATAAGAAGGCCTTTCTTACATCATCGGGAGATGCCTCGTATCGCATGTTAACGGTCTTGGATACCGCGTTATCTGTGAACTCCTGAAAAGCCGCTTGCATCCTAACATGCCATTCAACGTCTACATCAAGCGCTGTCACGAATACCCTTTTAATGTCCTCAGGTATCCCCTCTATATCGGCAAGGGTACCTTTTCTCAATATGCTCTTCATGAGGTCCTTACTGTGAAGTCCCCTTTCCTTCAAGGTCTCCTCGAGGACTTTGTTGACTTCGATCATCCTAACACCTCCTAATACGTTCCTCAGAAAGGCTAGGGCGAAGACTGGCTCTATGCTACTAGATGTGCCAGCTATTATGCTTATGGTGCCTGTAGGGGCTATGGCAGTGGTGGTGGCGTTCCTAATGCCATGCGCCTTTACAGCCTTCCTGACGATGTCCCAATCTAAGCTATAGTGCTTTTCCTCGTCATCAGCTTCAAAGGGCATGCGGACGTGTTCATCGTCATATATGGATCCCTTAAAGGCCGGAAAACTACCCCTTACCTTAGCTAGCTCTATTGACTCCAGCTTGCTAATGTAATTTATATATTCCATTATCTTCCTGGCAAGCCCTATGGCCTCCTCGGAGTCGTAGGGTATTCCTAATTTGAAGAGCAGTTCAGCCCAGCCCATGACGCCTAAGCCTATCTTCCTCGTCCTTAAGGTGGCCTCTTCGATCTCTTTAAGCGGAAAGTTATTGGCATCTATGACGTTATCTAAGAAGTGGGTTGCTATTCGGACGGTCTCCGCCAGTTTTTCCCAGTCAACGGTCCAACGGCCATCCGGATCCCTCTTAACCATTAGTGATAAGTTTATAGATCCTAAATTACATGACTCGTATGCCAATAATGGCACTTCTCCACAGGGATTCGTGGCCTCTATTCTGCCTAGATTAGGAGTAGGATTATGTTTGTTCACCCTATCGATGAATATGAGACCTGGATCTCCGGTCTTCCAGGCGTTCAATACGATCAGCTCAAAAATATGCCTGGCTTTCTTCATGGACACCACATCACCAGTACGAGGATTGATCAGCGGAAAGTCCTTGCCCTCCTTCAGGGCATTCATGAACTCATCGGTTACGGCTACTGATATATTGAAATTAGTTAAACCTCCTTCCTTGGACTTGGCCTCTATGAACTCTAGGACGTCAGGATGATCAACTCTTAGGACTCCCATGTTAGCGCCTCTCCGCTTACCACCCTGTTTTATGACGTCTGTAGCCACGTCGAATATCCTCATGAAGCTCACAGGTCCTGAAGCCACGCCCTTAGTAGACCTTACTATATCGCCTCTCGGCCTCAACTTGGAGAAATCAAAGCCCGTCCCACCGCCCGATTTGTGGATGAGAGCCATGGACTTCAGCGCGTCGAATATGCTCTCTATGGAATCCTCTATGGGTATCACGAAACACGCGGAGAGTTGCCCTAAGGGGGCACCAGCGTTCATAAGCGTAGGCGAATTAGGTATGAAATATCTGTTAATCATCACCTCGTAAAAGACCTTTATGGTATCTTCGTATAAATCATCCCATCGTTCCTCTATGAGCTCGAGTAATCTCTGAAAGGAGACCTTCATCCTACCTTTCCCACCTAGTCTATCGTAGAGCCTCTTCAGCATCTCCAGTTCATGTGAGTTAAGGTTCGCCTTAATTGGCCTGTATTTATACTCGTCGACCTGCCTCTTAGGCTGATTCCCCTCTTTATCATAAACGTCATCCCAGTAAAAAGCGTCAACGAGACCTATGTACCTAGCGACCCTCATGAACATCTGTTTGGGCGTCTCGATTACATTACCGCTCTCGTCCTTTAAGAGATACCTAGCCCTAAGTACTGTTATGGCGTTTAGCGTAAGCTTAAGATCGTCTTTCACCCCGAACACTTCCTTTACTTCCCTAAGCACACCACGTTCCCTTCTATAGAGTATGTAGGCCTTAGCCACTTCGTAAAGGCCTCTTCTTACAAGGGTCTCTTCCACGATGTCCTGTATTTCTTCTACATGGGGTATCTTGTCCTTGAACCTCTCTCTTAGACGTTCTATCACCTCATCAGTAAGCTCCTTAGCTAGGGCTTCATCCCCTTTATTACAAGCTTGAAGAGCCCGCAATATCGCGTTTAATATCCTGTTCGGATCAAAGTCTACCACACGTCCATCTCTCTTAATGACTTTAGAAGGACAGCTCGTGATAACCCCTGATTGGAAGCCTCCGTAGCCCTTAATAAGTTTTCCTAAATTGTTCCATGCTCATAACAAGCATATTTCATTAGAGCGCATAAATCTGTAGCAAGCCGTGAGGACAGCGAAGGCATTCCTAAGGGTAAGCAGCGTAAGGCATATAGTAACCGTTATATAACGAAGTGATATCGTAGCTTAGGGGAGACGAAGGAGCTCCCGGGGTCTATATGGCAGGTGAGGAGATAGAGATCGTTCATGAGGATGGGATCTTCTACGCTAAGGTTAATGGAAGGAATGCCGCAAGCTTAATGTACAAAACGGAAGGGGATACCTTCCATATAATATCCACGTTTACGCTAGCGCCATATAGAGGCAGGGGAATAGCATCTAGGCTCACGAGGAAGGCTATAGAGTACGCCAAGAATAAAGGGTTCAGGAGATTAGAATATTCCTGTGGCTTCATTAAGCATTGGCTTACACGACATCCAGAGTACGCAAGCTTATTTGAACAGGTGAGACATAGGCCTCTGAAGGACTGACCTAAGAATTCACTAAAAATGCTCTGATAGCGTTGGTAATAATTACTGATATTTTAAGGAGAATATGTCTATTTCTTATGCAATTCAGGAACTTTAAGTCATGACTGGTAACATCTCATACATCATTATTTTCTCTGTGAAAACTTTAAAACATTTACTTTCCTAATAAAAGCGAGATGTCAAGTTATGCCTGTCTCCTTAGAGGCTCTCTCTAGGAGCCTTGAGGTGCTATCGGAGAACCCCATAATAATTGTTCCCTCCCTAGTACCAGCGATCTTAGACCTTCTGCTCAAATTAGCGATCATGGGTACGAGGTTCCATGCCTTTATGCATCCCCTTTTAATGATGCAGTACTATGGGTTAATGATGATTGGAGGATTCGTGACGGCCTTAGTGGGCTTCATAGCAGTGGCCATGGAGGCTGATATGGCAAATGACGTATTTCAGGGCGCTAAAGCGGATTTAGAGAAGAGCCTGGATAGGGTGCTAAAAACCATGGGCACCTTAATAGGCTTAGCCATCATAAGCGCGATATTTGCGATGACCATAATATTGGTACCCGTTGCTTTATTCCTGATAACGATCGCCATAGTCGATGAGGTCGGAGTGGGTGAGGCTATAAGCAGGTCCTTCAGCTTCGTAACGGGAAATCTAGGCGAGGTCTTACTATTCGTAATAGCGATAGTGATAATCGATATCATTCTATCCCTAATCCCCTTTATAGGCGGGTTGCTTACATGGTTAGCTAATTGCGTCTTCATAATGGCCTCGGTACTCATCTATCGGAGGCTGAGCGGGAAGGGGCCCTAGCTTCCCTTCGCCTAGGAAAACGCTTGGTATTTTTCCATCCTTAAACTTCTAAAAAGATTACGAGTACAAGGTAATCTGAGGGGTCATCGATAATATAGAAGATTATAAGCCTCAACGGCGTACTTGACAGCCTCTTCTTTCCGCCCTGACCTGATAAGCCTTAACGCTTTTTCGTAGCTTGCGTTAGCTTCCTCCTTCAAATCGACCTTTGGCGAAGTTCTAAGTAACTGGCCTGCCAGGAGTAGGATCTCATCGACCATGTCCATGTTCATATACTTAAGGCTATGGAAGTACGATATCCTCTCCTCTAGGCTTCTGAAGGGCTTTCTTTCACGAGCCTGTCTAGCTACTTCACCCCCAAGTTCATGGGCCTTCTTTATGGCCTCCTCATAGTTAAACCTTGAGACGGGTAACGGCTCTAGTCCTCTTATGCCTTTGCAGAAGAAGAAATGATATATGCTCTTGATGGTTAGAACTAAGCCTTTACCGGTACCGCCAGCCACGGCTATCCCAAGCCCCGGCTTTCCGTTGGAATCGCCCATGTCTACTGTATCCATGAAATCCTTAGTCAGCCCATTTACGTCCAGGTAATAGACGGGGGCGCCTATGATGAATCCATCAGCTTTCCTCATTATCTCATTCAACTCCTCGGGAGCTTTAGGGCGGTCTGGAGTCCAGGGCTGAATATCGAAGTCTATTAAGTAAATGATCTTGGTAGAAGCCCCAGCTTCCCTTGCCCCCTCCAAGGCGCTGGTTATTAACCTGCTGGTTAGGCCATTCTTACGCGGGCTACCTACTACACCCACTATCAACATGATACATCATCATACAGTATGCCCGGATCATCCCTAATAACTTAGCCCTTTTCCGTCCTCAAGGGATATCATATTAACGTGTAAGCTCTAACCACAGCGCTCTATAATACTTCATGAGGCGTAGGGGCTCCTTGCTCTCGGGAATCTCAGCTAAGCAGTAGCGCTTATACCCCATGGCCTTAAGAAGCGAGAAAAGCTCTCGATAGGGATAGCTTTCATCGTAGAGCTCATGTATGTGAACAGATTTTATCCAGCGCTTAACGAGGCTGAAGGTCTCTTTTATAGATCCCCTAATCACATCGGTTGGGTTCGAGTTCCAGCATACCCCTACGCTATCATGGTCCGTCACTTCCATTATAGATTTAATTACATTAAGGTCGCACGTGCCCTTACCATGTACCTCGAGCCATACTTCCACGCCATGATCATCAGCATACTCCCCGCATTCCCGTAGTGCTATGCCTATCTGCCTTATCGTCTTCTCCCTCGGTATGCCGTAATCCTCCATGAGCCTATTAGGCCTGACCTTCACGCCTAACGCCCCAGTGTCGGCTGCCAGCTCTATAAAGCGCTTAGTAAGGTCTATGTTTCGCCTTACCTCGTTAGGATCCGGCGAGTGATATTCGCATGTGGTGCCGAAGCTGAGCAACTTGACGGTAAAGGATTCGAATAACTCACGTACTCTTCGCCTCTCCTCCTTACTAAGCGTAGGCTCTACGCCATGAGCATGACCCGTCCTTAGCTCTACAGCCTCAAATTTCGCCTCACTACAATACTTCATGATGGTCTTCAGATCCCAGTTCTTAGCTAAGTTATACGTGACTAAACCCAGTTTCATGATTATCAACCAGAATTAAATGATCTTAAGGTTATTAAAAACCTTAATAGCAGATTGATAGGTCATCAGGGATTGACATTAGCTTAAGTAAATAATTCAAAATTCTTAAATTAAAAGGGCTAACCGGGTTTTCTAGCTAGCTCTTCTGCGAAGTGGCAGGCCACAAAGTGCCCCTCTCTTATCTCTTTCAGAGTCGGTTCTACGTCCTTCTGAAACTCCACTGTGATCACGCCCTTATCAACGCGGATTAAGGCATGAGGGCCATAACGTGACAACTCCCCCCTAAGTAATTGAAGGGCACGTGAGGCATCTCCTTTTACGCGTACTAATATGCGTGGTTGCCCGTGCTTTATATTTTGGAAACTAAGGGTATTTTGGTAACTAATTGCACGGGCTTCTCCCTCAACCATCTCATCTGATTCGATGGTTCATTGGGAGCTACATTGACCGCCACCACTTGGGCGGTCTTACGGGAGATTAAATAAATCCTCCCGCTCCTGATGGTTATTTTACCGTCATTGGAGCGGGAGAAAAGATTAAAACAAGCAACATATTGAACATTAAAAGAGAATCCACATCTTCTACATTTGAACATTTCTTTACTCACCCTATTCCTCCTATCTACGTAACCACATATCGGGCAGGTGATAGATGTTTTCTTTGCATCGGCTTCCACTACGTTTAATTCTCGCTCATAGAATTTATAGTCAATGTACGTTATGAACTTACGGTAAGGAAATGTTGATAACCTATAGTTTAACTGCTTACTCCTCTTCTTACCACTAAGTCTTAAGTCCTTAAGGCTCTCCCTAACCAAGTCAGCATTATATTCTCTTGCAATTTCTGCTAATAATGTCGTTATTTTCTTTAATCTATCTTCTACACGCCTCCTCTCACGAAAACCATACTTAGCAAGAAGCTTATCTCGTATTCTAGGATTATTTACTTTCACCTGAATACTCTTTCTAATCCTTCTATAATTAGTACGTATCTTCCTAATATCATGCCTTATTGAGAATAATGTTGCTTCTCCAATCTCATAGTTCACTAGCAGGCAGTCAATACTATCTTCATTTATATCTACAATGAGTTTATTCCTATGTTCTCTCACTTCAACATTCCTACGTATTGTTAATAGCAGAAAGATGCTATCTCCATCAACCAGTACCTTAGAATTACCTAGTTTAGTTCCCTTAAGCTCCCTACTAGCATACTCATATTCCATTACGAAGAATTTGAGATAGACACCATTTCCCTTGGATATCGTTAGTGCTATGAATCCATGTTTCCTTTCAAGTTTGTAAGTATCTATATGTAGCTCTATGATTCTATTCCCATCCACTTTAGGTGGTGATGGAGGTGATATTCTCTTTCTTTTCTTCTCTGGTAATCGCTTCCACTTATTCAGTAGTTTCCTGTAGCTACGATACATACCCAAAGCTCTCTTATATGCTTCCTGAACAAACTTATTGTGAAGATGAGGATACTTGTTTCTTAGAGATCCATAGCATAGCTCATGTGCTTTCTTTCTACTACGTATATCATTCTCAATAATAGTATCTAATGTTTCCCGTATCATTGACGTATAATCACTAAGAAGAGAGAGTAGTTGGCTCTTATCACTCCTCGTCAATGGTATGAGTTTAAGTTTAATTGTTTTCTCAATAGTTTTAATCGTCGTTGCTTATCACCTCTTCTATGACCTTTTTTATCTTCCTGAACTTCTGTGAACGCTTACCGTAAATCCTACCAGCAAAGCTAACCACAATGGATATGAAGTCCTCAATAAGCTCCTCCATATAATCCTTCTCAGTCTCTTCCACTACCTCTATTTTAACTCCGTGAGATTCAAAGTACCTCTTAAGATAGTCAAATCCGAATCTCGTTAGCCTATCTCTGAACTCAACCACTACAACATCTACTTGATGTTTCTCAACTAGATTGAATAGTTTCTGTAAACCATCCCTATCTTCCTTCAATCCACTAGCAACATCGGTTATCACGTCAACAACTTTGTATCCCTTAGCAGAACAGTAATTCCTCAACCTCTCAATCTGCCTATCAAGATTACCATCCTTCTTCTGTTTATGAGAACTTACTCTAGCGTAGATAACGGCTCTTATTTCTCTCGGTTTCTCTCCAAGGAATCGCTTAAGCTCACTTTCAGGTATCATCCACAGCTTACCAATCCTCCTAGCTCCCAACTTACCAGATTTAATCCACTTCCTAACAGCTACAGCAGAAACATTAAGCATCCTAGCAACTTCAGAAACCTTATAAAACCGCTCCATCTCTCCTCATGATAAATACAGTTTTCAAAGTATTTAAAAGTTACCATATTTCCCAAAACACCTCAGATATTCAAATAAGCGAATAGTCCATCCCTATCTAAGGACTAAGGATGTGCTCCTTAGATATCCTTAAGTGGACTTACTCACTACAACCTTCCTTCATGGTCCTAAAACTAGGGCAGTATTTGCCATGATATTTATAAACTTTTTGCTTCATGATAATTTTCCTTGATGACGATAGAAATTTTTACGTTTATCTAACATATATCCTAAACTGCAAACACATGAAAAAATGCTTAAATCGAGCGATCATCGATTATAATGGATCATAACGAGGTGTGACCTAAGATGCTTGCATTTGCCGCGTGCTCAGCTTTAGGAGGTGCTTCCTCTCAGATACATTTAGCAACGATGGCTGGGCTCAAGATCTTAGAAGAAGGGGGAAACGCCTTTGATGCCGCCATCACCATAAGTAGCGTATTAACAGTTCTACTACCCAGCACTAGCAGTATCGGGGGAGACGGCTTTTTGCTAGCCATTGATAGCGGCGGGGACATAGTCGCTTACAACGGCTCAGGGAGATCACCGAGGGACTTCCCCACAGAGGAATATCTGGCCGAGAAGCCTATTAGAGGGCCCCTAACCATCACGGTACCCGGCTTGGTAGACCTATGGGAATGGCTCTGGGAAAACTATGGCTCTAAGGATCTAAGCTTCCTGCTTGGGAAAGCAATAGCGTTAGCTAGGAACGGCCATTACGTTCAAGAGCCGCTGGCTAGATCCATAGAGTATAACAGGCCAGCCTTACAGGCATATGAATCATGGAATAGGGTTTTCGGCAGATTACACGAGGGCATAATGGTTCGCTTTCCGAGATTAGCGAAGGTCTATAGCATGATAGCTAGGAGGGGAGCGGATGCCTTCTATAGAAGTGAGATCACGGAAGATATAGTTGAGGAGCTAAGGCGTAATGGAGCACCTATCGCTTACGAGGATTTCGCAGATCATAAGGGTGAGAGGGTAGAGCCCATTAGGTCGTCCTATAAGGACTATGAGCTCTACGAGCTACCTCCTAATACGCAGGGTCTCTCAACGCTCCAGTTGATAAAGGCGATAGAGGTAAGCGGGATAGACGAGCTTCCGTTTGAGGACTCCATTAGGATAAGGAATTACTTCGATATAGCCGCTATGGTGTATGAGGATAGAGATAGGCATGTAGCTGATCCCAAGTATTGTAAGGCCCCGATTGATGAGCTATTATCTCCTGACTACCTGAGTAGAAAGTTAGGGAGGAGGAGTTCAGGGAGGACGTTAAGCGGAGGAGATACAACCTTCTTCGTCGTAGCTGATAGACACGGGAACTTCGTAGGCTTCATTCAAAGCGTCTTCTACGGCTTCGGCTCCGGGATAGTAGCCCATGAGATACCGTTTCAAAATAGAGGAGCGGGATTCGCTAAGGAAATAGGGGTACCCAATAGCCCAGCTCCCCTTAAGAGGCCCTTACACACCCTTTCCGTACTATTAGCTAGGCATGAGAAGAAGGGTGATTTCATGATCGGATGTGCTGGTGGGGACTACAGACCGCAGATACACGCAGAGGTCTTCTTAAACATAGCGAGCTACGACATGCCCCTTGCTAGGGCTGTTGAGGCCCCCAGGTATATACTGATATCATGGGAGAGGAGTGGAATGAGGGCCGTAGTAGAGGAAGAGCTCTCCATTCGTGACCTACCCTCATGGGTGGAGGTAATCGACTTACGGAGACCTGGTACGGGAATAGTGCATGCAATGAGGAAGGACAGGCAGGGGATCTTCTACTTCGTTGCTGACCCACGTGGTGGAGGCCTAGCCGCGCCATTGATGTGAAGGCTGAGATCCTTAACTTAAGGGAGCTCCGCTAAGGTGAAAGCTTAAAAGGGAAGGCGATGTTTCATATTTTCCGTATCCTAGGGGAAGGACATGGTACCGTTAATCGAAACCATGGCTTTAGGGCTGCTCATAGGCGTAGTAGCCGCCATATTGGGAATAGGCGGTGGCGTGTTCTTAGTGCCCACTCTCCACATGCTCTTAGGCCTTGATATGCATAAAGCCGTAGGCACAAGCCTCTTTGTAATCCTTTTTCTTTCGTCTTCCGCCGCGCTCTCCTATTCGAGGAAGAAGCTTATTCTATGGAAGCTGGCATTGATCTTCGAATGCGGTAGCACCATCGGAGCCTATGTGGGTGCACGCACGTCTAGCGTAATGCCCTCCTATTGGCTTAAGATGTGCTTTTCAATAGTACTCCTTTATACGGCGTATAGGATGTGGCGTGGTAAAGGCAAGCAACCCCTTAAGGGATCACAAGGAGGAAATAGTGTAGAGGCGGCCTATAACTTCAGGGATCCCACGTTCCTGGTGATACTAATAGGCCTGGGATTCATAGCTGGTTTCTTAAGCGGGTTGCTAGGGATAGGTGGTGGCGTTGTGAAAGTGCCGATAATGAGCCTTATATTGGGCCTGCCTATGCATAACGCCGTAGCTACTTCAGCCTTCATGATCACAATAACGGCCCTAGTCGGCTCGTCATCGCATTTCGCTATGGGTAACGTAGAGTACATGACTGGGCTAGCTCTAGCCCCATTCGTTATGCTCGGCTCTCATTTAGGTACTAGGATCTCCGTTAGGTTGAGGGGGCGCATTATCTCGCGTCTATTTGCTGTGCTCATAGCGTTCGTAGCGTTACGGATGATAATAAGTGTGTGAACTATGACCTTTAATCTTCTCTAGTCAAGTTTTGAAGAGAATGCATCCCTCATTTCCCGTCGAGCATCTCTTATAGGCATGTTAGGCTCCTTCATTTAGATTGAAGGAATACCTCTCCACGCTTACCCCAATTCTCTGTAGGGATCTGTGTTGCTCCCGGAGTTGTTTCTCCGAGAGGCCCTCCTTGAAGCCCAAATACGCGTGAGCTAGCTCATAAGTATATGCCTTTCTCAATGCAACTTCAGCTTCTAAAGGCGCGATCTTCCTTCTAGCTATATAGAGCGTAACTATGACCTTTCTCTCATCCCTGTATACGGTGGCTAGATAAGCTGGTGCTCCGTACATTGACAATATGAACAGAAGTCTTAGATCGGCTACGGAGGGGGAGAGACGAGGTAAGGGGTGTGTGTGTATCACGGCTCGAGCATAACCGTGATCGGGGGTCTTAAATGGCACCATCGTACCCGCAAAATATCCCTGTGTTATGATAGGGGTTACATAGCCGTCTTCAAAGATCACTATGGCGTATTCCGCATCTTTGGGTAGATTGGCCAGCTGTCTCGCCTTTGAGAGTATTACCTCTTTCAACTCAGTAGGGTTATTGGATACCAGGAGTAGCCACCTGACTGAAAGGATACCTCATGTGTATATATTTCTTCTGCGTAAGGTATGAGAGCAGAACAACATTTTTCAATCAATGGATGTCCCCTGACCCCGCTAGCTTATCACTATAGTTCTCCCGCGCTTCACCCTGTAGACGATATAGGCAACTAACGCCGTTGCTAACGATGCAAGAGATATGGCTAGTAGCTTAATATCATTAGTAGTGATGAAGAAGTTCCCTAAGCGGAATATTATGGGAAGGGGTACTTTTACCTTAAGGGGCTCGTTTACGCGTACCTGGGCGGTAGTACTTAAGGAACCTATGGATATCCTTATGGTATAACTACCAAATGGCACATCATGGAACTCAGTTAGGCCTGTTACATCGCTTATTCTGCTCATGGAGAAATTACCGAATGAGACGGTTACATTAGCTCCCTCTAACGGATTGCCGTGGGCATCCGTTATCACGACCTCTAAGGTCGAGACGTTGACTGTAAGCGGGAGGAGGCGTAATGAGGCGTTGAGATTCATATGTCCTCTATAAACTTCAATTCCTCTCCACCTAACTGAGATATCGTACTCGCCTAGGGGTACCTGTCGGAAAACGGCGATCCCACTGGAATTCGTCCTATGAGCAAACGTGAATAAGCCTCTCGAGTCATTAAGGAGGACGTATGCGCCTGATAACTCCTTGAGCTCATGCGTAAAGACCTTAACGCCTAAGCGATAGACGTTACACTTCAGCACGAGATCACTTGATCCTTCCACTAAGATGACATCGTGGTAGACGAGCTTGCCCCTCCAATAGACTTTAACCTCATATCGCCCGCGGGGTATCCCCTCTACATAATGGGTGAGCAGGCTATGGCCCTTATAGGCATATGTCCTGCTTCGGATTGACAGCAATTCTAACGTCGTGTTATGCAGTGGCTGGTTTTGCCAGTCTATAGTGCTTATCCTCAAATCATAAATTGAGCAGGGTAACGCGACCAAAGTCGGTGGGTTCACAAGGGTAGCCCTGAGGACTTCGGATCCCCCGACTATGACCGTAACGTCCATGATGTTATCTGGACCTAGGCTTAGGAGGCACAATGGCGAACGGGAAAATACGTAGTCCTTCCACGAACTCCTCCCTAACGCGGATACATTGAAGACCTCCACCTTTACTGTAGCCTCATTAATAGGTGAGCCCTCGGCATTCACAGGCTGTAAGGAGATCCTGCTCTTGTAGCTAATGAAGTCCTCTGCCTTGAAGTTTCTCACGACTAACAAGAAGGGCGAGGCGTATAGAACCTCACCACTTCCTCTTATTACGTCAAACCTAGGATAGCGTATTACCGAGAGGGGTTGATTAGAGGAGCCTATATTTGAAGGGAAGAGGTAGAGGAGCTTGATGTCAGCATAGATAGGTCTGTCAATGGCTTTCATGATTAGAGATGATGTGCTAATTATTTCAACGTGCCTTAACCTTATGCTGGAATCGATGATTTCATCCCATAAGATAGCACCGCTACCGTTCAGATCCAAAGACGCGTCGTGGGGCACATAAGTTACATTCGCTATCAATATTGATCCTCTTACTGAAGAGACGTTAAGGTATCTTTCAGTTGGAACCATAATTAGATTTCCCTTGCTGAGATCTGATGCGGTTATGTTTAGCCCATAAGATCTCGGTATATAGACGTTAAGCCGTTTCATCGAGATCTTATACCGCCCCTTAAATAGTCTCCTAGCCCTAAAGAGCATCATCGAGCCTAAGGCATACTTCACAAGAGCATCATCCTCATGCTTAAAGGACCCTCCGGGATCTAAGCCCATTATTACAAGATTCGTCGGCGAAGGAAAGCCTATCACCATGAGCAGATCTTGCCATCCTTCAGGAGGTGTAATCTCCTCGTCTACTTGAAATATAGCAAACGCTTCCCCCCTCCCTTCGATTACCCTACATTTCATCTCCTTCATCAAGAGGTAAAGATTCATCTCTATGGTGAGCGATCCATCACCCTGGGATGCCAAGAGCGGTATTGGAGGTCTCGTTATGATTACTAAGCTATCATTATCGAGCACTTTAACCTGAGCTTGAGATAAGACCCTAACTGTTATGTTACCTGTTATTCTTATGTTCATCACGATCCAGGATGAGCGGCTTACCAAAGAAGATAAGGTTGATGCGTTTATCAACATAAATCCACGTGTGTGTATCTCCCTGTAAGTGGTCCTGTGAGCGAATATACTGACGTCGATCCATACTAAGAGTTCCCTTCCTGCCTCCCAAGCACGAAGCCCAAGAGGTATTGAGGAAAGTGCTAATAGGAGGGCTAAGAACAGGAACAAGTACTTCATAGCGTGTATAACTCCCAGTAAGCCACGTTATAATCATTGCCGAAAGGCCGTATCGGATAATATCCTATATGCTGAAGTGCGTTAAGATACTGAGGCTTCTACCCGTGAGGGGGTATCGATTGACCTGAAACTTCGATTCTTCTATTCCTAAGGTTTCTCCATGAAGTGAATTTCAAGTAGAAGGCGCACCCCCATCTGCAATGGGTCATCATCTCTTCAGCAAACCCCGCCTCAGGGGTGCGCCTTCATCGATTTATAACCTGAGAACAAAGGCTATAAAATCTTCTCGTTCAAGAGTAAGAAAAATAGGGTGCGATAATGAGGCTGGGCGTGGCATTTTCACCCTCCTTTAGTGCCTCATGGCGGATGCTAGTGGAGCTCGCCAATAAGGTAGGCGTGACAGCGATAGAGGTGAGAGCTGACGACCCGAAGTTAATAAGGAAGAGTATGCTTATGAGGTTCAAGGATCTATTGAGCTCTTACGACTTTATCTTAGGAGTCCATGCTCCATACGCGGACGTTAACCTAGCCAGCCTCAATCCCTTCATAAGTAGTAGTGCTAGGCGTGTGCTATCATGGTGCATTAGGGTTTCCGATTACCTAGAAGCGGATTACCTAGTTAGCCATATGGGCATGTTCCCTCCAGATTATCCCAGGCGCTTGAGACGCAAGGCCCTGGATAACCTAATTAGAGCCCTTAGGACCATGGCCCAAAGAGCTAATGACTCCAACGTGGATCTCCTTGTAGAAAACAGCCCAAAGGACGACGGATCGAACATAGGGAGCACCATCGAGGAGATAAGGCATGTAAGCCTTAGGAGTGAGCTTAACGTGGCCCTTGATCTGGGACACGCCAATACTATGGGAAGCTTACTGGATTATGTAAATGAACTGCATGATATTATGAAAGTGATACACATACACGATAATGATGGTGAAAGAGACCTACACCTTCCCTTAGGTCGGGGTAATCTCATGGTTTTAAGCTGCTTACGCTTACTTAAGAAGTTTAGGTACGAGGGTCCGCTCATATTGCAGGTACGTGACTTACAAGGCCTAATAAGGAGCGTGCGGCAATTGAGGAACCTAATTATGAGGAGTAGCATCATGAAGTGAGACTAATTAGTGGAACTTAACACCATATATTTTCTCCGGAAGATGGACGTTGACGTGCCAAGCCTGTTCGAGACTCATAAGCCCCCGTTCTATCAAGTTATTTACCTTACGGGGAATTACGCGCGGGCTTACCACTGCTCCGGGCCGTCTTGGATCATCAAGATAATCGCTTTCCAAGAGGAACCGAGTACCCTCTTTCAGGGCCTTGAGCATCAACTGTTCCTTAGCAGTTATGGACGGTATTACACCTACTTCCTTCATCGCCCTAATCAATGGGGGTGAATGATGAATTATCACTTTATTAACAGGAAGGCCCCCTCTTTCAGCCATATCAGCGATTTCATTCAGTGATTCGATATCAGGCGTCTCCATATGTATCTGAACTGGTTTCCCTAGGCGAGATGCCTTCATGAACGCGTACGCTAGTATTTCATTAGACGCATCCCATACATCTTTAGGAACGGGATAATGAGGCCTACCTACTTCCCCTAGCGCTATGGCCATGCCCTGCTGTATCACGAGTCCTGCTATGTCTATGGCCTTGATCATAAATCGCCTAGCTGAAGAAAGCGAAAAACCAGCCCTCAATAGCTCCGTTAGTTCAGCGGGATGAGGGCCCACTACGGCGTATATGTTGAGGGAAGGAAAGCGCTGCCTTAGGTTCTCTATCAGTTTTAAGTGAATTTCAAGGACCCTCTTCATGCTTTGCGGCGTTAGATATGAGAGGCCATAATGCCTGCAGAGGAGGTTTACTAGCACTATGTTCCTTCCGCCGAATCTTATGAAATCCTCTATAGGCCTGAGCCCTAATCCTCTTCGGGGGTTTAGGTGCATGTGGTTGTCTGTTATGGGCACCTCCACTTTAGACATGAACGTAGCCTGCCCTTTCATAATTGATGTAGGTAAGGTAGTGGATACGCTTTATGAGCTCCTCCCGGGATTCCCTTAGCCTCTTAATAAGGATTTAAGCTTCTCTAGCTCCTCTTCCCTTGAACGTATCACTTCCCTTAAGTGCTCGTTTTCCACCCTTAGTCTAGTTACCTCGTGTTTAAGGGCTTCTACCTCCTTTAATCTCGTTCTTAATGCCTCCCTTTCCTCCTTAAGTCTTCTCTGTTCAGCATCCAGCTTTTCTCTAAGCTCAGCTAATGCGCTTTCGCGCGTGACCAGCGCTCTCTCATAGCCCACTAGCTCCTTTTCCTTCTTAAGGAGATTATCCTCCCATGCCCTAAGCCTATCTTCCCAATCCTTCAACCTAGCTTGGGTGCTTTCGACTTCCTCCTTAAATCGCTCCTGCTCCTCATTGAACTTCATGATTCTTTCCCTGAGACTTTTCTCCTTCTCACTCACGAACCTATCTCTATCCTCTATCTCCTTGCGCCAACCATCCAATGCTAGCTCCTTCTTTCTCAATTTAGTCTCAAGCTCATGGAGCTCCCTTTCGAACTTGTTTAACTCCTCCGTTTTCCTCCTTAGCTCTTCCCAGTGAGCCCTGAGCTTAGCCTCAAGTTCATGTAATTCCCGTTCCTTTTTACTAAGGGATTCCTGAAGCCTTTTGATAGCTTCCTCACGCTCCTTAAGGTTTTCCGCTTCCTTCTCTAATCCCTTCTCCCTGGCTTCAAGCTTAAGCTTGAGCTCTTCAAGTTCTTTCGCCTTGAGCTCAAGTTCGAGCTCTTCCTTCTTTAATTGTTCCTCTCTTTCCCTTAGGTTCTCCTTAAGTTCATCCAATTTCCGCTTCTCAGAGAGAAGCTCCTTCACTAACCCCTGTACCTCATCCATAATCTTCGATAGATCCGCCTCCCTAGCTTCTATAGTCTTTACACGTTCATTAAGCTCAGCCTCTAAGTTGGCTAATTCTTCAAGCTTAGCCTCATAGGAAGCCTTAGCCTCTTCAAGGGCTCTCCTCTCATCAGCTACTTTTGATAATTCCTCTTGAAGCGTCTTCCTCTTTTCCTCGATCTCCGATTCGACGCGACTTAATTCCTCCTTTTTCAGCTTAAGTAGAGCTTCAGTCTCAGCTATTTCATCCTTGACTTTAATGAAATTGTCTATGACCTGAGCTAACCGTTTCACCTCCTCGCTTATTCCCTCAAGTATCCTCATGTCGGCGGTCTTGAAGTCTTGTATCTCGCCTATTATCTTTCGAAGCTCCTCGACATTACGTACTATCTCCTTCTGCTGTGCACTAAATTTATTTCCTATGTCATTAGCAAGGGCCTCGTATCTATCGGAGATCTCCTTAAGGGTACTTATCATGGTATCTGTTATTTCCATCAGCTTAGCTTCCTGGGCTTCTAGCTTCTTCCGCCTATCCTCTAAGCCCTGTGAGAGTGCCGTGAGCTCACTGATCCTTATATCCACAGCTCTCCTCTCAGCCTCAATGAGCTTTAACATATCATTAACTAGACCTCTATTCTCCTCAGCTAAACGCGTGATCTCGCTCCTCAAGCCTTCTAATGCTACGTTAAGATCTGATGAAAGCCTCTTGATGAGCTCACTATTCGCCTGAATACTACTTATCAGGACTGTCCTAAGCTCCTCAATCAGGTTTTCTACCTTCCTGCCACCAAGCGGCATGAGGAATCTCCTCAAGCTATTCTTGGACTTTTAGATTTTAAGTTTTCAATACTTTCTTCAAGCTTGCTTATCCGAGCGGAGAGATGAGCTAACGTAAGCCTTAGCGTATTGAACTCCGCTAGTAGAAGCTCCTCCTGCCTTTTGAACTTAACCGAGAGCTCCCCGTCCATTGCTCGGCAATTGCGTAGCTCATAAAGAAGCCTATCTAAACCCAATCTTAACGAGGATCTCATCTCCCTTAGAGAGAGCACGGACTCCCTCAGGGAAAGAGATGTCATGTGGAACTCCTTACTTATGTCCTTAAGTCGCTTATCGCTCTGAGCCGTAAGGAGGGATATCCGTTCCTCTAATCCCCTAAGCTCGGCCTCTAAGAGGGCTCTTTCGCGTTCCATTTGCTCCCTAGTGGACTTAAGCCCCTCCTCCACGGCCCTAAGCCTCTCGTTCAGCGACGAGATCTCTTCACTTAGCTTGGAGATATTGTTGTTCACGGCTTCCATGACAAGTCTTATAGCCGAAAGGCCAGAGTAGATCGATTTAAGAAGCTCTGCTAGGGCTGTTAAGTCTTTAGTGGCAAGAGCGTCTTCTTGTGACATTATGAATTCACCATCACCGTTCCTACCTGAATAATATCCTTGAAGATGGTTAATATAAGCCCACGCCCCAAGCCTTAGCCGTCATCCCAATAAGGATCCCTGTGCCTTGCCTCTATCATGGAGTGATACGGTATCAAAGAGCTCCATAATACCTCCTACCTTCTTAAAGTTACATATCTTTTGGAGGAAGAAGTTGAATTTAAGCATAAGACCCCATGCGATTATGTTTAGAACTCGACCTTAGAAGAGGCACCATACCCAAAATCCCCACCATGTTGGTATGGGCTTAGGTGGCTCAGGAAGTATACCTAGCTCTGTTAAGCGCGACACGGTGAATTGCTTTATGGCGTGAAACATCATCACCAAAAAGGCGGCATCGTCGATATGTTCATAGCCTAGGCGATGTTTCAACTTGAGTAGGACGCTTATGTTCCTCCTCAGTATATTTTCAACAAGCTCACCGCACATCCTACGAAAGGCGCTGGAGAGCACACTGACATCGGGTTTGAGTAGGATCGGGAATTTATGCCTAAATTCATCATCCTTAGCCTCTAGGAGGCCTCTCTCGAGCCATTTATTTAAAGTGTCATGAACGAAGTCGGCGGGTAGTGCGGATCTATACACCAGCTCATCACGTGTTTTCACGCCTTCAGCGAGTAACATCGCTAACCTCAGGGCCTCACCGTATATGTGTACATATGACCTCCTCATCCCCCTTATCCAGATGCATGCACAGCCCCCTATTGGTGAGGAGATCATGCTCACCCAGTATTCATAAGGAGAACCGGTACCATCTTCTAAGCACCAAAGATACCATTTTCCTCCATCTGGCCTAAGGGGTGGAGGGGGGACCACGTTCCTTTCATGAATGGTCCTAAATAGGTATTGATCCAGTAACATGCCTCCGATTAGCGTGAAGCTTACATCCCTCCACTCTAAGCCCTGCCTCGGGAGAGAGGTGCGCCTATATTGATTTATGATCTCCCTAAGGTGCCGACTGATGTACTTGGTCATGCTTTGTGCTATCCTATCCGCCTCCCTCATAAGGGGCTTTTTCTCCTCATTACTAAATAGAGGTATTGTCGTCCAGAGCTTATTTCCATCCTTAATCAGTATGCCGAGATGAGTATAAACGGATATGATATCATTCACGACTGCAGGAGAGAGGATCTTAGCGAGCGCCTCCTCTGTTAAGCCCCGTCTAGCCTCAAATAGGAGATCCCTATAGAGGCGACCAAGTAGCGGCTCGTTTAGAATGGCGACCGGTATGCTAAAGCCATAACCATATACGCTGAAGACGAGATTTCTGCTCAAGTCTCAGTACCCGTAAGTAAGACTTAAGCTCATCATAAAAATATCGCGCTTGGTATATAGGTCGTTTGGAGAAGAACGTTTAAGTACTCGTTCTTAGCTAGTTAAGAGTGGAGCCGGGGTGGCCGAGCGGCCTAAGGCGCCCGGCTGCAGCCTCTATGGCAGATACCGGGTAATCGCGGGTTCGAATCCCGCCCCCGGCTCCACTTCTTCCTCATAAGCCTCATGATGATTAACTCGTCAAGTTACCTTACATGCTTTTACCTGATATAACTATATGGATAATATCCAGTTAATGAGCTCTTCTGAGCCCCTTTACGCCTTAGCACGCCTATTATGATACCTATCGTGAGGCCCGTTATGAAGGCCAAGATCACCCGTGGATTGTTTAATATGCTTAATATGAAGCCTAATAGCTCATCCCGTCCTACGTTCCTATTCTTGCTGCTTGGCGTGGGAGTCTGACCCTCATTGGTGTTAGAGAGGGCTTCGCCTGTAGTAGGAGGTGGGATCTCGTGCACAGTCCTATATATTAGACAGATTATTCGCGCATAGGCTATGGAGTCCTTGTACTCAAGTAAGGCTTGGGCGAGATCCCCGCATTCATAGCTGAAGTTAGCGAACTCTAGATAGCAGAAGGCAAGTATAGGCGTGACGTTGTAACTTAATGATTCCGTAAGATATGCTAGGGCGAGTTTCTTCGAGATCTCAACCTGCTTCCTTATAACTTTCTGATTAACGGCTGAGAGTAAGTTCATGGCCGTACACGAGTAAACTATAGCATTAAGGGCTTCTGCAAGAGACAGCACTGGATCCTTCTCCGATAGAGCCCTTTTCGAGCGCGCTACTGATGCCGTAGCCTCACTTATCAGCTCATTGCTCGTACCCACCTCGCTCGTTATCTGGCTAGCATAGATTGTTATCGTTTGGGCCTCATACAAGTAGTCCTTAGCGATCATAATAAGTACATTGAAGTCTATGATATCGCCTTGGGGAAGTCGGCTTGCTAAGCTAGCCCAAGATCTCGCGGTCTCGGCTCTCCACTTAGCATAGGCTAGACCCCATAACGTGTCCTCAATGCTCCACCTTCCCCTAGAGCTGACAACCTTATTGAACTCATCAAGTGCGCTCTCGAGCCTGAGCTTCGCTCCTATGAGTAGCTCCAAGCTTACTAGAGATCTGGGGGTAACGCGGGCCACGAGCTCCTTCGCGGAAGTTATGGATGCGTTCACCCTTGAGATTATATCGTCTAGCACGAGCTCCCCTGAGGAGGCATATTTACCTAGATAAGCCGCGTATTGAACGGTATACACGGATTGAAAGGCTAAGGACGCCGCTACGTAATATGACCTCTCCTCAGCGTATTCCCTGGCTAGGTTAAGCTTGGACTCGGATTCCTCAAGCAATTTTCCTATCAGACCTTTAATGTAAGCGTCTTGGATTCTCATCCCCTTTACTTCCTCGCAAAGGGACTGCACGGAGGAGAGAAGATTCATGTACATTTCACGGAGCACTTCTTGAATGAAGGGAGGAGTTGTTAGGTTAGCCATGGGAGAGGGAAGGGGAAGCTTATGTCCGGTGAAGTAGTAAACAGCCTCGCGAATATCGGCTACCTCCCTGATCGTCATGTTCCAGTTCTTCAACGCATATTCGGTGATGTTTATGCTCTCCACACGTTGTCTTTCTATCACAATGGGACCTACTTTCTCGTAAACCATGTGTACACGCTGCACTATTGATTGTCCACAAGGTATTAAGAAGAGCCTTATCCCGAACTCATGGGCTGCTTCTGCCTTCTCAAATATTCCACCTACAGGCCCTATCGTCCCATCTGGGTTTATCATGCCAGTCATCATGACCTTCGGGTTAAGAGACCAGTTATTCATTGCAGCTACCATGCCTACTGTCATCAAAGCCCCAGCCGAAGGGCCCCCTATTATCGGAGCTTCAGAAATCACCTTCACGTAGTAATTATACGATGTGAATTTTTTACCGGATATCTCTGAGGCGACTAGGGCGGCTACCCTCGCCGATGCCTGCATGTCTATTTCTGTTAAAGTGTTAACCGAGAAGAACACATCACCTTGGCCTGGAGCCTCAAGCCTTATGTCTATTTCTGTTATAACGCCAACGAGCCCTTTCTCAGTTCTGGAGACCGCAGGAGCGAATACCTTGATTACAACGCTACTTGCCTTAGATGAAGAAGGAAAGGGGATTAAGGTGAAGCTTGAGATTACTAAGAGCAATGACAGAAGAAGGGCCTTGTTCATAAGGTCTTCACCATGAATATGGCAGGACGAACCTATTTAAGCCTTAGGTAATTCTGCCTACCATGCTTCTGCACCTCAAGAACACCTAGCTCTGAGAGCCTCCTCACATGCCTCCAGAGGGTGGTCTTAGGGATATTAAGTTCCCGTGCTATCTCATACTGATATGCACATCCTCCTCTTCTCCTCAGGGCGTCTATTATCATGCGCTCCTCTTCGCTCAGGGTCATAGGTAACCTACGTTTCCTCGTCCTCTTTATTAGCAGGATCGCTAGCGCGGATAGTAGGATGGAAGTAAGGTACAATGGTAGCTCCCATCTCATCGGAGGATTTGATACATTCGTCTCACCTTTCCCTTCCCGAGGGGAGGGAAGGGGGAGCGTGTAACTTATACTGATGTCTCCTCCTTGGAAGGTCAGAAGGGTCGTGTTATCCTTAGATGTTATGCTAATCGGTATCTCATTTATGCTAAGTATTATGGCGTTGGATGGCAGGATCACTGTGAAGTTAAAGGGAAATGAGGCATTCAAGGTCCAGATCTCGCCATATTTCGAGGTTATCGATGAGGTTAGATATGTTATGAAGATAGTCCGTGCCCCCAAGGAGTATACCGTTAGATTGCGTCCCCTCAGCTCATACGTCAGAAATGTGCCATTCTCATCAGTAACTGTTAGGTAATAAGGCTCACCAAGTAAGGTTATGTTTACGATGGGCATGAAGAGAGATGGAGAAATCGTTATGTTTACCTCAACGACTCCATCCTCATAAACCCTAAGTACTGCGTGTTGCTCGTTCGTTGAACATATGAACGCGAGTGAGATGGATAACAATGACAATGCTATGAAGTACTTAAGCCATAGCAAGAGGCTCACCTTCCTGTGAACCCCTTTATCAAGGTTAAATGTGTTATCTTGTTATCAGAGGCTAGGTACTTAAAGAGGTAAGATAGCTCATTGGGGTCTCTTACGACTACACAGACGGTATGGCCGTCGAGATATGAAGCTATGTCATTCTCCAATTCGAGCGATGTTTTAAGGGAAGATCTTATCATCAGTAACTTCCTATTCGAATAGGTAATGGGTAAATCCCTAGACCCCCTCTTTAGCAGACGAGCGACCCTATCCACATCTCCGGAGACGACCTTCTTAGCGCAATATCTATAAGTGGGGCTAAGCATATCGGCTATGGCTAATCTTCTACATATGCCCTCGTCCTTCGTCTCTACAAGGGAGATGCTCATCTGCTGACGCTCGCTGAGCTCCTGTATGAAGTCCCTGGTTTCCGATAAGAGATTCATGAGGAGCTTTCTTGAGGAGTGGTCAACGCTTGGATGGAGCCCTGTGTGATATAAGATCATATCCCTTAGCCCTACCAAGCCCACTACGTAATTAAAGCGATTCAGATCCCAGAGAGGCCTTCCCTTAATCTTCTGTCTTAACAGAGGAAGCAATTTATTGGCTATGGCCTTCTTAAGCCACCTTTGCTTGACCGTGAAGACCTCAAAGGCCACCTCTATCGCCCTCCTCATGAGCTCCATTAGCTTCTCATCGCTTCCTTTGGCTTTATAAGCTAGCCTGGGAAGGTTAACTGAGACCACTTGATTTAATCCGAAATTAGCAAAATTATTCTCCAGGTCAGCCACTTTATGAAGCTCATTTTCCATGTAAATTGCCGGATAGTCATAGGCGTGATGACAACCCACAACATTAGCTGGAAATCTTTCAACATGTATCTCGCCTTCGGTGGAGAGGAGCCTTAGTATTGATTCCTTGAGCTTCATGTATTCTCTAACTGAATCATCATGTACTAGGAGCGTTAGGTATAGGCTAAGGGGACGTAGGTCATAGATATTGATGTGCGAGTGCAACATAGCTAAGAAGACGGTGCGAGCTTCTTCCTCGTAATCTTCGTATAGCTCATCCTGAATAACACCTTTATAAACCACATGTTTGCTCGACCATGGAGCGGGTACATATGGTGAAATCTGCAGGGAGATCCTCAGAGAGGGATCCCCACGAGTGATGTAGGCATGCATGACTTCAAGTATGAACAAACGCATGTATCGCCTAATTCCCCTGGGGCTAACCCCCTTGAAAAAGGGCGCTAGGAATATCGTAATGGGCAATATGACCTCGCTTAAGGCGACATGCGTGCTCCCGTAAGTTATTGCCTTAGCCACCTGCAATATTGCGTCTTCAGGACGCCTAGCTGGTCTGAAAGGCCTTATCCTGGACGTAAGCATCAGGCCATGGAGGAAGAGATAACGGATATCTAGGGCTATGCCCAACGGCCTCGCCAGGAAGTGCTCCAGTTGATGTATGTGAATGTCGCCCTTTAAATGAGCATCTGCCAGATGAGGGGGCATCAGGAGCAAGGCCATTTCGCGAGATGAGCTATACGCGAGCTGCCTATAGATCGCATCAGGGCTATTGACGCGATGCCCGCTTAGTCTAGGAAGATGAAGTAGCGTATAGGCATCGTAAACGGGGATACCACAACGGGTGCACAAGTTCCTATAGATGACGAAGGCGGGATTTCTCTCAGAGAGCTCCAAGAGGACGTTATTAACTATCTCACGTATGAGGGGCGCGCTTACGAATTTGAGGTCTAATTTCCTAATCCTCTCCTCAACTATAGATGCTATCTCCTCGGCTTCAGGCCTCGAGATGGCTTTGATACCGAAGAATTCTTTCGCTAGCTTGGTCTCCCTCAAGAGCTGTCTCACTATGTAACGCTTATTCCATAGAACTAAGTGGCCATCAGAGGTTCTGACTAACGGCATTCCCCTTGCTTTGTGTCGTCCGATCCTCCTTAGTAGCTCGTTCAACTTACCCATTCGGCGCCCGGTTAATGTTTAACCGTTATAAGCAATTAAATTTTGATTCGTAACACCATGTGATAACGTTCCTCCCTTCTTCGGTCTTCATGAGGGCCTGAGCTTTACGAAGGGAGATAAAAATTTAAGGCGCTTATAATTGATTATTCTTAGAGCCCCTCGAGAGACCCAAGAGGGTACCGATGAAAAGGGGTGTCAGCTCCCGGCTATACCCTTATATCGAGCTTATTATCCTGCTTTTCTCCCTGGACCATCTCATGCAAATGTCCTTCGTTATCTCAGCTATCCTGTCAAGCGTTTCGACCGAAGTCTCGGGGATCAGTGGCTTTGTGTAGAGCTGAGGCACGAAGTAGTCTCTATTACGTTCCTTAATCAGCCTAAGCTCCACCGCTACTTCTTCCAGCCTTCCCTCCCTACTAGCCTTGAAGTTGAACGTTATGCTCTTAACTCGCCTACCCTCCTCCTCCTTCATAGGTGGTGAGCTTATCCTCTCCACGCGTTCCATGAGGCCAGAGGTCAGCTCGCTTAAGCTATCGATGAAGAAATTCTCGAAGAATATGATCTCATGTTCATGGATTCTAAGGGGTATATCGTATCTCTTCTCGCTATGAGCCCTCATTATCTTAGTCATTATCTCCTTCCTCTCCGCCTCGCTCTCCAACCTTATCTTACGCTTAAGAGACGGTATCACTAAGTACATGGCCCTGAAGGCAGCCCTTAGCGACGAGGCCACGGAGACTGCTAATGCCAACAATAGACCTATCACGCTCCAGTACCACTCCAACTTCTCCCTTATGTTGATCTGGTATTGCGTACCCAGGAATGAAAAGAACTTGAATGTAGCTAAGCCACTCAAGTAGCCTAACCCTCCTCCTACAAGACCCATCACAATGGATTCCGCTATGAATAGAAGCGCTAAGTGCGTGGGGTTAAAGCCCACAGCCGTGAATATGAGGACATCTCTCTCCCTCTCCCTTACGGCGCTATACATCACTATGCCTACGTTCATGATGACTATGAGGAGCGGGGCTAATAGATCCTGATAACCACGTATCTCGAGCTTGGCCCCAAAGTAATAGTGGTTGATAAGCCCTTCATTAATGGTCCACGCCTGATAGCCCCTTAGGTAGACAATGGACCTCGCCAATTCCTCGTAACTAATCCTACTCTCATCGACTTGGATTAGCACGCGGTATATGTGTACGTATTTCGAAAAGCCTTTCTCATCTTTGGGAGGAAGATGGATTGCGTCATTGAAGCTCATGAATACTACGTCTCCTGGCTCCAAGGGGGATAGCGAGCCACCTTGTTTAATGCAAGGTAAGTAGGAATAGCCATCGAGGTCTTTAAGTGCAGATAGATAGTTGTCATCTAATATTGCCTTGACCGTGAATTCACCTACCACGACCCTTATAGTACCTGTCTGAACCACGAGAAGTACTTTGTCCTTTATATTTACCTTGATCCTCTCAGCAATGCCCCTCGATATCATGATGTAACCTCTCTCCTCATCAGAGGGCATCGATCCCTCTACGATGGCCCTCCTGAAGTTAACTAACTTATCTTCGGATGACGGGATGATACCCATGACGCCCCGTAACGTTACCTCCCCATAGCGCGATCTCAATTTGAACTGAGCGGATGCATCTACGTCGCTCCAGGCTATAGGGGAAACGAGCGTCGCGCTCTCCAGCCTCTGTGCCCAGAGGTAATCGGGATAAGGTAATTGATAAGGCATGTCGTCTATGATCCTCCTGAATATGAGAGCACGCACGTTCGCTGCTCCCTCGTGCCTATATGAATCTATGGAGAGCCCGTATACCGTTGATATTGAGGTAAGGGTCGTGAACGCCCATATTAGTAGGGCTATGCTGAATAGAGTTAAGATAAGCCTTAGACGTCTTAATTTAGCATAGCGCTTGGCTAAGGAGAAGGTGATGACAAGGATGGACAACCTATTAAACTCACTTGGAAGCTCAGGCTCCTTGAACACCTTGGGAAGTAGGAAGACCAGGAAGAGTATGCATAGCCCAGAGGCTAAGGATACGAGGATGAAATTCCTAGTCTCGCCTAAGCTCATCACGAGGTGGAAGCCTGGATACGCCAGACAGAAACCAGCCATTGAGACCACATAGAGTACTATGAACGATAAAGCCTTCTTCCTTGGGGTCTCATAAAGGAAGAACGCTAAGGCCATAGCAAAGAAGGCCAAAAAGCTAGGGAGAATATATGCGCTGACTTTTGCGACCACGTACATGTAATTTAGTCTCTTCATTAGGACATGCCTACACGTGATGTAGACCTCTCCTAGCATCAACAAGGCCTTGATATATTCTCCTTGCTCTATGAGAGCTTCAGCCTGGGAGAGCTTATTTAAGGACATTCTTAAGTCATCCCTTTCGGAAGCCACATAGAAGCCTAAGCTTTCAGCTTCCTCAAGGCGACTTTCTGCAAAAGCGAAATCGGAGCGTTCCAGGGTTATAAGCTGATACAAAGCCTTTTTCGTATAGTTCACGGTCAGATGATCTCCTTTGCCTAGGAGGAACGGGGAGCCGTTCAAGTCTATCGTGAAGTTAAACCTTTCTAGACCGTTCTTCCTGCTATCGAACACTATAGCGGAGAAAAGCGGGTATACCCCTATATCCGCGGGCACTACAACCATAGAGTCTTCACGGAATACCTCCGGGAGAGCGTCCCTTAGGTACATGAAGTCTATTATGGAGTTGCCATATGTGACGATGGGCCTTCCCTTCAGGTTAGGATAGTAATCCCGCAAACGGAGCCTTCGCATCGAACCATCAAGAAGGTATACAGCGTAGTAGCCCGTATATGTGCCTCCCACGTACTCCATCATGCCCTTCAGGCTTAAGGAAGCGCCTGGCACTAAGGATAAGTTGCTCACGTACTCAGGCCGCTCATAGCCTAACGTTAGAGGGTTATCAAAAGAGGCATGGGGATCATATGAGGGTACATAATCGATGCCCGGGGTCTCAGGAGCATCATGAACCACGAATATGCAGTATTTCCCATAGGGAAGTGCGCGTTCATAATACCCCTTCTCATTGGTCCTCACGATGTATGTCTTGAAGTTAATATAATCTAATATGAGCACATAAGCATTCTTTAGTGGTAGGCCTGTTTTCGCGTCGTATATATAACCTCTGATGGTGCCAATGGCCTCTGAGGAGGCCGTAGTCCATAACGAGAGCATGACGAGCAACAAGAGCAAAACAGACAATTTATGTACCTTAATATCACTCACCTCAAAGGCGTCAGTAAATAACGTATCTGAGATGCGAATTATTAAATTATCCCTCATCCACTAACCTTAGGTCTTCCTAGGAAAGGATTAATGTTGATAAGAGGGCTTTCAGTGGGTACAAAGTCCTCGAGTATATCACGTATCTCGCTTTCTTAGCGACCTCCGGGGCAGAGGGATTATAAGCTATGGGATGCGCTACTACGGCGAATATGGATATATCGTTAAGGTCATCGCCTACAGCGATCGTCCTCTCCTGGGAAAGCCCTAACCTCTTTATGATGCCCTTTGCTATCTCTCCTTTACCATGAAAGTCTACGAGGACTTCGACCTCACCTGTTAGCCTGCCCTCCTTAACGATTAGCTTATTGGATAACGCGACATCAGCCCCCAGCTCCTTGGCTACGGGCTCGACCACTAAAGAGAGACCAGCACTTATAAGGACCGTGACGGCATTAAGACCCTTAAGCAGAGTGAATAGCTCCCTGGCACCCTCACGCAACTTCAGCCTATGGAGCACCATTTTCCTCAATTCCGCATAATCCTGGCCACGCCATAAGCTAGCGTCGAGCCTAGCCCACTCCTCATAAGTTATACGCCCGAGCCTATACAATTCAGCGTACTCGTCGGCTTTAGCCTCCGTACCTAGGATCTCGTGTATCAGACGCCAACTGGATTTAGGCTGTTCTAGTAACGTGCCATCGACATCGAAGAATACTATCCAGCGATCTTCCATCAGGATCTCCTCTCATCATTAAAAGAGATCTTAATATATGATAATCGCATGTTAATTCCTCAGATGATGAGGGGTACCAAATCGGAGTTAATGAAGATATGTAACTCTCGCTGATCATCCATTAAACCCCCCAACCATCTTATCACCTCATTCTCATTAATTTCCCCGTTTTTAAAGGCTAAGATGAGGATAAGCTTAATAACTTATATGAGAGGACGAATAGAACGATAGAAAAGGGGTGTTAGCATATGGTCGAGGTGGACGGCTATTTGCTGATGGAGGACAGGTACTATTGGCCTCATGGACATACTTGGGTTAAGCTTGAAGGGGATAAAGCGATAGTCGGCATGACGCATCTAGGGATCGAGATGGCCGGCAGGATAATAATGATAAGGCTAAGGCCGAAGGGGAGTAAAGTCAAGCAAGGGGAAGGACTAGGAACCTTAGAAAGCGCGAAGTGGGTAGGCCCAATAGAATCCCCCATAACGGGGGAGGTGATTGAGGTAAATAAAGAGGTGAGGAGGAGACCCAGGATCCTGAGCAAAGATCCCTACGAAAAAGGATGGATGGCGATTCTCAAGCCCCTTAACCTGGAGGAGGATATGAAGAAGCTGTTAACTGGGGAAGAGGCCGTTAAGTGGTATAAGGAAGAAGTGGAGAAGTGGAAGAGCAGGAAGTAGTACTCAGGAGGACTAAGCAGATGAAGAGACCTGTACTATGTTGGCTAGGGTGCACCACTAGGTTAAGGGCACCAGGGATAGCGGAGGCCACGTTTAAGATACTTCACTCACTTTTTCCAGGTGAAGTAACGTGCTTGAGGGATGAGGAGTTATGCTGTGGAAGAGGGGCCCTATGCTACGGTTACGTTAAGGAACTAGGAGGGTACGTCAAGAGGGTAGTCGAGCTGATCTTGAACACCAATGCCTCATTGATAGTTACCCCTTGTCCAGCTTGTTATAGAACCTTCGCTAGGGATTATCGGGACATCTTCGGGGTTAAGCTCCCTAAGGTAAAGCACCTAACCGAGATAATAGCCGAAGCCATTAAGGAAGGAAAGCTTGTGCTACAGGGAGAGAGTGTGAAGGGCTATAGGAAGGTAGCCTATCATGATCCATGTGAATTGGGACGTAGAATGGGGGTCTTCGAGGAACCTAGGTTTATTTTGAGGCGGCTGCCGGGCATAGAGCTCGTAGAGTTCGAGGAGCGAATGGAGGATTCCCTTTGCTGTGGTGGCGGAGGAGGAATATGGGGACTACACCCGGAGGTCTCCATGGCCATTGCGAGTGAGCGACTTAGGGAGGCGAGAAGGCTGGGGGTTGATGCCATCGTAAGCGCTTGCCCTCAATGTTATGTCAACTTCAGATATGCCTCGGAGAGGTACGACATACCGATTAAGGTTATCGATATAAGCCAGCTGGTGGCTGAAAGCTTAGCGATACCTTGAAGAAATCTTACTATCGCCTTAAACTTTTTGACGAAACAGCCTTCGTTGACAGTACTTGTATCGCCTTGGCTATGCCTTGTATTATGGCCTCGGGCTTGGGTGGACATCCTGGTACGTAAACGTCAACGGGAAATACTTTATCGATGGGTCCGACCAGAGCGTAATTCTCCTCATTTACATCAATGCCCGCGAACACGCCACCGCTACACGCGCATGAGCCTACGGCTACTACGACCTTCGGTTCAGGTACTTGCTCATAAACCCTCTTAGCGAAAGGGATTATGTGCTTGGGCATGGGACCTGTCACGACCAGTATATCAGCATGTCTCGGTGATGACACGAGCTTTATGCCCAATCGCTCTACATCATATCTAGGGGTTAACGTCGCCAAGAGTTCTATATCGCAGCCATTACATCCACCGCAATGAAGGTGGAATATCCAGGGGGAATACCTGAAGGCTCTTCTTCTCATCATGGATACCGCACCTCCCCCTAAGTAACGTTCCGTGTGCTTAAAACGAGGTAGTACTTGGCCGGATGGAAGCCCAGCTTATACGCTAGCTCCTTTCTGCATGCGGGACAGTAATTCAAGAAGACCTTCAGATCCTCGGCGATAACTCCCTTAGCCTGAGGGGCTATATTCTCAATTACGCGTTCACGCACCCTTTCGATCTGTTTGGAGGTCGTTATAGGCTTTCCGCAGTTTAGGCACTTCGACAATTCGTTCATCCATTTGATCTCTAGATCCCGTTCTTCATCTCTCGTACGGGCTAGCTCAAAATCCGTACTTAGGGATAACGCATCCTCAGGACATACCTCAACGCACCTATAGCAGAATATGCACTCCTTCAGGCTTACGCTTAACGTCCTCTTAAACTCATGATCCGTGAGTTTAAGAGCACCGGTTGAGCACCTCCTCGCACAAGCTCCACATCCTATGCATTTATCCTCCTGAACTTCATGCTTACCACGAAGGCCTTCAACGATCTGAGCGTATTTTCTTGGAGCAACTGAGGGATAACCTATAGTGAAGGGCTTTAAAAGGCCTTTAATCAGCTCTTTCATCAAGGCTCTGCTCATGGGGTATCAGCTCGGCATAAAGAAATGCTATCGTGAGGTAAAAAGCTTTGCTTATCAGCGCTCATGAAGAAAACATAAATATCGAAATAGTGGAAGGATAATCTCCGTAGCGCTGGGGGATCTTATGCGAAGGCGAGAGTACTTATGGCTAGCGTTGATCTTAATGATAGCCAGTATGCTTGGGGGTACGTTTTCCACAGCCTTACCATTGAAGTTACGTTTCCCCCTTATGTGGCTCTTCATAGAGCTTACTACGGCATGCCTCATCTTCACTGTACTGTACATCTCGTTAATTTCCATGTCCCCAAGAAGGGTTAAGCCCGAAGACGTATTTACGGGTGGAGCTTCAAGACCACCGTATATCTCCAGCGAAGAACTCTACTCGACTGGGATTCCATACCTCGGGAATTTCGATGAGAGATGGGAGCTCTATCGCGATAGGACGGTGTTTAAGGGATGAGCGGGGCCATCTTCGTGCTCATGCCATTAGTGCTCATCTCTAGCTCGGCATTGGTATCCCTGACGTTAGCTAATAAAGCTCGGAGATTCGCGAACGCCATATCAGCTATAACGATGGTCATTTCCCTATGCCTACTACTTTACGTCCTCTCCTTGTGCCTTATCTCTGGAAGCGAATTCGAAGCTTACAGCTATGTCCTCAATTCAGCTACAAGCCTGATGTCCGCCCTGTTGGTCTTCTTGGGGTTATTGGCGGTCATCTATAGCTTCGGGTACATGGATCATGAGCCACGTTATGATCTCTATAGCTCGTTATTACTGATCTTCATCCTATCCATGATCTACATAGTGTTAGCCTCGGATATCTCGCTGATATATTTGACGTTTGAGCTCGGGACGGCCGTAGGGGGTGTATTGATAACGTTCAATAGGAGGCGCAGCAATTTACGCGCTGCCACTAGGTTCCTCGCGCTCAATGTCCTGGCTGCAATGCTAATATTGACAGGCTTAGCGGTGCAGTACTACTATGTGGGGAACTTGAGCATCGCAGCCATAAGTGAGCTCCCAGTGGACGTGAAAGAGCTCGTGTTACTGATCTACACATTAGGCTTTTCCATTAAAGCAGGTCTCGTTCCCTTCGGGCTCCTATGGCTTCCATCTGCACATAGCGAGGCACCCGTGCCTGTATCGGCCTTATTAAGCGCCGCCTTAGTTCAATCAGCGGCATTCGTCCTCCTGAGGATGTATAGTGTACTTACGGAAGTCAGCTCACTGCTAATCAACACGCTCATCGCATTAGGGACCTTGAGCCTGTTGATAGGCGCCCTTGAAGCATTGATAGAGGCCACAGGGGGTAGCAGGTATAGTAGGTTTCACGTAGGTCCAGTGCACATATGTGGCATAAAGCGCGTTTGGGCTTTTTCGACGATCTCGGAAATAGGCTACATCGCGATATTCCTGGCGCTCTACCTCTCAAAGTCAAATGCTGATAGCGCCGTGATCCTCCTAGGAGGAGCGCTGATGCACATGATCAACCACGGGTTAGCCAAAGCACAGCTCTTCTTTGATACAGGCGTCGTGATAAGGATTTCCCATGCAGAAGATCTTAACTACATGGGCGGTGCCTGGAGAACCTATTCCATTGGGAACGCAACGTTTTGGATAAGTTGTCTATCGCTAGGATTAGTGCCCGGGTTCGCTGGCTATGGCACCTTAAGGGAGTTATCCCTCAACTCATATGTACCGATGTACTTAAGGGTCATGGTGATAGCTACTGCGCTCATTACTCTGACCGCGATCTCCATTTCTTGGTACAGGGCATTCCTTACGAACCCCAAATCGGAGCTGGCTAGTTTATCAAGCGTGCCTAAGACCATGCTATTCCCAGGCCCACTTCTAGCTCTACTCCTCATAGTGATCGGGGTGCTCTACGCCTACGGGTCAGTAGGCGGAACCAGAGTCCTTGAGGAACTGGCTTATGAGCTTGCGAGAAGCATTGAGGAATGTAAATAAGGGGAATGGGGGATAACATGTCAGGAGATGTGATTCCGAGGATGTTGAGGGGAAAGGAGAGATTTCGGCCAGCATTACCTATGAGCTCATGTGGACTTCAAGATGGTGCACTCTTTCAACAAGTACTTAGGATCCTCCCGTGAGGTGTAAATCCCTATGATTAGCGCGATATACTTGTTCGTGTTTCCCTGTATCTCCCTTATAGCAGGGCTGGCCTATTCATATGAGCTCAGGAAGTTATTGGCACGGATGCAACATAGGAGGGGGCCTTATCTCATAATGCCGCGGGATCTACGCAGAGGATTAGGGGTAAGCAGGTTCTGGCAACCGCTTTACGACATAATTAAACTATGGCATAAGCAGACTTTGATCCAAGAATCGTCCATTAAGACCTGGTTCATCTTATCACCTATCATAGCGCTATTGCTTTCCATTGTAAGTACGTGGTTCTTGGTCATCCCGGGGCTTAACAGCCCGCTTAGTTGGACCCCACTGAGTGCCATAATAGTATTCATGATCTTAGCGTTCGTACCGGTCTTCTGGGTGGTAGGTGCGGCTTCTAGCGGATCTCCATGGGCCTTAATCGGAGCTAGGCGTGAGGCGGAGCTCTTCTTAGCATATGAGATACCGCTCATCTCAGCGATAATATCCGTCGCTATACTGGCTAGTGACCTTACCATACGCGGAATCGTAGCTAAACAGGGCGTACCTTACCTCCTAGTGAACCCTCTTGCAGGCGTTGCGTTCATGTTAGCCATTTTGGGGAAGCTTCATCTTAAGCCCTTCGATATCCCCGAAGCTGATGTAGAGATAGTCTCCGGTCCCTTTACGGAGTATAGTGGTAAGATGCTCGCGTTAATCGAGGTCACTAAGGTGCTCTTGCTCTTCCAGCTCTCAGGGCTCTTCGTCGATTTATTCTTAGCAGGAGGATGGCCTTCCTCCAATGTACTAGGAGCATTATTCTTTTTCGCTTTAGCCGCAATTGTCGTCTTTCTGTTAACCCTCATCTCAGCGCTTATGCCTAGGTATAGGATAGATCAAGCGGTCAGCTTTTACACGAAGTTAACGCTCGTCATATCAATTCTCTCGTTGGCGTGGTCTAGCATCTACGTGATTCTATTATGACGCTTTAGCTCCCTAATGGAGTAGTACCGGATCTCCCCTCGCTTGACATCAATCACCTGTATCCTATCGGTGCATGCGAGACATGGATCTATGCTACCTATTATGACGGGCACATCGGCTAGCTCGTAGCCGGGCACCATATACTTTAGGACGTACATGTTCCTGTAGGAAGGCGTTCTGATTCGAACGGCATAGGGATTTGGAGAGCCATCACTTACTACGTAGTAGAATAGTTCGCCTCGGGGTGCCTCATATAGACCCATGCCCTCTGCTCCGGCCTCTGGGCTGGGCATATCTTCAAGCTTTACTGGACCCTTAACGCGCTGTAGGGCTTCGAGACATTGTTCGCATATCCCTATTGAAACCAATACTTCCCTGAGGCGAACCATAGTCCGTGATAAGACGTCCTTGCCCTCATCGGTAATCACCTCCCAGGAGACCTCATCGTATACCTCGCACGGACTATCGTGCCTTACATCAATCCTCCACCCGCTCCCCCTTGCTGTAGGACCTACTGCACCCGCTCTCTTAGCATCGACCGCTCTTAGGACTCCTATGTCCTCCATTCTCGCCCTAAGTACTCTGTGCTCTTGTAGCATACCTATGAACTTCTCAACGGCCTCCCTTAGGCTTCTCAGTCTACCCCTGATTTTCGTTAAAGCCTCGTCTGATACATCCCTTCTAACGCCCCCTATGTCATGTATGTCCATGAGAACCCTGTTACCGGAGAGCAGCTCTATGGCATCCATGACCTCCTCCCTATACCTGAAGGAGAGCATGAATAGCGTCTCGAAGCCAGCTAGATATGATTCTACGCCAAAGTAAAGCAAATGACTGTGAATTCTGTTTAGCTCATCGGCAAGTACCCTTATGTACTTGGCACGTTCAGGGACCTCAATGCCTAAGAGGTTTTCAACAGCGTTAACATACGTCTGGGCATGGGCCGCATTACATATGCCGCAGACACGTGTACACAGGTGTAACGCTTTGTGATAATCCCGCTTCTCAGCCAACTTCATTATACCCCGATGATTGAAGCCCGTCTTGATATCTATATCGAGGACCATTTCCCCCTCAGCTAATACCCGGAAGTAAGTGGCTTCGAGAAGGGCAGGGTGATAAGGACCGAACGGTAATATGGAATAGGCTCCGTACGGCCTAGGCGTCGTAACCCAGCTTCCTTTCTCCGGGACATCAGGCCATTCATGCGGTAGGAACTGATGCCTGAGCTTCTCGCCGTCGGGATGGTTCACGTAGCTGATGCCTAACAACTCGGCATACTCCCTCTCCGCCCATAAAGCCTCCTCAGTTACGGGGGCTATTGAGGGGATAGTTTCTCCGCGCGATATCCTAGTCATGGCTATTAAGTGGAGATGCCTCTCCATGAAGGAAAGATCGTAGACGTAATATACCCTGAATCCTAACTCGTCCTCCAGTGCGAACTCATGAGAAAGACGGGCATCGAACTTCTCCTTCATGATCCTAGTTAAATCGCACACCTTCGATGGGTTAAGGATAACTAATGTCGTGTTCCTATAGGCTTTAGATTCGCAGATCTCCTTTAGATCCTCGCGCATGACATTTAAGAGTTCCTTAATAACTGCCTCTCTTAAGCTCATGATCTCATCCTAAGGAATGCGGATTTACTAGGCCTGAGCGTCCACATCATGACACAACACCATCTGAGGCCCAGTCCACCTATATAAGTCCTAGTTTCTCTAGGGCATCATCTGCAGGGATCCTATGTAAGTACATACCTATGTCGTCAGGTGAAAAGCCCATGCATAGGGCTAAGAGCTCCAGGAGACTAATGACTGGTATGTCGTATTCCTCATCCTCTGATATCATTAATTGACCTTTTTCGAGCTGATTATGGCACGCGGGGCATATCACTACTATGGCGTCGGGATTGACCTCCTTCATTCTATCTAGTTTAGGCTTTGTCCTAAGCTCTATGGCCTTATCAGCATCTAAGTACATCAGGGGAACCCCACAGCATAAGCGCTCTAGGCCGTAGGTCAATATCGTGGATCCTGTTAGCTTAGTAAGCTCGTATAGCTTAACGTCCAATCGCTTCTCCTCATACTTGAGGAGCTTACAGCCGGGATGTATAGTTACCCTTAAGCCATTTAGACTTCTCGTGAACTTGGCCTTGATGTTTTCAGGGCCCACTACATCATAAAGGACTTCAAGTGCATGATAGACGCGTACCTTGCCCTTAAACGTCATGTTAAAGTTCTCGCTCAAAACCGCATTCGCCTTTTTACCGTTCCTCTTCAGCTCGCTTATGGCCTCAGTAAAGGTGAAGAAGCATCCATTGCATGGGGTCATGAGGTCAAGACCTCTCCTCTCGGCAAGAGCGAGGTTCCTAGCTGCCGTTATCAGCCAATACTCATGACTGGCCATATGCGTGATGTCTGGATCGGGGCAACACGTCATGCCCTCTGGCTCAGCTAGTGTAATCCCTAGCTCTCCGAACACTAGTCTGGCTGCTTTCTCAACGTAAGGCTGTAAGGCCGGTATGGTACAACCCCAAAAGGCTATGTACCTTGCGTTAATGATCATCACCACTCGAAATCCAGCTTATCGACATCAAAGCCCGTATCTTTCTTCAGGTTGGTCGCCTTAGCTATCCGCTTAAGGGCTTCTAAGGCATTGGGATCAGAATAGGCGGTAGGAGGCTTAGAGGGCAAGCCTAGATCTTCCCTATCGCTAACCGTTAGGTCCGTAAGTTCGTATATATGGCCTATGCGCAATTCACTACGCAGTAGACCCTTAAAGGAACTGGGTAGGCTCCTAAACCTCTTCCTTAAGGGATGGATTTCGTTCAAAGCCTAACCCCCAACTTGGGTAGTACCTTCTTAAAGAAGTCCCTAGCCTCCTCACGTGTTACGACCCGGGTAGCACCGCTCGGGCAGAACTTCGCACACCAAGGGTCCCCACCGCAGAAATCGCACTTGACGCTGATCTTAAGGAAGGGATCTATTCGAGGGTTAGATACAGGACAGGCGTAGACGCAGTTACCGCAACCGATACAGAGAAGGGGATTGTTCAGGACCCAGCCACTCCTCTCATCCTTATGCATGGCCCCCGTAGGACATGCAGCGACACATGCCGGATAGTCGCAGTGGACGCAATATGAAGCGACAAAGAAGCCTTCATTCATCTCCAGGATCAACCTAAATGCCTTATCAAGATCGAGAGTATGGTAGTGTTTATAGGCGCAGGCCATCATGCAGGTCATGCAACCTGTACACCTGTCCGGGTCATGAATTAAGACCAATTGTTCCCCATGTTCTATAGACTCCATGGGAAGGCACCTTTTAATCGCCGTTAACCACTTCTGATTAGCCCACCCTCAGAATAAAAAAGTTTATTCATGGAGAAGGGGCTGTGGAACCGTATCATGAAATTTATAATAGCCTTCTTAGTGCTATTATACAAGCTTCATAAGTCGCGTCATTTTCCTGTCCGGCCGAACCCCTCATCGGACAACGCCTATCATTAGGAGCGAAGCGAGCTGTGATAAAGCCTTCGCACTAAAGAGATGCAGAGTGAAAAAGAACGGTAAGCGATAATAGCCAAACACACCATAGCATGATCAAGGAGGGTGTTTAAAGTGAAGAAATTCTCGATTTACAGCTTGAAGAAGGCGAAGGAGGATAGCCTCCTACCCTCGCTCTCCCTTGAGGGGTATAGGATTGTTCAGGGAGGAGTTCATGTCTACAGGCCAGGAGAGATAAGCCATAAAGGGGAAAAGCACGTGCATGAACAGCCTGAGATCTTCATAGGCCTGGATGGAGAGGCTACTATGATGGTAAATGGAAGGGAATACTCGTTTAGAGGAGGCGAAATAATCCTCATCGAGCCAGGGGAGGAGCACCATGTCATAGCTAGTAAGGATAATCCGATAACGTTAGTGTGGCTGGATGTCGAGAGAATGGAGCCTTAGGTCAGCTAATTACCGTGTGGAAAACGAGATCATCGACCATAGGGATATTTCCGTGAAGCCTATTGAAGCTATGCTTTATACGATGTCATTTAATAGATCCCTGAGCGTAGGTAATACCTTCTGGGCGCCCGCCTTGAGTAACTCATCGGCAGTATCTACGCCGGTTAATACACCATACGCCCTTACACCGGCCCTCTTGGCGGCTATCATATCATATCTACTGTCACCTACGACCAATGCTTCTCCTTTCCCGACACCTAGCTTTGATAAGGCCTTGAGTATCGGCTCAGGAGATGGTTTACCCTCCCGAACTTCATCCTGGCCGACTATCACGTCTACATATTTCAATAGGCCTGTGGACCTCAGTACTTCCTTTATGAGCCGAGAGGGGTTTGAGGATACCACAGCTACCTTGGTCCCCTGTGCCTTAAGCGATGAGAGCGTGATCGCGGAATGGGGGAAGGGCAGGACCATGTATACGTATTTTTTGAGGAAAAGCTTGTCCTTTAGCTCGGCGAACCTCTCCGCTAGATCTTCAGATACTCCGACATGACGTAAAAGCCCCTTAGCTATGGCAAGTGAGGTCTTACCTAGATGACATCTTACGTCATCCGCTTTCAGTCCTCTGATGCCTATAGATCTTGACGCTTCCAGCCAGGCCTTGATGTGAGCTTCACTCGTATCGATAAGCGTCCCATCCATATCGAAGATTACGGCCTTTACCCTCATCATGTAAATCCCCAGCTCTACCTCTATGTGGAAGAGGGCTTGTATATTTCGATAGTCTCTTAATTACGATTTAGCTGTTAACGTTAAGAAGGAACTCAGCTCGTCTTTCGGCTGATGCCAGGACGGCTTCGAATGCATCGGGTATATCCTTAGTCCATAAAGTACGCCTGACCAAGCAGTATCCAGCGTAATAGTCTATGCCTCTTGGTAAGATTAGGATTACGGCTTCCCTCTTATCAACCCTCACCTCGATAAGATAGAGCTCCTTTCTCCTCCTGAGTATTATGTAGGGGTGATATAGTTTTATCTCATCCCAATATGAGCTGATGCCGATCCTCCTGAGGAGCAACCTGTAGATGGGGCTTCTGAGAGCTCTCATGATGCAGGCTAGCATCAGGAACACGTAGACCATATGGGCGTTTCGTTGGCGGCCTAAGCCTTCGATTAGCCTAATCGTCATCAATGCAAGACGTCGGTCAACGACCATTAGGGAAGCTAGTTCCTCCATTTCCCTGATGTAATCATTTGGATCATCCTCATAAAGAGCCCTGACTAGGTTAGCTAAGGATGAGAGGAAATCCTCTCTGTTCCCCTCCCTGTATAGCCTTGTCAGCGAAAAGGAGAGTTTCGCTAGAATCCGCCTTTTATCCGGAGGGAGATACCGCGATACCTCATCGTATAAAAGCCTCAGGACGTTCTTATCTGTTATGGGGTATCCCAGTATGAGCACATTCCTTGGACCTATGGTGAGAATACCTTCTCTCATCAAGATGGCAATTCTCTCGCCGGGATCTACGACACGGTTTAGCCTCTCGGCTATTCTCTTCAACTCTGGAGTGTCTACATCCTTCAGGCTACCATCTAATAAGCCTAAGAGTAGCTTCACCAGATAATCCTCCGTTACGAACACGGCGACTCAATAAGGATAGCCACCCGCATAGGGATAAAGCCTTGCTAAACGGAACACAGGGAAATCTTATGAAAGATAGAAAAGATGGGAAACGCGCATGAAGTATGCGACTTTCATTCGATGAAGTGATTATAAGCCGTAGTATTTATCTAATAAAAATAGATATTTTATAATTAAACAACTTAAATCTTTATTTAATAAGTCATAGCAATAGCTATATACGTATGCTTGGATCAGTTGAAGCGGGGATATTGCTTAAATTGCTCAACAATAGCAGGATCAGCATAGCGGCCCTCAGTAGGGCGTATGGTATAAGCAGACAAGGCGTCTATAATAAGATGAGGAACTTGATGGAGGGTAAGGTGATTAGGAGGTTTACAGTGGATGTGAACCCCTATAAGGTCGGACTTAGCTTGCGGGCCATTCTGCGTATAACGATGGGATTCAAGGAGGCCGAAATAAAAAGGTTGATATTAAGGGATGGGCGAATCGATCAAGCCTATCTCCTGATGGACGGGGAATTGTTAATGGGGACTATGGTACACGACATCGGGGAATTGCGTAAGCTCATTAGGTGGCTCAGGAGAAGGGGATGCGATGTTATAACTTACATGGTGCGCGATGACCTTAAGTACAGACCCACACACCCCGTAGAGCGGGCCTTAAAGAGGAGGAAATCGTACAGCTCATAGAGGAAAAACCTAAGGAGAAAAACTAAAATGTCAATATGTATTTTTTGACTACATTGAGAACCTCTGCTTGATCTCCTAGCGCTCTGGCTTCCTCAAGCTTATCCCTATGAGCATAGATTGCTAAGGCCTTTTTCATTAGGTTTCCAAAGAGCTCCTTTGAGAGGGCTATGCCCTTTACTGGATCCATGCGGTAGGTGAACTGATCCTCTGAGAACCAACCATCATAGCCTATATCTATGGCGGCATACAAGTAGTCGACGAAGCGCCATACGTCCCCTGTCCCAAAGACCCTATCCTCGTCGTTACTATGGAGTTTAGCCGTATTGACGTGAAAGTTGGTTATCGGCACGCCCATCCTGTTGAGGACATATACCGTGAAAGCGGGTTCGACGGCGTACATTTGCTCATGGCCATAATCTATCGTAACGCCCATAACTTTGTCGCCTAACTCTTCATTTACTATATGTGCTATCCAGCCAGCTAGGTGTGTCGTCGGGACGACCATATTGCCCTCTTTGGGCTCCTTAAGCTTAGCCTCGATGCCGAACCTTAGGCCTAATTCTTTGCACCTTTTGGATACCGTCTTGCAGGCATCTAGGAACCACTCGAACTGCTTACCATAGTTGACCTCGAAGTTGTAGTCCCAACCATCCTGACCGGGCCAGAAGCTAAGCGTCTGACATCCTACCGCCTTGGCTATATCGGCTGCCTGAAGCAACACCTCCAGGGCCTTTTCACGCACTTCCTTCTTGGGATTCGTCACGCTACCTAGCTTCCATCTCGGATCAGTGAACATGTTCACGTTCATCGTGGTGGGAGTCAGGCCTAACTTCTCTAGTAGCTCCTTAACTTTAGTTATACGATCCTCCACTACCTTAAGGTTCTCATCTATGAACAATACTTCATGGAATTCTATGCCCTTTACCCCGGCTTTAGCCACGCGTTTCATCTGCGCCTCTATGCTGCTATCCAGTTCAGGCCAATATCCTTCCGTAGCGAACCGGTCGAGGAAGTCGCCAGCCGCCCAATGTCCACATGCGAACTTTATGTCGAAATCCTCGAGGAATTCATCAAGTTTCCTACCCTCAAGATAACCCGCGTAATACTCCTCGAGTTTGGCCAGGTTTTCCTTAGTTATTCTCATAAAGCCACACCAGTTCTAATCTTTCTGGCTTTAGGATTATAAAGCTATCATGCTCAGCAGGTGAGGAAGGCGGTAACTTTTAAGATGATTAAAGCTATAAAGGAATAGCAGTGAGTTGGCGATGGTCTCATTATCCCAGCGTATGATACCTATAATTAATCTCATACTCTTCCTGATATACTTGGCTTATATGCTCGTATACATAGTGCCTCTCTTTCAAAGGCTGAAGTATCCGGGCCCCCTGATAGGGGTGATAGTCTCCATAGTGGGATTGGGGATAGCGACCCTCATATCATTCATACTCTACTTCCATAAGAGAACCTAGCGCTTATCCCCTTCCCTGAGAACTAGCTTCCCGTTGGACCCTATCGAGTAGTGAAAGCAGGAGCGGAAGCCCTCATGACACGCAATCCCTATCTGCTCCACCTTAAGGAGTACAGCATCCCTATCACAATCTATCAGTATGTCGTGTACGATCTGCTTATTACCCGATGTCTCTCCTTTCCTCCACAATTTCCTCCTCGAGAGGCTCCAATAATGTGCTAAACCTGTGGTTAAGGTCTTCACTAAAGCCTCTTTATTCATGAAGGCTACCATAAGCACCTCGCCGGTTACATGATCTTGGGCTACGGCTACTACAGTGCCATCCCTATGTCTATAATTGAGCATATGGGCTACGTGTTCCGCTACCTCATAGGGTATTTTTAGCATGCTCCTCCCTCACGAGCCTGACGAAATTAGCTAAAAGAATCCTACCATGACGTCCGCTTTTCTCGGGGTGAAACTGCATGCCAAAAAGGTTTCCGCTTTCAATTATGGACGGGAATGGACGGCCATACTCAGTTATGGCTACGGTATAGGAATCGTTGACAGGAGGTGCGTAAGAATGGGCGAAGTACATGAAAGTCTTCTTTGGAAGCCCGGAGATTAGGTGGCTGTGCTCCTTGATTATGCGCACGTGATTCCAGCCCATATGAGGAAGCTTAACATTGGCGGGAAGACGAGTGACGTATCCCTTAAGCAGGCCTAATCCCCTTACGAATCCGCCCTCCTCGCTTCCTTCAAAGAGCAGTTGCATCCCCAGGCATATGCCCAGGACTGGTTTCTCAAGCAGTATGTTTATGAACTTATCTCTGATGGAGTTTATGAAACGCATGGCCGCTACATAGGCACCTACCCCAGGGAGGACTATCGCGTCCGCACGCTCCAATGCGACTATCTCCCTAGTTATCACCGGTGATGCCCCGGCTATCTCCAAGGCCCTATATATGCTCCTCAGGTTTCCCACTCCATAGTTAACTATGGCCACCCTTACCCTCCTTTCTCCTGCGCTCAAGTTCCCTCAACACCTCCTCTAATGGTATGTCCATATAGGCCAAGAGGACCATCAGATGATATACTAAGTCGGCTACTTCGTTAACTACATTCGTTTTATCGCCGTTCTTCCCGGCAATGATGACTTCTACGGCTTCTTCCCCTATCTTGCGGGTTATCAGGTCTATTCCCCCTTTAAATAGCTGAACCGTGTAGGAATTGGGGATCGGGTTTAAGCGCCTATCCCTTATGACGTTATAAAGTACATCCAATATGTTCAGGGACAATGTACCCGCCTCTTTAGACTTTCGGCATGAAGCTTCAGGCCTTCCACTTCAGCGAGCGTAATGGCCATTCTGAGGAAATCTCTAAGCTCCTCTCCTCCTAGCGTCATCTGCACAGATATAGGTTTCAGGAAGTCATATACGCCAAGCGCGCCCCTAACCCTACTCAGACCGCTCGTCGGAAGTATGTGGTTACATCCCGTTATGTAATCGCCTAGGGCCACTGGCGTCCTCTCACCTAATGATATCGAGCCGGCGTTTTCGATAAATCTCAGAATGGACCAAGGATCCTTGAGGCAGAGCTCTAGGTGTTCTGGGGCGAATGCATTGGAGAAGCTTATGGCTTCGTCTAGATCGTCAGCGATCAATATAGCACCGTTATCCTCTAAGCTCCTCCTTGCAGTGCCCTCGGCATGCACTTCGAGTTCACGTTTGACAGCTCTTGCTAATCTTTCATCGAGGCTTATGAGAACGCAGGTAGCATTTGGATCATGCTCTCCTTGAGCCATCATGTCTAGTGCTATCATCGTAGGCGTGGCGGAATCATCGGCTATTATCAGTATCTCGCTAGGCCCAGCTATCATGTCTATCGCCACATCTTGCGAGACTAAGGCTTTAGCTGCATTAACGTATATGTTTCCTGGTCCCACGATTTTATCGACCTTCGGTATAGTCTCCGTACCGAAGGCAAACGCTGCTATAGCTTGGGGTCCTCCTATCGTGAAGACGGAGGTCACTTTGGCTATATCAGCCGCTACGAGTATCACGGGGTCTACGGGGAAAGATCCTACAGGACGCGGAGGAGTAGCTACATAAACCTCCCTTACACCAGCCATACGGGCGGGGACACCGGCCATTAGTAAGGTGGATGGGTATTTCGCTCTGCCCCCTGGTACATAGATGCCCACTCTCCTGAGGGGATGCCATAAGATCGCAGTCAAAATCGGCCCGTTGATAGAGCATACACAGGATTTAGGCATTTGGATACTATGATGCTCGGCTATGTTATCGGCTGAGGTCTCAAGCGCCTTAATTATATCACTGGACACTACATCATATGCCCTTTCAAATAAGTCCCTGCTGACTTGAAGATCCTCTAGCGCTATTCCATCGAAGCGAAGCGTGTATTCCCTTAAGGCCTCATCACCGCGCCGTCTTACATCCTCCACGATATCCTTTACGTAGTCCATTATAGCGGATAATCTCATCTTCCTACCTTGAAGTAATTTAACTCTCTCTTTCTTTGATAGCTCGGAGATCCTCTTAGGCCCTATCAACTACGTCCTCCCCCGTTAGCCTGATGGGGATACCTCTCTCGACAAGGTACTTCTTTATTGAGCCTATCGTGTACTCGCCGTAATGGAATATTGATGCGGCCAATGCCGCATCCGCACCGCCTATCGTTAGGGCTTGATATATATGGTGGGGCGATCCCGCTCCTCCAGAAGCTATGAGAGGTATGTTAACGCTCATCGCTATCCTCCTGAGAAGGTCTAGATCGTATCCCCTTTTCGTTCCATCAGCATCTATGCTGGTGACGAGCAGTTCCCCTGCCCCTAGCTCCTCTACCTTCATGGCCCATTTCACTGCATTCAATCCCGTGGGTCGTGTCCCTCCGTATATGTAGACCTCCCACTCGTAGGCCTGTTTCCTCTTGGCATCTATGGCTACCACGATGCATTGACTACCAAAGATCTCACTGGCCTCCCTGATCAGCGATGGATTAAGCACCGCAGCCGTATTTATGGAGACCTTATCAGCTCCTGAGGAGAGCAATTCCTCTATGTCGCTTAAACTCCTTATACCGCCACCTACCGTGAGTGGTATGGAGAGGACATCAGCCGTCCTCTTAATGACATCTATCATGGCTTTCCTTCCTTCAATTGATGCAGTAATATCGAGGAATACTATTTCATCTGCTCCTTGTCTTTCGTATAGCGAAGCTAGCTCTGCGGGATCCCCTGCCAGGCGTAAGTTCTTAAAGGAAATACCCTTCACTACCTTACCGTCCTTGACGTCTAGGCAGGGAATTATCCTCTTAGCTAATACCATCTAGAGAACCCCCTTGAGGCTTGGTATGTTACCTTTGCCGCTCAGGGAGACAGCCTCTCTTAAGGCTACTCCAAGGGCCTTAAAGAGGGACTCCGCTTTATGGTGATCATTCACGCCATGTAGCACTAATGCGTGTATAGTAGAGCATGAGGATGTCGCTAGGCTACGGAAGAAGTGACGTATGTTCTCAAGTGCCATTCCCCCTATGTCGTTTCTTGAAAAATCGGCGTTGAAGACTAAGTAGGGCCGACCGGATAGGTCGATAGCCACCATGGATAAAGAATCATCCATTGGTATTATAGCATGGCCAAAGCGCATGATGCCTTTCTTATCGCCTAGGGCCTTCCTCAGAGCACATCCTAACACAAGGGCGACATCCTCTACTACATGATGGTCATCAACGTGTACTAATTCCCTTACGTTAAGCTCTAGATCGAAACCGGAATGCTTAATCATGGAAGCAAGCAGATGATCGAAGAAAGCTATGCCAGTACCTCCCTTCATGATTCCATCTCCCTCGATCCTTAGCCTTATTGTAACCTCGGTCTCCTTGGTCACCCGCTTAGCTTCAGCTGCTCTTGTCATATCGCCTAAGGGCCTCCTTAAAGTCTATTGCCCCGGTATACAATGCCATGCCCACTATGACGCCTGACACCCCTAAGTTGGATAGAATGTCTAAGTCCTCCATTGAGGAAACACCCCCAGCATAGTATACCGGTACGTCGGCTCTCTCCAGTACCCGGCTCACTAGGCCCAGGTTAGCTCCACTCAGGGTGCCCTCCTTGTCGATTGAAGTGACTATTACGCCTGCTACTCGGCTTTCGTTAGCCCTGTCTATTAGATCCATGGGATCACTAGCGACCTCCTTTTCCCATCCTCTTATCATCAATTTCCCCTTAGATATATCGAGGGAAAGCAGTATCCTGTCCGAACCTACTGCGTCCATGAGGTGTTGGAGGAAAGGTGGATCGATTATGGCCCTCGTGCCTACTACTGCCCACCTGGCGCCCAACTTTAGTATCTTAATAGCGTCTCTTACAGTCCTTATACCACCGCCTACCCCTACGTGACATGATGTGACTCTCAGTATGTCCATTATTACATTCAGGTTTCGTAGGGCACCGTGTTTAGCGCCATCTAGGTCTACTACGTGAAGCCTTCTAGCGCCCATTTCCTCCCATCTCTTAGCTATTAGAACAGGGTCCCTACCGACTAAGATGCCAGTGCCTGGGCGTCCTCTAACGAGTTTGACGCATACGCCGTTACTTATATCAATGGAGGGTATTAGCTCCATATGGCATCACCTAGGGAATGGCCCTCTCTATGGAGAGGACGAGTATGTCCCTAGCTCCTCTAGCCTTTACCTCGAAGATTATCCTTAAGAGCTCATTTTCGCTCACTACACTATATACCTCCCACATCGGTTCCTTTGATTCAACTTTAGCTACTGTGGGCCCTGCCATAGCTGGGAGGACCTTGAGGACTTCCTTAAGGTTAGTTTCAGGTACGTTCATCATGAGCAATTTCTTACCCTCGGCATTTAGGACTCCCTTGATCGACATCATTATGCTTTCCACGAGCTCCCTTTTAGAGGCCAGGGCCTCTTTGGAGGCTATTAGGCGAGCGGAAGTGCTCATTATGATATCTAGGACTTTCATGCCATGAGCCCCCATAGTGGTGCCCGTCGACGTTACGTCCACTACGCCCTCGGCAACGCCGATTAAGGGCATTACCTCCGTAGCGCCGCTTACCCTTACGATCCTAACCCTCCTGCCTATGCGTTTAAAATACGCCCTAGCTATATTGACGTACTTCGTAGCGATCCTCATGCCATCCGGTATTTCACGTGGCGATGAGAAGCCCATCGAGTCATGGACGGCGAAAACTATCCTTGCCCTCCCAAATCTTAGATCCAATAGCTCTACCACGTCAGCCTCGCTCTCGATTACATAATCATGTCCTGTTATGCCGAGATCGGCGGCGCCCTCTGAGACCACATTGGGTATGTCCTCAGTCCTTATGTAGATCACCTGGATGTGCGAGTAGTTCGTGGATGACATTAGGATCCTCTCGGAGCTTGGGGTTGTTGCTACCTTGATCCCTGCCGCTTCAAGGAGCCTTAGCGTCGGCTCCCTAAGGCGTCCTTTACTCGGTATGGCTATCCTTATCAAGGCTTAACGACCTCCCTTAGGTTCTTGAGGAATAAGTCGTTCTCCTCAGGCTTGCCTATGCTGACGCGATAGTAGTACTTGCCTATAGCGGCGGAGAAGTCCCTTATGTAGATCTTACGTTCAGCCAGCCTAGTTGCCAGATCAGCTACCGGGGACTTAAAGAGTATGAAGTTCGTCATAGATGGATAAGGCCTTATGCCCTCCATGGATTCGAGCTCCGCATAAAGGCGGTCACGTTCGGATTTGATGAGAGAGACCACCCTCCTCACATAATCTAGGTCATTTAAGGCCGCTACAGCGGCCACTATGGAGAGACGGGATAATGGAAACGGCTCCCTGACTTTCTTAAGCAACTTAATCATATCGCGATGGGCGATGGCATAACCTATCCTTAAGCCAGCTAAAGCGAAGGCCTTGCTGAAGGTCCTGAGAATCACGATATTAGGATACTTCTTGACCATATCGGATAACGTGATGCCACAGAACTCATAGTACGCTTCATCAACCACCACGATGCCTTCGTAGTTCGCGACTAGTTCTTCGGCTTCCTCTTTAGTCAGGAGTAGGTTGCCCGTGGGATTGTTAGGGTTTATTATGACCAGCATTTTTGTACCTTTAGCCGCTTCCATTAATTCGTTGAGCTTAATAGCGAAGTGCGGTTCCTTAAGCCTAAGAGGCTTAACTACACCTCCGTTCTTAGTTACAACTACTCTATAGACCTCAAAAGAGGGCCTTAGTATTAAAACCACATCGTCCTTGTCGATGAAGACATCCATCAACATGTATATCAGGTTATCGGAGCCATTTGATACGACTATATTCTCCACACTGACATCCACGTAGTTTGCTATCTTTCTCTTAAGCTCTTCCTCCATTTCGGGATCTGGATAACGGTTCGCATTTTGGATTTCATTCGACACCGCTTTTATAACTTTAGGAGAAGGAGGATAAGGACATTCATTCATGTCAAGGCTTATGGCATCCTTGGGCTTTTTACGAAATTCGTATGGCTTCAGGGAGGCTATCTCAGGCCTAACTAACCGTGTTGGTAGGGCATCGCCTACACCGACTAAAAGCTAAGGAAAAGATGCCTTATATGTTTTTCCATTATGCATTAGTATAAGCAAAACGCTATGTTGGAAATCTTTCACGTCACCAAATCATAGGTGCGCATGATGACCTTGTATACGTTAACGTATTTCTTATAGACCTTCAAGTACTTAGCGTGCCTCTTCTCATCTGGCTTGAACACCTTTTCTATCTTAACCGCTTTTTCGACAGCGTCCTTAGCATCGCGGTACTGTCCTGTCCCTATTCCCGCCAATAAGGCGGCCCCGAGCGGGGCAGCGTCCTTGACTAGAGGCACCCTTATCTCCCTCCCCGTGACATCTGCTTTTATTTGATTCCAGAGATCGCTCTTCGCCTCACCACCTACTAAGTGCAGGTAAGCCACTGTTACGCCTAGTTCACCTAATATGTCCATAGTGCCTAGGTACTGGAAGGCCACGCCTTCGAGTATGGCTCTTATGAAGTGCGCCTTAGTGTGTGCTAGCGTTATCCCATAGAACGAGCCCTTAGCTCTATCATCAGGGAAGGGGAGTAGGGCACCGGAAAGATACGGGTAGAAGAAGAGGCCATCGCTCCCTACATCGACCTTCTCGGCCTCCTTAACCAATATGTCATAGACGTTAACGCCAGATCTCTCAGCGAGTTCCTTTTCCCTCAAAGCGAAGGTATCCCTGAACCATCTCAGGGAAGCGCCTGTAGTGTTTATGAGCGCCTCGTATTCCCAGGTGTTGGGGATTACATGGAAATTGCAGTCAACCCTACCTGTGGGATCAACTTTAGGGCTGGTAAGCGGAGTTGTGAGCACAGTCGCTGTCCCAGTTCCGGCATTGACTACACCTGGATCAATCACGCCAGCACCTAACGCTTCGCATGGTCTATCACCGCCTCCATTAACGACTGGTGTTCCCCCTTTAAGGCCTGTGAGCTTGGCGGCCTCAGGGGTGATCTCGCCTACGACAGCGCTCGATTCGAAGGCAGGTGGGAGCTTCTCGATTGGTATATCTAAGACCTCACAGATCCTTGAGCTCCATTTTTTCCTATGTATATCGAATAGCATGGTCCTCGATGCCATGGAGTAATCGGTGACTTTCTCTCCCGTAAGCCTGAAGATTATGAAGTCCTTTACGCAGAGGAAGCACTCAGTTCTCTCGAAGACCTTCGGCATATTCTCCTTTATCCATAGTATTTTGGCTGCTGAGAATATCTGGTCTATTTTAACCCCTGTTATCCGAAGCACGTCCTCGTTGGGAATCCTGTTGTGTATGACCTTAGCTTGAGGCGAGGCGCGCTTGTCGAGCCATATGATCGCCTGATAAAGCACCCTGCCTTCCTTATCTATCGGTATGACGGCCTCCCTCTGCGAGTCCACGCTAATGCCCGCTATATCCTTTGGATCAACGCCTGAGGTTTTAATGACTTCCCTAAGGGTATGTACCACAGCTCTCCACCAGTCCTCTGGATCCTGCTCGGCCCATGTAGGCTTGGGATGACGAACAGGATACTCCATAGATGCTGATGCCAGTGCTTTACCTTCAAGATCGAATAGCAAGGTCTTACATGCTCCAGTACCTACATCAATCCCTATAAGATACACAAGACTTCACCTAGGATCTTGATGTTTTAACTCTGAGAATTATTGATTCATAAAATGAAATTAATATATAATATTCTTACGGAATCAGTACTGGCATTGTTTGAAAGCCCTTCAGTCGTAGGAAGTACTATTAGATCCTCTTCCTCTGAACTTGATATACGCCTTCATCTTAAGTGACTGGATTCGGTATGGATGAACGGTTTTTAGTTAAGAGACAAAGTATAGTAAGCCTCCTCTTTTGACTTTATACCTTCATGCGAGAAAGGGTGAAATTAATTAGAGGTAATATGTCTTAGGGATGACTATGACGGAGGCCGAAATATGGTTCGGTGTTGACTATTATCCAGAACACTGGCCTAAGAGCCAGTG
>JAGGXX010000026.1 GCA_021162845.1 Thermoprotei archaeon | reverse complement strand
TCAGCTTCATCAAGGCGGATATGGGTTCCTGAAATCTAACCCCCCAGTACTTGCTTTGAACGTGTAAATAGAGCCCCCAATCCCCCGTTACCGTACCCGCATAAAAGAACCAAAGGAAACTCGAGATCATCGGTAAGGAACTCACGCAGAGCCCGAATAACCTCCTTCTACCCTTACTCCTAAGGGCCCTCTCGAGAATGGGTATGAATAGGAGGACACCTATGCTCCTCGTAAGCGAAGCTAGGGAGGCTAGAAATGCTGAGATCAACCATCTATCGCCCTCTAAGCAGTAGAGGCTACTCAGCATCAGAGCCATGAAGAGTGCCTCAGAGTAGATGGCTGAATAGAAGAAGCTACCCGGGTACATACTATAAAAGAGGCAGGTTAAAAAGGCCAGCCTCTCATCCTGATAAAGCGCATATGTGAGCTTATGGAGTAGGATGACCGAGATGCCGAATAGGACATGATTAACTAGAAAGCCAGCTACCGCTAGAGCTGGGTCTATCCCTAAGATGCTCCTTAGGGGCATTGAGGTTATCTTGAGGAGGACGGGGTATAAGGGGAAGAAGGCCCAATGTTCTGGGCCTAGTGAGTACCAGTACTTGGCTATATCCATGTAGTACGCCGAATCCCATCGGGCGAATAACCTGAAGAACGCTATATCGACGTTCCAGAAGACGCCGGGCGGCCCTGACCTAGTTCCCACAACATCATTACTTACGATCGCTATTAGGAATATGAGAAGCCTTGTAGAATAGGCTACCACTAAGGCTTTTAACATTCCTGTTTCAGGCTCTACATGAGGCATATTAACACTTAATTTCGAATCAATATTTAACGATTTCTTCATAGAATTATTAGTTTAATAAAAATAAGTAATACCCGATATTGATAAGTAACTACACTTCTTGGGCATATACTGTGTGCGAGACTATACTGGAAGTGATTCATGACAATTAAAAAGATCCGCAAGAAGCTGAGAGATGGTACGATAAAGGAGTACAGGTATGCATACTAGCAAGAGAGATTGCTATCCGGCAAAGCCCATATAAGATACATCGGGCCACTAGAAGAAATCGTTCAGGCTTATTTAGAAAAAGCGGTTTGATGGCCCCGCCGGGATTTGAACCCGGGATCTCGGGCTCCGAAGGCCCGCGTCCTGATCCAGGCTAGACGACGGGGCCTATTTTTATTTATGATGATTAGCAGTAATTAACTTAACGGCGTGATAGCGGAAGGCTTAAATCGTAAGGGGGAAATCTACTCTTGAGACTCGCGGGGGTGCCCGAGCCAGGACAAAGGGGCTAGAACCCGTCCTAAGGGGCGGGACTTAAGATCCCGTGGCGTAGGCCTGCGCGGGTTCGAATCCCGCCCCCCGCACCACGCAAGATAGCCGCAAACTACATCCTCAATTCTGTCGATACGAACTTCCCTTCCAGACCTTAGGCACCCAAGAAGATAGACGTACTCCCGAACTCCGTCATTCTTCAACTTTAGCCAGAAGCCAACGAACTCTAAATCCTCGATTCTGAGCATCATGCTCTCGCCGTTAACACCTATGGGAGGCGAATTATAGAAGCTTAGCCCAGACCTACGAAGAAATGCTCTTCTGATATCAAAAATCTAGTGAGTACTAATAGCTACGAGCTGGTAGTACAAGAGCCTGTTTTAGTCAAGTGGGACTTATTCGGCTCTACATCATGAGGAACATGTACTTAGGTATATGGATTACATTACCGTCCAACTCAGGTTTTACAACATCGTCAACTATTATGCCGTAAGGCGAGGAGAGGCGCTTCATAGTGTTCTTAACTTGTCTACTATCTTTATAACCCCACCCCACTTCTATTGGTATGCTTACAGTTCCTTTAACTGACGAAATTTCAACTATTGCATCTGCACCGCCTTTTGTTGGATCATAATGAATTCCTATCACCTTAGGGTAAGTTGCTTTAAGACGAACGAGAGAAGCCAGTACAGCATCTTCTAACATTGGTCCCAGAAGATCATCTGGTGACCAACCAAGGCGAAAAGCCAGCGCAGCTCGAACCACGGGAGTGGAGAAACAGTATTTACGCGTCTTCCTAACCTGTGCGATCCCTTTCGCATAAGGTGATATCGAGTAGAGAATGAGTGAGTTGACTAACGCATGAAGAATCTTTCTTACGGTATCATACTTTATCCCTAGACTCTTCGCTATATTGGATATCACAACTGGACCTGGAGGGTGCGTGGCGAGACCTGCTAGTATGGCTACAGCCTTTTCTCGAGTCTCGCTCCTCATCTTGTATATCATGGCGAAATCCCTATTTACAACCCTTTCAATGACATCGTAGACCTGTTCATAGGCCACCTCTCCATTTCGCATAGTGAAGGGTAATCCCCCAAATTTAAGATAGTGTACCACAAGATTGCGTAAGTCTAACCCTATACTCGTTAACCCTCGATGAAGAATTCCAAGCTTTTGGACTATTCCTTCAGGTGAGGCGCCCTCAAAGAGTGCTACCTTTAGATTCCTTGTGAAATCTCGCCGCTGATATTTGCCGTGTCTAAGCATCAAATACTCGGCCATATTCATGGGGTACAGAATTTCTCTAACTCCTCTACGAGCTAGGTCCGAAGTTATCTTTAATGCTAATGCTGAAGACCCTGAAACTATGATGAATACCAGTGGAGATTTGTCATAAATAGCCTTAACCGCTGATGGCCAATTTGGGTCATAAGTCACCTCATCTAGAAGAAGGAAAATAGGCTCTCTCATTTCTTCTAAGCTGGATCCTAGCAATTCTTCATAACAACTAATAGCATCATAGATATTTCCGCCGATAAGCGTCCGGAGCTCATCCACTGGAAGAAAAAGTATATGATCGAGGGGTATCCTTTCCCTTTCTAACAAATATCTATATAATTGCCATAGAATGGTTGTTTTGCCTGTACCTCTTAAGCCAGGCATCATGATAAGTCTGATCTCAGTGCCTCCATTTAAGAAGTCGTGAATGAACTTTGTTAATCTGAAGAATATCCATCGATGTGGCAATTCCTGTCGTCCGCGACGTGTATATAGAAGCGCTTTACGAGGAGCTACGACTAATAATCGTCTTATATAATCTGAAACTCGAGCTCGGATTCCCAATCTGGAGGATTTAAACCTCAGGTTTATTCACCTCTGCAGAGGATATTCATCACATATATTCTTTCCTCTATACGGGAAGACTGTTATATATTCCTATCTCCTCTGCAGAGTGGAAGGCTTTGTCCGCCTCTGCACAATGAGTCTCGAAAGGTAGTCCTGCTTGATAGTGCTATCTCTCCAGGGCATCCTTTAAGACATAGTCTCTACCTTATTATTTCTCCGTATATAGGTTGGCAGTTTGAATCCCTTGGAGCTTTACGAATACCATGTAAAGTGGAACAGGAGCTAAGGATCATGAAGAGCACACAGGACAACTCACTGTATATATCCTTGTCTCATCTTCCTATCGAGATAGCCCGCTTATGCGCTTCCGATTTCCTCTAGCGATGAAGCGCCCTCTGGCTCATTCATTCTCCTTCAACTATTGAATGATCTCTTCAAGAAGCCTTAGGCGCTCTTCCTTCAGAATGGACACCTCCTACACGAAGTTATTCTGCCTCACGTATAGATTTGTTGTATCTATCGAGATATTAGCGTTCGCTGATGGGTCATCGAAGCTGTAACCTCCTGAGGTTACATCCTGATTGTAAGGTATAACCCCTTGAGAGTATCTACTCTGTTGGGGATGCGGGAGAGGCCACCTATTATTAGCCTGAAACTTCTTCACCTGCGGTAGCTCGGAATATTTAGCCTTAGTACTAGGCTAATATTGATATACCTGAAGCTCAGCGTCCCTTAACCTCTTAACTTCCTGAGAGGCTACTTTGAATGAAATCTACTAATTCATGATCATAAAATACCTCATATGCCTTCTGATATAGAACTTCCCCATGTACTTTAAGGCTAGTAGCTAATATGTTCCATGATACATTTCCGCTAAAAGCACGAGACTAATATAGCATGGTTACTCTTAGTGATTACCTAGGGATATCTCATGTCAGGCATGTTCTTTAGCGATTTCCGGACTATATACTGGCGTGAAGGGGCCGTTTACTTGGTGGATCAGAGCAAGCTCCCGCATTCGTTAGAGTTCATAAAGTGTGTAAGTTATCGAGAGGTATGCGAAGCTATAAGGACCATGAAGGTTAGGGGAGCTCCTGCCATCGGGGCCGCTGCAGCATACGGATTAGCGTTGGCTGCTCATAATAGTGGTGCACGAACTAGGGCTCAGCTGATCGAGGATATCAAGAAGGCATATGAGGAGCTGAGGAGTACCCGCCCTACTGCCGTTAATCTCTTCTGGGCGCTGGAGAGGGTGTTAAGGAGGGCCATGGCAGTTAAGGATGGGGTCGAGGATGTGAAAAAGGCGGTAATTGAGGAGGCTAATAAAATAGCCGAGGAGGACGTAGAGGTCAATAAGCGCTTAGGGAAGATAGGTGCCCAGCTCATAGATGATGGAGATACGATCCTAACGCATTGTAATGCTGGGGCGTTGGCCACAGTTGGGTACGGTACGGCATTAGGCGTCATCAGGGCAGCGGTCGAGGGAGGTAAGAGGATAAAGGTTATAGCTACCGAGACGCGCCCTAAGTTACAAGGTGCTAGGCTTACGGTTTATGAGCTAATGAAAGATGGAATACCCGTGACCTTGATAACGGACAATATGGTCGGGTACTGCATGTATAAGGGGATGATAGATAAGGTGATCGTGGGTGCCGATAGGGTGCTAGCGGATGGTCACGTGATAAACAAGATAGGCACATACTCCATAGCTGTTCTGGCCAAGACGCACGGTATACCATTCTACGTGGCCGCGCCGTTTTCGACATTTGATTTGGATTCTAAGGTAAAGGACGTGATCATTGAGGAGCGGAAGCCCGAGGAGGTGTTATGCGTTATGGGCCTACGGATAGCGCCTGAGGGGGCAAAGGCGTTTAACCCAGCTTTCGACATAACGCCACCTGAATACGTAACAGCGATAATAACGGAGAGAGGGATAATAAGACCGCCTTACGAGGAGAACATAAGGCGGATTCTGAGCCTCTCAGCATGGTCCTAGCATCTCTAAAATAGCCTTGAATACGCCCTTTTCAAGGAGCTTACGCATCAATTCACCTATAACGACCTCTATTTCTCCGCGGTATATCCGCCTGAGATCGTGTTCCGTGATATTTACCGCGCCCTCAATTCGAGCGCTACCGATGACGACCGTGATGGAATGTGAGCCCTCAACCCTTATGCTGGATTTCCTATTACGCTTCACGATGATCTTCATATTGCTGATCGAGAGGAGCTTAGAGAGGACTTCCCCGTATATCAGGGGATATAGGAATACCTTGTATCGTTGAGGCTTACCATGCGCGAGCTCTATGGTCTTCCCTTCAAGCAAAGGACGCAAGATCTCACCAATAAGTACTTTACTCGTGGGGTAGAGGACCGGTAGGGATGCCCAATGCCCCTCTAGGACTGAGCCTAGTTCACGCTCGTTGGCCGTTATAGCCCCCTTGGGGCAGGCATTTACGCATTTCCCACAGCCTATACAATTCGCCTCTAGAATTGAGGGCTTCAAGCCCGGCGTGAAGACTAGTGCCCTAGTGGGGCATACCTCAGCGCAGTTACCGCAGGCATCGCATGCCCGGTAGTTTATCTCAGGGATCAACGTATATACTGGGGAGCTTCTGTCCTTATGTAATTCCAATAGAGCACGTAACTCGCCCTTCACGTCTATCAAAAGGATGTGATCTTTCTTAAGCTCATGCATAAGCTTGACTATAGCGAGGGACGTAACTAACTCGGAAGGAGTACGATCCCATAATAAGAGGAGGTTCATTTAGATCCCCATTTGAAGGTACGCTTGGATATCTAGCATTAGCTCGTTTATGAGACGCTCAGTGAATTTTCTGAATTTCTCAGTAGCCTCGCATATGGGGCGACCTAGGGCCAAGTTAGGATCGTAAGGCAAGAAGTAAGTCCTTCTGGGAAGCTTCTCCTTTAGGCTATCAGGCATTTCACGCATTAGGTCGTACATGTTGATCACTAAAATCGCATCACGTAATGTATTCGAAAAGACATTAAGCTTAGGTAAAGTGAGCGGTGTAGAGAGCACTACTAGGATATCCGAACTAATAGCTAGGTCATAGGCGTACTCTAGATCATATGGTGCCTCGGATATGATTAAGTTAACACCATTCTCCATGGCATAGTCCCTGCAGGACGTTCTAGCATAGGAAAAAGCCTTATGCTCTGAGAAGTCAAGTGAATTGATCTTATAGAGCATGTAGCTTATTCCCCTATTCTCGTAGACATCGAGTGATACGTTTTCCCCCGCGGCCAGAGTGCCTGAGAACCTAGCTAGACCTAGTGACTCACATTCCCTCGCTGAGAGCAAGACCAAAGCGCGCTTCTTTTTCCCAGCCAATTTGAATGAAAGGAGGTTAAGGAGCAGTGTTTTGCCCTCACCGGGACCTAGGCTTGTGATGCATATTTCGAGCAGCATTCCCCTCACGTCAGCCTCTCCCTTGACCGAAATATGTAGGATGATTAAGCCTTCTACGTCTGTAACGGCATGAACCTAAGGGATATACTATTGCCCTAGGAGGCATTACCCCTTATATACTTTTCTTCACGGAAAAAGAGATTGACGATACTGAATTCCTTAATGAAGAGGTCACCCATGTCATGAGCGTGCGAGAGCTCGTAAACGATGTAACAAGTCTTGCTACTCCTAGCATAGTGCTTATAAGGATACCTGATGAAATACAGGTGCTTGATGCCATAGCACTCATGCTTAAGAGACTTGTGGAGGAGCGCGGGCATAAGGCATTATTAATTCTAGGGAATAGATCGGCGGGTAACTTCATGGAGGGACTTAGAACGTACGGGTTCGTGATTGAACGTGCTGTGAGGCAGAAGAAGCTACTATTCATAGATTGTCTAACGCGGTCAGTAGGCGGACCAAGGGTAGAAGGAGCTCTCTTCGTTTCATCTCCTAGCGACCTTAGCGAGGTAAGCCTCCTCATGGAGAGGGGGTTTAGGATTTTGGAGGCTAAGCCAAATGAGACCTGGCTCATGATAGACGGGTTGGCCACGTTCATAATATTCAATGGCATGCGGAGGGTATTGCAGTTCCTCATCTATACGACAAACAGGCTGAGGACGCGAAGGTATTATGGCGTCATATTGTATTATGGAAGCGAACTTGAGAAGCAACTGGAAAATACAATAAGGCAATACGTAGACAGGATATATGAGGTGTAACAGGAGGAATGGGGAGGGCCATAGAACGCACGCCTACAGGAGTAATGGGGTTAGACGAAATAATAGAGGGGGGATTGATAAGGGGAGATGTTATTCTCGTAGCGGGACATCCCGGCACTGGTAAGACGACCTTAGGGCTTCAGTTCATATATTACGGTGCTAGGGAGTTAGGTGAGCCTGGAGTATATATATCCGTAACCGAGCCCGTTCAGCGGATTAGGAGGAATGCATTAAGGTTTGGATGGGATCTAGCGGCTCTAGAGGATGAGGGGTTAGTGAAGTTAGTTGACTTGCCCCTCATGGATGTACCATACTTAGTCGCCTTGGAGACCGGACAGGTACAGGGCATAAACGACATAGTATATAAGATCGTGAGGCCCTTGCGTGAGGTTAAGGCCAAGAGAGTCGTTGTGGATACCATAAGCGCCTTACTCTCCCTATGTAAGGGGGAAGGAGATGCGCGTCTTCTCCTCTTAAGGCTTTATAGGGAGCTAATGATGAGCAAGGCTACGTCACTTCTATTGGCTGAGATACCATTAGGCACTCATGAGGTTAGGTTTACAGCTCAGGAGTTCGTAGTAGACGGTGTCATAATACTGGAAAGCGTACTTGAGGGTAATAGACTGATACGGAGACTCTACATACCGAAGATGCGAGGCACGAACCATTCCTTGGACTGCTACAACCTCTACATAACAGAGGAGGGGATCGCTATATCACCCATGCCAGCTATCAGGGGCATCTAAGAGGGATAAGAGGTCTCCGTGCTCATAGGATCGGCCTTAACTGACGTAATCAGCTTACTCCCCCATATTGAGCGTTTTTAGGAAAAATAAATATGTGGCGCCGGGGGCGGGATTCGAACCCGCGCGGGCTTATCACCCACTGGCTCTCAAGGCCAGCCCCTTGGTCCACTCGGGCACCCCGGCTGCTCTGAATATATCAAGGGTTAAGACTAATAAGGATATTCGCGCATCTTATTCTACACGGCCGATGAAGAATTTGCCGAGTATGGAAGATAATGACAGAAAGGACGTACTGAGGCTAAATGAGCTCTATCTCTATGTGAACGTCCTCAGGGACCCTTATCCGCATCAGTTGCCTTAATGCCCTCTCGTCAGCATCTAGGTCTATAAGGCGTTTATGTAAACGCATCTCCCAGTGATCGAACGTATGAGTCCCCTCACCTGAAGGAGCCTTTCTCGTGACCACGACTAGTCTCTTAGTGGGAAGAGGTATGGGGCCTGAGATCCGTACGCCTGTCTTCTTGGCTATATCCTTAATCTCCTCGCAGATCTCATTAAGCTTCTTATAATCAGTACTAACGAGCCTTATCCTAGCCTTACGAACCATGAGCGCCACCTCAATATGAGGAGAAAGTTATGGGATATAAGTTTTTAGGAGGTTCTCATTAAAGAAAGCTTCTAGGAGACTTGAATGGGCTTTATCTCTATTACCGTTCCCGCGGCTATAGTTCTCCCTGAATCACGAATGGCGAACCTCCCTAGTTGCGGGAAGTCGGAGTACTTCTCTACTACTACTGGCTTCAATGGTTTGAACCTGACAATCGCTACGTCGCCTTGCTTAAGGAACTTGGGGTGATCCTCTAGCTTAGCCCCAGTCCTGGGGTCGAGCTTACTTATGAGTTCAGCGAAACGGGTCGCTACCGTAGCGGTGTGTACGTGCATGACAGGCGTATAACCCTCGCCTATAGCCGTTGGATGGTAGAGTATTATCACGCGACCTACGAATTCGTTAACGACGGTGGGCGGATTATTGGGATGCCCCGCTACATCTCCCCTTCTGATCTCAGTCCTGGAGATCCCCTTAACGTTAAATCCTATGTTGTCACCGGGCTTAGCCTCAGGGATCCTGACGTGATGGGTCTCTATTGACTTTACTTCACCTTTCTTGTTAGCTGGCATGAATACTACCGTATCACCGACCTTAAGCACGCCTGTTTCAACTCTTCCAACGGGTACTGTACCAGCGCCGCTTATGGAGTACACATCCTGTATGGGTATCCTTAAGGGCTTGTCTATTGGTCTTGGAGGCTCTTCGAGCATGTCAAGGGCTTCTAGCAGGGTTGGGCCTTTATACCATGGCATTTTATCGCTCTTCTTCACTAGGTTATCACCAGTCCATCCTGAGACGGGTATGAACGGTATTCTGTTCACCTTATATCCTAGCATCCTGAGTAGCTTGGAGAGTTGGGCTTTTATCTCCTCGTACCTAGTCTGATCCCAGTCCACCGTATCCATTTTATTTATAAGCACTATCAGCTGGTCTATGCCCATAGTTCGAGCTAAGAAGACGTGCTCCCTCGTCTGACCTAAGGGGCTCATACCGGCCTCGAATTCACCGGTCTTAGCTGAGACAACGAGTATTGCAGCGTCGGCCTGAGAGGCGCCAGTTATCATGTTCTTAACGAAGTCCCTATGCCCTGGCGCATCGATGATTGTGAAGAAGTACTTCCTAGTCTCGAACTTTAAGAAGGCGAGATCGATTGTCAAGCCGCGTTCCCGTTCCTCTTTCAGACGATCTAGAATCCATGCATACTTGAAGCTCTCCTTACCTAAGGCCTTGGCTTCCTCCTCTAACTCCTTAAATTTACGTTCGTCGAACTGGCCTAGAAGATATATCAGGTGTCCTATCGTGGTGGACTTACCATGATCCACATGCCCTATTTTGGCCCGGTGACCAAGGGGTCACCGTATGACCAGGTTGAGATGGGGCTTTGAACTACTAGACATCCAATCATCACCTCACCTTGCATGATTCCCATAGACATGAGTCGTATATAAGCTTTAAGCCCTTCGGGCATATAAGGCAGAAACTCCTGCCCAAGGCATAAAACGTTCATGAGCACGTACTATAATACAAACTCCAGCATGTGATAGTCTCTAAAAATATAAAGTACGAGGGCGAAATAGATGATGAGGACATAATGCTAGCGGAGGGCTGAGCGCATTGGATATCCTTCAGTGGCTAGTCGAGGTACTACGAGCGGCATTAGGACCGCTTGTGGAGAAGCCCTACGTAGTGATAACGGTATTGCTGTTATGCGTGTTCATACAGCTTATGACATCCCTTGTCTATAGGAAGTTAACGGATGTCAAGAAGCTAATGAGGTATCAGAAGGAGATCGCAGAGTGGCAGAGCCAGTATATGCGCGCCGTCAAGAGCAATGATAGGAAGGCCCTAGAAAAACTGAATAGAAGGAAGCGCAGGATAGAGCAGCTTCAAATGGAGGTGTTTAAAGCCACCATGAAGGCATGGATCGTGCTCTTCTTCCCACTTCTAGCCCTCTGGAACCTCTTTAACCGCGTGATAGCCACTAACCAAGTAGCCTACCTCCCGCTCTTAGGAAGATGGCTCGACTTCAACGCTTGGTACTTCATAGCCATACTTGCGATATCCTTTATATTCCAGAGATTCCTTGGTATTAGGACGAGGGGTTAGCCTTGCCCAGGCCGACATATAGGAGCAGGAAAGGATGGCGTAGAATCTTTACGAGAACGCCGGGGGGAACCACTAAGCTGCGATATGAGAGGAAGAAACACGACTATCCCAAGTGCGCTATATGCGGACGCAAGCTTAACATACCGAGGCTCACGATAAGGGAGGAGAGGAGAGGATATAGGACCCCGGGAAGGCCATATTCCGGTAACGTATGCCCCAGCTGCTTGAGGGATGGGATAAAAGCAGCTGTGAGACAACTAGCTGGGATGTAGGAAATGAAAGAGGAGGAGAGGAGAAGAGGGATAGTCATAGCAGTAAGCGGGCCACCGGCTTCGGGCAAGACGACGCATGCCAGATATTTAGCTGAGCGATTTGGATTAAGGTACGTGTCGGCGGGTAGCCTTTTCAGGGAGATGGCGATGGAAATGGGCATCAGCCTAGAGGAGTTCCATAAGATGGCAGAAAGCGACCATAGATATGACATAGCCGTTGATAAGAGGAGCATAGAGGAAGCGAAAAAGGGAAACGTCGTACTAGACGGGCATCTAACCGCTTGGATAACAAGGGAGTATAGTGATCTCAAGATATACCTCACAGCTCCCCTGAAGGAAAGGGCTAGAAGGCTAGCAGAAAGGGAGGGAAAGAGCATATCCCAAGCCCTTGAAGAATTGAGGATGAGAGAGGAGAGCAATAGAAGGAGATACCTTGAGATCTACGGGATCGATATAGGGGACTTGTCCATCTTCGACCTAGTGATAAACACCTCCCGTCTGCCTGCGGAATCCGTGAGAAGGATACTAGAGGTCTTCGTGGAGGAATATTTAAAGCATAAGGGGAAGTTCTTAGTCTGAGGCTATAGTATTTTTAGCTCTTAACAATCAGGTCGATGAGAGCTCGCATCTAGCATCAGGGAACTGAGAGGTAGACATGGAAACACGAAGATGACCACTAAAGTTAAAATATCGGTCATATAAGTTATAACCCCAGCGTCAGGAGGGAAAAGCATGCCTGTACGGATCTTCGATATAGGTAGGATATGCGTCAAGACCATGGGAAGGGAAGCTGGAAGGAAGTGCGTAGTAGTCGATATAATCGACGATAAGTTCGTACTCGTAACAGGTCCTAAGGACGTGAGCGGCGTGAAGAGGAGGAGAGCTAATGTCAAGCACCTGGAACCCACGCCCCACAAGGTCAACATAAGGAGAGGAGCCACGGACGACGAGGTAAGAAAGGCCTTAGAGGAGGCTGGGTTACTCGAGGAAATGAAAAGAAAAGTGAGACCAGTATTCGAACAGATCTTTCCCGCTTCAGGATCTGGTGGGACATGATGCCTCTTTTATTGCCCTCAGATGTCAAGAGGGATGTGTTGATAAAGGATGAGGAGCCGACTGACCCCAGTTATGGATGCCCACCGGAAAAGCGCAGTGTTCAAGAGCTACTAGACGCGGGCATAATAAACCTTGATAAGCCGCCGGGGCCCACCAGCCATGAAGTAGTCGCCTGGATAAAACGCATACTAAACATCCAGAACGCAGGTCATGGGGGTACCCTAGAGCCCTAAAGGGCGGGGATATCCTAAGGTCTCCGGAATATTGCCCGTAGCCCTGGGTAGAGGGACCAGGATCATACGCGCGCTACTTCAGGCTGGGAAGGAGTATGTCTGTGTGATGAGGCTTCATGGAGATGTAAGTGAGGATAGGCTAAGGGAAGCGATAGAGGAGTTTATAGGCGAGATCTACCAGAGACCTCCTCTAAGATCATCAGTCAAACGGGCTGTGCGCGTGAAGCATATCTACTACATACAACTGCTGGAGATCGATGGGAGAAATGTACTAATGCGAGTTGGATGTGAAGCTGGGACCTATATGCGTAAGCTATGCCATGATATAGGCGAGGTGCTTGGAGTAGGAGCGCACATGAGGGAACTTAGAAGGACTAGGGTAGGGCCCTTTAAGGAGGATGAGAGCCTAGCCACATTGCATGACGTCTTGGATTCATACAAATTCTGGACAGAGGAAGGCGATGAAAGGTGGATAAGAAAGATCATATTGCCGATGGAAAGAGGGGTAGAGCACTTGCCTAAGGTTGTGATAAGGGACTCCGCAGTAGATGCGATATGCAATGGAGCCGTATTGGCAGTGCCGGGCATACTCAGGCTGGAAACCAAAATAAAAAGAGGTGATCTTGTCGCTATAATGACTCAAAAAGGCGAATTAATTGCCTTAGGCAAAGCCTTACTCAGCAGCGAAGAGATGTATAGGCGCGATAGAGGACTTGCCGTTAAGCCTATACGGGTAATAATGAAGCGAGGGACATATCCTCCCTTATGGAAAAGGAGACGCGATAAGGGCTACAAATTCCTGAGACGATAGGGAAAAACTAATTAAGAGGACTCGTTAAGAAGAAACAAGATCATCATGCCAGAGGAATTTAAGTACATAGTGAGGATAGGAGGTACTGATCTAGACGGTAAGTTAAACGTAGTTCAGGCTCTCTCGCATATAAGGGGGATAGGCTGGAATACCGCCAATGCCATATGCAGATTGCTCAAGATAAACACCAAGAGGAGACTCGGCGAGCTCGGAGAAGCGGAGATAAAGAGGATAGATGAAATGGTCCGAAACCTCTCCAGCTATAACATACCTCCTTGGTTCCTCAATAGACCTAAGGACCCGAAGACGGGCAAGGATTTGCATTTAATAGGCTCAGATCTGGTCTTAGCTGTCAGAAGTGACGTCGAATTGATGAAGAAGATCAAGTGCTGGAAAGGCATAAGGCACGCCCTAGGGCTTAAGGTTAGGGGACAGAGAACTAGGACTACGGGTAGGACAGGCATAACGATAGGAGTACGTAGGAAGCCTAGAGGCTAAGATTGAGGGGGATCGGGGATGGGGGATCCTAAGAGGTCTAAAAAGAAGTGGCGTGGTCCCAGACACCCCTGGCGTAAGGATATCTTACAGGAGGAACTTGAGCTCCTAGGTAGGTACGGGCTTAGGAATAAGCGGGAACTATGGATAGCTAAGACCTTTCTAAGCCATATAAGGAGACATGCTAGGAGTCTATTAGGACTTCCGGAGGAGGAGAGAAAGGAGAGAGAACGTGAGCTTGTGAGCAAGCTATATAACATGGGGATATTGGATAACCCCCATGGTACAGTTGACGATATACTTAACTTAACAGTCGAGAACATACTGGAGCGCAGACTTCAGACGATAGTCTATAGGAGGGGACTTGCTAGAACTATATATCAGGCTAGGCAGTTCATCACGCACGGTCACATAGCCATTGGAGGTAGGAAAGTCAGAAGCCCAGGGTACTTAGTGTCCCGAGAGGAGGAGAACCTTATAAGCTACGCCCCGACATCTCCTATAGCTGAGAAAGCCGAAATAGTGGTGGGTAGGCGATGAGCGGAAGTTCTAAGACTAAGCTCAGATGGGGCATAGCGCATATCTACGCCAGCCACAATAATACTGTGATACTGATAACAGACCTTACGGGAGCCGAGACCATAGCCAAGGCTAGCGGAGGCATGATAGTAAAGGCCGATAGGGATAAACCATCGCCATATGCTGCCATGCAAGCGGCGCTAAGGGCCGCGCATGAAGCCATGGCGAAAGGCATAAACGCTATACACATAAAGGTGCGCGCTCCCGGCGGAGCTAGGTTAAAGACTCCGGGACCTGGGGCAGGACCAGCTATCAGGGCGCTAGCTAGATCAGGCCTCATAATAGGCAAAATAGAGGATGTAACGCCACTTCCGCACGATACGATAAGGAGGAAGGGCGGGCGAAGAGGTAGGAGAGTCTAAGGACTCATACAGATTACTATATTACTATATCAGGATATAATTTCTTGTACTTCATAAACCTCTTAAGACCTCTACATCTAATCCACTCGCTTAGCCTTGGTGAGATCACGATAGACGCTTCTTTTAGCTCCTTTATCGTTGATGCACCGACGAGCGCCATTATAGCCTTGAGCTCGAATATCATCTGATCGAGCATCTTTATGACCCCTTCAATACCTTCCCGATAGGCCTTTTTAAGCAGGGGTAGGGCCACTCCAGCCAGATCAGCGCCTAGGGCTAGGGCCTTAGCTATATCGAGACCACTCCTTATCCCTCCGGTAGCTATTAGGGGAATAGCGGGTAATGCATCCCTCACCTCACATATGCTGACAGCGGTGGGTATACCCCAAGTTAAAAGCAGCTTTGAGAGCTGAGCTAAGGCCTCATTCTCTACCTTCAATGCTCTCTTATATTCAATTAGGGCCCAATTCGTACCACCAGCACCGCCTATATCTATGGCATCTACCACCTCCCCTAATTTCAAGGCAGCCTCCCTAGATATCCCGGAACCCGTCTCCTTAGCCAATAAGGGTACGTTAATCTCTGATCTCATGTCCTTTAACTTAGCTATAAGGCCCTTGAAGCTGGGTTGGCCTTCAGGCTGGAGGATCTCATGGAGTAGGTTTAAATGAATCGCCAAGGCATCGGCCTTTACCATGTCTATGATCTTTAAGATAGAGCGTATGTCGTAGTCCCGTGCCACTTGAGCCGCACCTATATTAGCTATCACGAAGGTCGTGGGGGCTTTCTCCCTAACAATGCTGTAGGTATGAATCAGCTTAGGTTCTTCTATCGCTGCCCTCTGGCTTCCAACGCCTATGGCTATGCCTAATCTCTCAGCCGCTTCAGCTAATACTCGGTTTATGCGAAGGGAGAGCTCATGACCCCCTGTCATGCCCGCTATGACTATTGGAGCTCTAAGCTCGTGGCCTAGGAAATTAACCGATGTATCGACCTCCCTAGGGGAGACCTCGGATATGGCGTTATGGATTAACATGACCTCATCGAACCATGTACTGGAACCGCCCTCTACCTCGTCTTCTAAGGCTATTAGTATATGATCCAGCTTACGTCGTGATGTAGCTGACAATCTTTCAACCTCATCTGACTTAAGAATAGTAACGTATTGCCTTATTATGCTTTAATCGCCTAGTGGATATAAGGTCATTAAATGAGGATGGGAACATGATCGAGGCGAGTGCTCCGAGTAAAGTGATAATAGTGGGAGAGCATTTTGTGGTCAAAGGTCAGCCAGCCATAGCAGCCGCCTTAGACGTGAGGTCCAAGGCCAGGATCGAAGAGAACCTAAAAGGGATAATCATAAGATCCATAAACCTGAACTTTGAGGTGATGATACCGATGGAGTTAAGTGGTTCCCTACCTAAGGAGGTTGAGCCCTTCAGGAGGATCTTAAAGACCATGAGCGAGCGATACGGTAAGCTTAGACCGGCTAAGATTACATTAGAGTCAGAGATACCAGTGGGAAGCGGGATGGGATCCTCTGCATCGACCTTCGCCGCTTTTACGGCTGCTTATTCCAGGTACTTAGGCGTGGAATTAAGCTTGGATGAAGTTAACGAAATAGTATATGAGGCGGAATGTGTAGTCCACGGTAAGCCGAGTGGCATAGATAATACTATAGTGACTTATGGCGGGGTTATAGCTTACCGCAAAGGCGAGGGTTTCTTGAGGCTAAACGTGAAGATCAACCAAGACTATGCATGGCTCGTGGCCGATACGGGTGTGAGGAGGAGCACGGGAGATTTAGTGAGGCGCGTTCTCGACCTCTATGATAAATATGAGGAAGTGCTCATGCCTTTATATCATGCCGCTGGCCACCTGGCGATAGAAGCAGCTAAAGCTTTAGAGCAAGGCGATTACGAGAAGTTAGGAGAATTGATGAACATTAATCAGGGCATGTTAGAGGCAATAGGAGTCTCTACATTGCAGATAAGCGAAATAGTCTATAAGGCTAAAGAGGCGGGGGCTCTAGGTGCTAAGCTCACAGGGGCCGGTGGAGGAGGAGCGGTGTTAATCTTAGCTAAGCGGGGGGATCTGAATGAAGTTGAAGAGGCCATAAAGCCATACACTGCCAAGATATTCAAAACCAGGATAACTCATACTGGCATAAGGGTGAAAGAGTTCAATGAGCGATGACATTATTTCATAATTGAGAGGGCACCGTATCCGACGACCTGGGAGAAATCCCCCGTTACATCACCTGATGTCGCATACTTGAGGAGGTAAGCCGCAGAGGCCCCCAGGATTTTAGTAGCTACAAGCATGGTCATGACTGGGGCCACGCCACACATGCTTATATTCATGTTCATTACCGTCTCATACAACGCTTCGGGATTCAAGCGCAGTATGCACTTTATTGCCTCGGTATCCTTTCTCTTAGCTACTTCGTGAGGCTCATAATGACTGAAATCCGTACTAGCAATGATGACCGCATTTTTACCCTCTAATGCCTGAGCTAGCGCCTTACCCAATATCATGCTTGAGTTCAGATCCTGCATTAGCATGCATATGGGCACAAAGCGAAAATCGCTTCCGTATATGTATTGAAGGAAGGGTAGTTGAACCTCTATCGAATGCTCATATAGATGGGCGGACTCGTCTATATCCACGATCCCACTTAACTTTACTATGCGTTTAGCTAGATCAGCATCGACAGGCACTTTCCCCAAAGGGGTTTCCCAGTAACCGGAATCAACAGTGGCTATAACGGAGCCTAGCCCTTGATGATTAGGACCTAATATCACTGCAGTATCGAAGAGACCGTCATTGGCGAGAGCGTAATACGCGTGAGCAGCAACTGGGCCCGAGTACATGTATCCCGCATGAGGACAAACTAAGCCCAGGATCCTGCGCGGACCTTGCCTGTTCAAATGAGGAAGCTTCCCAGGACCAAGGGCATGTTTAAAGCAGTCCTCGATCGCTTTAAGTAAGGAGGCCTTATCACTAGGATAGAAGAAGCCAGCGACAGCAGGTCTTCTTACAGGGCCCTCGCTCATTATCTCTACTCTCCCGTAGTAGTCATGGTCCTAACTATTTTCGCCTCGAATGCCTCTACTGGAACTGGCAGATCTTTATCAGGTTCGAGCTCACCCCGTTCACGTAGTACTTGCCTAGCTAGCAACCAATAGGTCAAGGCAAGTGATTTACGTCCTTTATTATTAACAGGTATTATGAGATCTACATTGCTACATAGGCTATCGGTATCACATAAAGCTACAACGGGTATACCTACATCGGACGCTTCATCTATAGCTTGAGCATCTGCCTTTGGATCTGTTACTAGCACCACATTGGCCTCTACGTAATTAGATAGGCTTGGGTTAGTGAACGTGCCCGGAATAAAACGACCTAGCACCGGGATCGCCCTAGTTAGCGAGCAGAACGTCTTTACTGGCTGCTGACCGTACTGCCTAACAGATACGGCCACTACCTTCTCAGGCTCATACCTAGCTAGGAATTTCGCCGCGATGCGTATACGCTCATCAGTTTTCCTAACGTCAAGTATGTATAGGCCATCCGGCCTGACGTTATATATGAAGCGTTGCATGACCTTGTTCTTGATGTGCGTCCCTATTCGGATACCAGAGGCTAAGTAAAGTTCCAAGGGCACTAATAGGTCTTGAGTGGATTGTTGTTCACTCTCATTACCCCTTTTGTTTTCCTCCGAGGCTATACGAGCTCACCTCCAAATCGTCAACTTTAAGGGTGAAAGGATAAATTTAAGTGTTTAGTAGTTTAGAAGGCGGGATTAAGGATGATAATACCCATAAGATGCTTTACCTGTGGCAGGCTAATAGCAGACAAGTGGGAGGAATTTGTGCGAAGGGTTAAGGAAGGAGAGGCGCCAGGAAAGGTGCTAGACGACATGGGTATTACCAGATACTGTTGCAGAAGGATGTTCCTAAGCCATGTCGAATTGATAGACGAGATGCTCAAGTACGAAGAGGCGAGAAGGAGGGAAGGAGAGAGACACTAACGGTAGCTCTTCTGCCTCTTTGCCCTCGCGGAGTGCCCACGAGGTTTCTTCGGTTCGGCCTGCCTCGGATCACCAGCTAGCATGGTCCTATCATAATCCAGGTATATTCTCCTTAATTCCTCGGATTTAGTCCATTCCACTAGGCCGCGCGCTATGGCTATTCTGGCGGCTGTCGCCTGCCCCATCCAGCCACCGCCTTTAACGTTGACATCTATGTCCACTTTATTCCAGATGTCGTCTCCGGCAAGCAATAATGGCTCTAAGATCTTCCACCTAGCCATTTCGGGTTGGTATATCTCTACAGGTATGTTGTTTATGCGAACCCTTCCCTTGCCAGGCCTTAACACTGCCCTGGCTATAGCAGTTTTCCTTTTCCCCACGGAGACTACTATACGGACCATATCCCCTATGCCCTCCATCCTACCAGGCTAGCTAGCTCGCCCACGGTCATATATTTTATACGCGTGTTCTTAGGAATAGCATCCCGTATTTTAATTTTAGGTGCATTCCTGTACTCATCAGGGATCCCTATGTAAACCCTTAGCCTCCTAAGGGCTTCCCTGCCCCTAGGCTTCTTCCTCGGCAGCATACCTCGTACGGCTCGCTTAACTATGTTATCAGGCCTTCGAGGATGTTTAGGACCTGTCTTCTCCGGGTTATAATGCGTTCTCTTCGCCAGCCTATCCTTGTACCAAGCCAAGACAGATGAGGGCTTACCGCTTATCAACGCCTTCTCGGCGTTAACTATGACTATTCGCTCACCATTAAGTAACCTCCTAGCTACTATGCTTGCAAGCCTACCCAATACCTGGCCATCCGCATCTATGACTATTACCTCCTCTAGACTCGACATCAAGCTCACCCTAAGATCTTAATTCGGGAGGCCGTAGGGTTAATTTCGATCAGTTCTTCGATCCTCATGCATTTACCACCAGCCTTTTCTATCTTCTCCATAGCGGCCTTGGAGAAGTCCACTGCCGCTACGGTAACGGGATGATCTATCACCCCAGCTCCTAGGACTTTTCCTGGGACGACCACGACATCCTCTGGTCTAGTATACCTATTGATCCTACCGACGTTAACGGCTATTCTCTTCCTGCGGGGACGATCTAATAGTTCAGCTACTGCCCTCCAAGCCCTACCGCCGTTCTTACGGTAAGCCTGCCTTAAGCGACGTATCAATACCCTTAAGCGCACGTTAGTCGGGCCTGTCCTCTTCATCTACTTCACCCTCGGGGGCGGATAAATGGGACTTAAGCTTACTTAAAAAGTCTTCTGCCTTGAGCTTGAGTATGTTTGCAGCCTCGGAAACTATATCAATGGGGCTCAGGGCTCCTGTGGATTCAACGTAGAATATGAAAGCGGTATCATCACCCTTAACGTGTATAGCCTCCCTCTCACAGACCTTTTCGCAATACCTGCACAGCGTACAGGAGAGGGGATCAACTATTGTTAGCTTATCACCCTCCAGCTTAAGCACGTTATGAGGACAATATTCTGCGCATCTACCGCATAGATCGCATAAGTCAGCATCGATATCTATTATCGGTAAGTACTTGTAACTGCAGGCGGAGACTGGGGACCATTTCGCGTGTTCCTTGCCCCTCCCTAAGCGCGCGAAAGCCTCTAGCGTTACCTTCTGGCCTTTTATCAGCTTAACTAAGGGTATGTTATCTGAGACGGGCCTTATCTTAGGGTCTTCAGATTTAAGATGACCCGAGCAAACTATCATAGGACCATCGGTGGCTTCGACATCAAGTATTAACCTAATTTGGAATTTACTTAAATCGCTCTCTCCCCGAACGAGCTCCAGCAATGAGGGATCCATCTTAAGGGGTACGAGGGCCAACCTATGCGCCAGTATCTCATCATAGAGAATCGATGTGTTATCCAAAAATACTATTTCGTCTATTGCTACCGTAGGGACCTCTGATATCATTATTCTCCTCAATGCGTTGGCGAAAGCAGGGTTGGAGCCCTTTAGGATAAAGCGCACATGATTATCGGATAGCTCTAATATCTCTATCTTCAATGCCAGCGCACCCTTCTACCTCATGGGCTTTTGTTTCTTCCCAGTGAGTAGAGCCTTAAGTGAGACGCCGTTGACCTTTATGACCTTAAATCGCACACCTGGGAGATCGCCATATGCCTTCCCTTCAGGTCCGCCGATCCGTTCGATTACCACCTCATCATGCTCATCTATGAAGTTTAATGCGCCATCACCTGGGACGAATGCCGTGACTTGCTTACCGTTCTTTATAAGTTGCACGCGGACGCACTTCCTCACAGCGCTATTGGGCTGGCGGCTTTCGATACCTACTTTCTCTAGGACTATGCCCCTAGCCATCGGCGCCCCTTCAAGGGGATCCATCTTCTTATCTAAGCCTAAAATGCGCTTCTTATACGTGATATCGCTCCATCGGAAGCGTTTCCTCTTGAGCTTGAGCTTCCTAGCTGCATGTAGACCCTTAGGTGATTTAGAGCCTGGCATATGATTAGCGCCTCCCTTTGTAGATCACAAGAGGGGTATAAATGTATTTAGTCATATGCTAAGCTTTAGGGGATGACGACGTTATCTATGTCGAAGTACCTCCTCGCGAGGATCCTAGCCCTGCTTATGTTCCGTCCATCCTTGCCTATGGCTAGGCCTTTATGACTGGGATCCACCAGGACTATAGCTATTTTCCTACCATCATTAGTTTTGGTTATCCTTACGTTTCTTATTTTAGCCGGAAACAGACTGTTTGTTATCAGCTTCTCGGGGGTCTCGGCGTATTCAACGACCTCTATGTTCTTTCCCAAGAGCTTCCTGAGCTGTTTGACCTTTATACCATTCCTACCCACCGCGAGCCCCACTTCGCCTGGCCTCACTAGGAATATCAGCCTGTTAAGCTGTGAGTCATAGACGCAATCCCTCGCGGAGGCACCAGTTATGCTTTCAAATAAGCTTATATAGCGCATCTCCTCGGCAGTTAACCTTATACTCGGAATTACCGATCACCCCCCACTGGCCTCTGCCAGTTCAGTTAAGCGAAGTATATCGGATTCACCGGGATCGATAATAGCTATGGAAGATACCATAAATGGCTTTCCACACATGCCCCCTAGGTCCCAACTCGAACCTGGGAACACATATAATGGGGTCTTGGAGAGCTTCGTGTAATAGGATAACTCTTTCTTAATGTGTTCAGGGGAGTTATACGCCATGATCACAAGCTTGGCCTTACCGGAGATACAGGCCTTGATGGTCTGCTTAAAGCCTAATATAACTTTACCCGTCTTCATGGCGGTCCTAAGTTCTCGTCCCAGATCCATGACCTAAGTCACCTCCTTTTATTTACTATCTGACTTAACATCCCCTTCCACTACCTCGTTCTTACGTTCTCCCAATGGCGCACCCATGCGCACGAGGAGCTGTACCATTCCACTTCCTATCGGCGCTAAGTTAGAGCCAACTATCACGTTCTCGGCAACACCCTTCAGCTCATCCTTAGCTCCCCTAACGGCAGCATCTACTAGATGCTTAACGGTGACCTCAAATGCTGCCTTAGCGAGCACGCTCTCTTTTTCACCGCTAACACCATGCCTTCCTATCTGACGTACTTTGCCGGTCATGGTCATTATGTCGGCGACCAACATTATATGCCTTATATCGACATCTAGCCCCTGTTCCTCAAGTACGCGTACCATCTCGTTTATTATGGCATTTCGGGCTGCCTCAATGCCCAATACTTCCGCTATCTCATGTATGTCATTAGTTGTTGTCCTTGTGGGATCAACGCCGTCGACATTAAGCACAGCAGAGAGATTGCTACCTTCTGCTACTAGCGTATATTCGTCTCCCTCCTTTCGAACCACAACACGCCTTATCCCTTTAATGCCTTTAAGCTTTAACCCGAGCACCCTATCGCGGATTTTCCTTAATTTTATCAGATCCGTCACGTTCGCTGGGGTAAAGTACACTGTATAACCATCGACGCTTACCTCACCTTTAAGCCTTTGAAGCGCTCGCGTTATGTGGTCGACTGTAAGCCCTTTATTCTCGAGTATCTCCGGATCGAGTTCAAGGACTATAGTGAACGTAGCGAGGTCTAGCTCTATGCTCTTTATTACATTCTCGATGGTTGTGTATTCTATCCTTTGAGCAACCTCAAGGGCTTTCTCGCGATCATGCCTATGCCTCTCATCCAGGTATATGACCATTATCGGAGTAGAAGGCGTTCTACGTGCATCGACTATTTCTATTAGCCTTGGAAGGCCTAGAGTTATGTCGAACTCCCTCACGCCCGCGTAATGGAACGTCCTAAGCGTCATCTGCGTACTGGGTTCACCTAAGGACTGCGCAGCTACGGTACCCACGGCCTCCCCCGGTTCCACTAAGGAGTCTTCGTATTCCTCGAGCACCCTCCTGAGTATTAAATCAAGTTCTTCCTCAGTGAGTTTAATCCCTGAATTAACCAGTTTGTCCTCTAATTCTCTTATAAGGGAGGCTGGCAATAGATCTCGTAACTCACCCAAGCGCTTCCTCACAAGATCTAGGGTCACGAAGTCAAGCTTAGCCTTTGCCTTGCTCATGACGCCGCCTCACCACCTCGTTTATGATATAATCTATTATAACAGGCCTTCCATGATAACTCTTAGCCGGATCCACGCCATCTTCACCATATCTGAACTGTACTATTACGTTCTCAGCGTTACGCACGGTTTCATCGTATTCTACATGTACGTCTTGCAACGCGTTTATAAGCCTTCTCTGCATGTAACCGCTCTGCGAAGTACGTACGGCCGTGTCAACTAGCCCTTCCCTTCCTGTCATCGCGTGGAAGAAGAATTCCGTGGGAGTGAGGCCCCGCTTAAATGAACTGAACACGAAGCCCCTTGCTCGTATGCCTAAATCATTGGGCTTAAAGTGAGAAAGTGGCCTCTGCGAATAACCTCGATGTATCCTCTCACCCCTTAAATGCTGCTGCCCTAGGCAGGCGCTCATTTGGGTCACGTTAACTATGTTGCCTCGAGCGCCTGTTTGAGTCATTATGACCGCTTCGTTATCTAAGCCCAGATATTTACTTGCTATCCTACCTGCCTCATCTCTAGCATCGGCCAGTACTTCGATTAACCTAAGCTCAAGAGTCTCCTCTAGCGTCTTTCCGGGCTGAGACTCTAGCTTCCCTGAGTGATATGCATCTAGGAGTTCTCTAACGCGCTTTTCGGCCTTTGAAAATACACTCTTTATCTGCTCTAGCGCCTCTTCGGGCAGGTCTAGGCTATCTAGGCCCATGGTAAAGCCATGCCTATCGAGTAAGTAGAGCAGTGCCTTGAAACATGAGTCCATGAAGATCCTAGCCTTATCGGTACCATATACCTTAACTATTTTATGTAGGAGAGACTCCGTTCTCTCAGCGCCAATACTTGCTTTATCGATTACTCCAGCTAGGAGCTGCCCATTTCTAACGACGACATATGCATCAACAGGACACCTCTCCTTCAGGCATTCGGAGCACTTGAGGCATATGCTTGCGCGTGACGTGTAGTCAAGCCCTGGGAAGAGGAAGGCGCTAAAGACCTGCTTTCCGGTCCATAGCTCCTTCGGCTTGATTATAGCTGGCTTAGGTAGATCACCCCTATAGCCCCCTGCTATCAATATTTGAGAGGCCTTTTCCCTATCTAAGAGGACGTTCTTAGACGTCAAGAGGTAAGCCGCAGTTATATAGTCATGTAATGCACCCATTATAGGACCTCCATACCTCGGTGAAAGTATCTGTTCCTGGACAAGCATTAGTATACGGGCTTCAGCACGGGCTTCTTCGCTTTGGGGCACATGCAGGTTCATTTCATCTCCATCGAAGTCCGCGTTATATGGCGGACAGACTAATAGGTTCAGCCTGAACGTCTTATAAGGCAGGACACGCACCTTATGGGCCATCATGGACATCCTATGTAATGAGGGTTGTCTATTGAAGAGGACTATATCGCCGTCCCTTAAATGGCGCTCAACTATATAACCAGGTCTCAACGCCTCAGCGATCGCCGTTCTATCTTTAGGGAAGCGCAGGTCTATGCGACGCCCATCAGGCCTTATTACGTAGTTAGCTCCTGGGTAAACGAAGGGGCCGTTTATGACCAGGGCCTTCATCTCCTCAAGATTCCATTCGGTAACCCTTTCAGGGACGGTTAATATTTTCGCTATATCCACTGGCACACCAACCTCATTAATGCTTAAGTTAGGATCTGGCGAGATAACAGTACGCGCAGAGAAGTCCACGCGCTTACCAGAGAGACTACCTCGGAAGCGCCCCTCCTTGCCCTTGAGCCTCTGCGCTAACGTCCTCAAGGGTCTTCCAGATCTATGCCTGGCGGGGGGTATTCCGGGCACCTCGTTATCAAAGTATGTGGTGATATGGTATTGAAGCAACTCCCAGAGATCCTCTATGATGGGTTGGGGCGCGCCAGCTTCTATGTTCTCCCTTAGCCGTTCATTGATCCTTATTATGTCTACGAGCTTATGGGTTAGGTCGTCTTCAGATCTCACGCCAGACTCAAGAGTGATAGAAGGCCTTACAGTTACTGGAGGTACGGGGAGTACCGTTAGGACAAACCACTCGGGTCGCGCCTTCTCAGGATCAATGCCTATTAGTCTTAAATCCTCGTCTGGTATCCTTTCAAGTCGCTCCCGAATTTCCGTAGGTAGTAATCTAACAGGCCCTTCTTCACGTTCTTCATAGAAAGTCGTGGGCTTTTCAAGCTTGACTTTGTATTGCCGCGCATGACAATGAGGGCATTCAGATACATCTAAGGCTTTCTTCAAGATGACCTCAGCGAGTTTTAAGCTTAATGCTTTCCAGCGCTTTCGATATCGTTCCATCCTTTCACGGTATCTCTCTAACTCGCTTTCGGGAATGAGAAGTCTACCGCAAACCCTACATGTAGCCCTCAACAGTTGATGAATGACCTTCACGAACTCCACATGGATTACAGGCCTAGCTAGCTCTATATGGCCGAAGTGTCCAGGGCATAGCCCAACCGGATTACCGCATGTTTCACAACGAACTCCGGGTTCAATAGTCCCCAAACGGCGATCCATAAGCCCAGATCTTATGGGCATCCCGTCCTCATCATATGTATCAGCAGTTATGATGGCGGTCACTGACATCTTCCTTATCATATCAGGGTTCAGAACCCCGAACTCTATGGCCCTTATCTTCTTAAACATCCCTCCTAAGAGCATCATCCCGTCACCTCCGCTATATCGCTTAACACAAGCTTCGGGTATACGCACATGCTCATGAGCTCCTGTAGTAAGAGCTTAAAGGCATATGAGACCTCAATCGGGTAGAGCTCCCCTTTATCATCGTGTAACGGACACACTAGCCTATCGCGCTTCCTATCGTACCAGCCGATCATACCGCATTTATTACATACGTAAACTAGATAGCGGTCGCTCTGCTCGAATAACCGCTCTCTTAGTAGCAGGGAGGCGCCATGGCCAATAAGAGTATCTCGCTCCATCTCGCCAAATCTGAGACCACCCTCTCTCGCTCTGCCCTCCGTAGGTTGGCGCGTGAGTATCTGTACTGGGCCACGGGCTCTGGCGTGCATCTTATCGGCTACCATGTGATGTAACTTCTGATAGTAGACTATGCCTATGAACATAGGAGTCTCCAAGAGCTCACCTGTTATACCGTCATACATCGCTTCTTTCCCATCCATACGATACCCTAAACGTAGGAGCTCCATCCTTAATTTCTCCTCCTTCTCGCCACAGAAGGGAGTGCCGTCCACGAGTCTTCCAGCTAAAGCGGCTACCTTTCCGCCTAGCGATTCCAATAGCTGACCAAGGGTCATCCTTGAGGGGAAGGCATGGGGGTTTATTATCAAATCGGGCACTACACCATCCTCAGTAAAGGGCAGATCCTCAGGCGGAACTATCATGCCTATGACGCCTTTCTGACCATGCCGAGATGCGAACTTATCACCCAACTCAGGTATCCTTAAGTCCCGAACTCGAACCTTGATGAGCTTATTACCGTCTACGTTTTCCGTTACAAGAACTAAGTCCACCACGCCCTTTTCGCCGTACCTCATGCTAACGGAGGTATCCCTTCTAGAGCTCGCCATCTCATAAGTCCGGTACTCTTCTAGGAAGCGGGGCGGTGAAGTCCTGCCTATTAATACCTCACCGCCTGAGACGAACGTCTCTGGCTCGACAACGCCATCTTCCCCTAGATGCACATAGGCCTCAGAAGCCCTATAGCCCCTCACACTAGGCTCAGGGATCTCTATCTTGTCCTCTTCACCTCCTGGGTATTTCCTCTCCTCTGCCTCGTAGGTCCTGAAGAACGTAGAACGGGCTAAACCGCGTTCTATGGATGCCTTATTCATTATTATGGCATCTTGGATGTTATATCCACCCCATGTACCGACCAGTACCACCATGTTCTGTCCAGCCGGACGATCGTTGTAGCCTATGATCTTCATAGCGCGCGTCTGAACCAGCGGTTTTTGAGGATAGTGAAGTAGATGCATTCGTGAATCGAGGTAGTATCTAAAGTTGATTAAGGATAGGCCTAAAGCTTGCTTCCCCATAGCCGCTTCATACGAGTTCCTAGGGGATTGGTTATGCTCGGCATATGGTATTATAGAGGCGACAACACCTAAGATTGCTGTCGGCACGAGCTCCATATGAGTGGTCTCCTGTGTAATATCTTCCGGGTTTAGGGCTATCAGAGCATTCTCCTCTTCTTCAGCATCCAAATATTCTATTATACCGCGTTTTATCAGGTCATACCAGCCCCATTCACCTTTACGGAGCTTCACGAGATGCTCAGGCTTAAGTTTAATTTCCCCGTTCTCTACTACGATTAGGGGCCTCTGAATCCTACCAGCATCGCAGTTAACATATACTTCATTTATGTACTGAGTCTTGTAATGCGCAACGTTTACCTCAGGGCTTATGTGCCTACGTCTCCTTAGACGTCTAAGATCGTTAACGAGCTTCTCAGGCTGAGAGTGCATCCCGATGAGCCTGCCGTTGAGAAAGACCTTAGCTCCTTTAATCCCTTTCTTCCGCGCCGTTTCAAGGGGTATTAAGCCCAGTTTATCGAGGACTGCCTTCACGCTAGTCTCATCAGTTCCAACCGTTATTCTAGCCATCAAGGCCAAATTCTTGACAAGCCCACAGTTCTGACCTTCTGGGCTCTCATTTGGGCAAAGCCTTCCCCACTGGGTGGGATGGAGATCTCGGGCCTCGAAATGCGGCTGACTTCTACTCAATGGGGATACGACACGCCTTAAGTGACTTAGCGTTGATAAGTAGTTTGTCCTATCGAGTAATTGACTAACGCCAGCCCTGCCCCCGACCCAATTACCGGTGGCAAGGGCATGTCTGATGCGCTCAGTTATTACATCCGCGCGAACTATCGTCCTCAAGTTCACGGCCCTGTTCCTACTTTTAAGCCGCTCTAATTGATACCGCACATCATTACAAAAAGTCCTAAAGGCCACGCGGAACAATTGGGCTAACAGATCCCCAGCTAGCTTAAGCCTCTTGTTAGCGTAATGATCCTTATCATCCGGTGATCTACGGCCAAGCGCGAGCTCTATTAATTTCTCGGCCATTTGTCCCAGGAAATAACCTTTGGCTTTGCGGGCTTTCTTCGTGGTACCCAAGTGAGGGAGGAGGTATCTATCTATTACCTGCTCAGCCCTCTGGATCCTGTATTCCTTAGTCTGACCTATAGCGATCCTTCCGCCTATGTAGTTTAACGCGTCCTCGGTCCTCTTTATCGAGGCCGCCTGTACTAGAGTTGGTATGAGCTCTTCTTGTATCTCAGGGTCGTCGCTAACTGCTAGCACTATATCCTTGTCGCTTTCAAAGCCCAAAGCCTTCATTACTATGGCGAAGGGTATCCTCTCGGGCACCGCGGGGAATGAAACGTAGAGGATGCCATTCTTGAGCATCTCGACAGAAACAGGTACTCTAACCGAGCTCGTGGCTGAGAACACCTTAGCTGTATATGCTACCGAGGAGCTTATTCCGCCTTTATCCACTAGTACCCTGTTTACAGCTAAGTCCTCCTGAGCTACTAAGACGCGTTCCGAGCCGTTTATTATGAAATAGCCGCCCGGATCCCTGGGATCTTCGCCTACTGCCATTAGCTCCTCATCACTCATTCCATACAACATGCACTTTGAGGATTTTACCATGATAGGTATTTGCCCTATATACACCTCAACGGGCTCCCTTTCCTCACCGCCTATGATCGGGATCATGACTAAGTAAATGGGCGCGGCATATGTTAGGTTCCTCAATCTGGCCTCTAGAGGGTATATCTCATTCTCAGAGCCATCCGCCTCCCTTATCCTAGGCCGCCCTAGTCTCACTTTCCCCAGCCTTATGTAGAAATTGGGAATGTCGGTCTCGATCACACCTTGTTCGTTAACTATCTCTTGAATTCGCCTCTCTATGAAGTCGTTGTAACTGTCAAGATGCTGCCTTACTAGTCCATGTTCCTTTATAAAGGCCTCGAGGAGGAACCATCTATCTTCAATACTAGGGAACGTACCCACAACAACACCTCCTTAACCTATCCGGGAACAACATATCGGTAAATTACAGCCTCACCAGCCGTAGGGCTTTTCCTAATTATCTTAATCAGATCTCCAGGCTTGGCGCCTAGGGCTCGGGCCGCGGGATCCGAAGCCCTCATCCACGGTAGATCCCATGGATTCACGTGTAGCTCGCGTAGTACCTTCTTAGCCTCTTCCTTGCTTAGCAGAATATGTTTCGGCACCAACACATGGTCAAAGATATTGAGTTTCTTAGGCATGATTTCACACCGAGAAGGTTGAAACGTGCTAATACCAGACACATAGGAGGTTGATATAAATTTTACTATTGTCATCGTGACAACATTAAGGCGTGAGATCATCCAGCTTATCGTAATCTTAGTATAGTTTTAAGGCTTCAGATAGGCTCTAAGAAGGCACTTAAGATGGGCTGAATGATCACCTTGAGCCATCAGATGGCTTATGATGTTTAGTTAGGATGACGGGCCGGCCGGGATTCGAACCCGGGACCACCGGGTTTCCTCCCCCTGGTTAAAAGCCCGGCGCTCTAGACGCCTGCGCCTCTTAAGGAGGCTCAGCGCTCTACCTAGCTGAGCTACCGGCCCCGTATAGGCTAATTTACGAGCCCCTATAAAACTCTTATTGGAACTAGAGATCTTGATGGGAGCTAAAAGCCGCTCCTAATGGGATCATGCGGCTTTAAAATCTCCCTTAGGAGGGACGTAGCATAGAAGCCCCTTTTGAGGAAGAAGCACAGCTTGAACTTCAAGTGTCCCTCGAATAGTTCATCTTCATAGGGCCCCAGTATTTTTATGCGAGGGGGATTATAGGCTATCTCCCGCCAGCCACACCTAAGCCTGGGAAATAGCTTGTCCTTTATGAGGAAACACGAGGGATCCAACGACTCCTCTTCCAATAACTCACGTTCCATTTCCCCCATGGGGGTATCGTGGTGCTCGTAATCATATCCGATAAGCCTGTGGCATATCACGCCTCTGCCACAATCCACAAGACCTTGAGCCCAAGACCTGTTGTGTTGATTTACAGGGATTACGGTTTCATTAGATCCCAGCTTGATAGCCTCTCCTCCTAGGACTTCCTTAAGGGAGAAGCCTTGGAGGAGCTTCATGCTTAGGAGCCTATTGAAGAGATAGGATTGATAGGCCTGCATGAACATGCCCCTTAGCCAAGGAGGGAGGACTTTGAAGCATCGGTCATACGCCTTAGGGTGTTTAACAAGGTATTTTAAGATACGTCTCTCGTGAACAAGGTGTCGTGGGAACAACTTTAGCGCTCCCTTGACATCCCATGTCTCCCGAAGATATGTCCTGGCTTCCTTAGCTCGATCGCTTTCATAGGGATATGCATGCGCTAGAAATTCCTCAACAGCTGCTTTATAGTCGCCTAAGAGTATTAACTTTCCTATTATATGATTATTAGGACGTATTGAGCCGAAGCGCTGATAGCCATAAAAACCCGGAACGCCTCCTCGATCTCTAAGTTCCTGGATGACCTTCGATATCAAGTCGTAGGCACTGGTAGGCGAGACTTTCCTGATGACTACCTCAAAGAAATTACCCATATGTGATCCAGGATAAAGCCTCCATGGGTATGTAGAGACGTATGTAAGGCGTAGCAGCCTCCCATCTCGGAACTCCTCTCGAAGGTCTAATCCCGCCCACTCCTTGCGAATGCCCTTTACGGTGATGAGCTGCCAAGTATGAGCCAGGGAATCCTTTATGCCTGAGAAGGCCAGAAGGCTCGGATGTATGCCAAGTTTCTTAGAGACCCAAGACATGGCTTTATAATGCGAGAAGCCCCTCTTCTCTAGGAGGAACAATGAGAATAGGCCGGGAACGTCTTTGGGATGCGTTTCTATGAAGTGCTCATTCACCACTAAGCCCGCGCTATTCACTTCACGAACTATGAAGTCGTCTAATGCAGCGCGTATTACGCCTGGAATCGGCGGGGTCGATGTAACGTAACAGCGCATGCCGATTAGCTGATCAAGACGAGGGACGAGTATCGACATAGGATTACCGTTAATATAGCCTTAGGCGTCCCGTTACCCGATCGATGAGGCTTGAGGGGGCCGGACCTATTCCCAGGGCGGTAACCGTGTTAGGCGGGAGTTCGGTAAGGCCCAAATCCCTTATTAGGGCGTTAGGTAAGCCCTCTTCATCGGCTTTTCGCTTAAGTTCCATTAGTTCCGATTCACTTCCCACCTTAAGCACTACCTTCTTCTGCCCTTCCTCTAACCATGCTTTAACCCATTCGGGCTTGCTTCGTCTGGCTTCCTCTAGAGCAGAGACCGCAGCATGAGCTGCTTGAGCTGCTGCTTTTCCTGCACTCATCGCTAAGTCGGCCCTTAGCACGAGCACTTGTTTATATTTCAGGACAATACTTCTAGACAAGGTAGGCCCCTGTAATAACCTTAAGATGAGGAGGGCTTAAAGTTGACTTCTACAGGTTATGATGTCCTGGTGATCGGTGGAGGTCCATGCGGCCTAATAACAGCTAGGGAAGCGGCCAAGGAGGGCTTGAAGGTCCTCGTGTTAGAGGAGCACAAGGTCATAGGAAAACCCATGCACTGTGCAGGAGTGATAAGCCCTAGGTGCCTTAGGGAGCTTGGGATAAGGGTCACAGGACACATGATCTTAAACGAGATTAAGGGAGCTAAGCTGTATTTCCCAGGAGGGAATGAGGTCGAAGTTAGCCGGGGACAGGTGGAGGCCATCGTAGTGGATAGGGAGGTCTTCGATAGGGAGTTGGCGAGAGAAGCTGAGGATGCAGGAGCGGAGATAATTACATCGTGTAAGGCCGAAAAGATATCGCCAATGGAAGGTGTCGCGAAGGTGTTAGTGCGATGCGGGCGTGAGGAGGTTATCATCAGATGTAAAACGTTAGTAATAGCTGAGGGTTTGGTTAGAACACTAACAAGGGAACTCACCCCCATAAAGGCTAAGCCCTTAACCGGTCTGCAAGAGGACTACGAGCTTCACGAGATACATATTGAAAAGGACTATGTTAAGGTGTATTTCGATAAGAGGATCTCAGACAGGCTTTTTGGGTGGATCATACCGCTGGGAGAGGATAGGGTACGTGTGGGGACTGCCTCTGGGAGGGCACACATTGGGTATCGAGAGCTTCTGAGTAGGAAGGAAGTAGAGAACATGATAAGAGGGGCAAGGCGCATAAGGAGGATGGGCGGTATCGTGAACGTAGATGGTCCGCTTAATACCTTTGTCCTACGGCCTAACGTGGCGCTAGTAGGAGATGCTGCAGGACAGAATAAGCCGGTGACGGGTGGGGGCGTCTATTATGGCGGTGTGGGAGGGATGCTACTTGGGAGGGCCATAGTTAGAGCTGTGGAGGAGAGAGGACTTAGGCAATTCTATGAGGGGACATGGCGTATGAGATTTGGGAGGGATATCATGGTGGCGTCCCTCTTTAGGCGATTCTTCGATAGCCTAACAAATAGGGATCTTGAAGTGCTGGGGAAGGTAGTACAGGAGGTATCTGAGGAAATAGTGAGGAACGGAGATTTCGACTTTCATGCCAGGTTATTGATGAAGGGCGGCATTAAGGTGCTTCTCAGAGCCCTCAGGAGGGGAGAGGGTAATATTTATAAGGCATTTATCAGAGCTTTGATTGCGACCATCTTGAGGTGATGAAAGCGTGTCCGAGCTGAAGCTACCGTTATGTTCCTCCTGTAGAAAGCCCATACTCCCTAGTGAAAGAGGGGTTAGGTTCCTATGCCCTAATTGCGGGGAAGTGGTAATTTGGCGATGCGCTAAGTGCAGGAAACTTGTAATACCATATAGATGTCCTAAATGCGGTTTCGAGGGACCCTAGATGGCGAAGGTAATGGCTGTATTTAGGGTATACCCCAAGGACATAAGCTTGGAGATGACCGAGTTAGCAGAAAAGATACGCTCGGCCCTGCCCTCAGAGTGCCAACTTGCGAAATACGAAGTGGAGGAAATAGGCTTCGGTATAAAGCTCCTTAAGGCATATATTTTAATGCCAGAGGACTACGAAGGGGGGACAAGCCGTATCGAGGAGGCGCTCTCTTCGTTAGATGAGGTAAGTCAGATAGAGGAGGAATACGTCACTCGGATAAGCTAAAGCTTTCACGCCATCATCAGAAGTGCTGTGTGGGATAGGGGCGATTAACGCGCTTTAAGCTTTTTAAATGTATCTACACGACCTATGAAAGTTATGTGGAGTTATCCTAGCTTAAGCGTTTGTAGAATGGAGAAGTTCTAGGCATTGATTATCGGTATTAAGAAGAGATGGGTTTTTAGAGGAGTGTGTATAGTAGAATGTGGGGTTACATTCATGCCAAGGGAAGGCAAGGAAAGGAGACGCGAAGTGCGACTGAGAGTAGCTGAGGCAAAGCAGAGGGACGTAGGACGGGGAAAGGTCCGTATCCCACCCGAGATAATGAGTAAGTTAGGCATAACGGTTGGAGATGTAGTTGAAATAGTAGGTAAGAGGAGGACCGCCGCAATAGTATGGCCAGCTCATGCAGAGGATCAGGGAATGGACATAATTAGGATGGATGGCATAACGCGTAGAAATGCAGGTGTGAGCATAGGCGATAGGGTCATAATTCGAAAGGCTAATGTGAGGCCCGCTTCCTTAATTAAGCTGGCCCCTGCCTCGATTACCCTATCTGTAGATACTAATTTCGTAAGCTACATAAAGAGACGATTGCTTGATTATCCTTTATGTGAAGGGGATTACGTTCAGATTCCCGTCTTAGGTCAGCCAATACCGTTTGTAGTCGTTAAGACCAGACCATCAGGAGTAGTCATGGTAACTGATGACACGGAGCTCGTCGTATTCGAGAAGCCAGTTGAAGTAGGAAGAGTACCTAGGGTGACATACGATGACATAGGTGATCTAAAGGAGGCTAAGCAGAGGATTAGGGAGATGGTTGAGTTGCCTTTGAAGCATCCTGAGTTGTTTAGGAGGCTTGGTATCGAACCACCAAAAGGCATACTACTATACGGACCAC
>JAGGXX010000004.1 GCA_021162845.1 Thermoprotei archaeon | reverse complement strand
TGATCCTGCTTTGCTTAGGCCTGGTAGGTTTGATAGGCTTATCTACGTACCCCCACCCGATACTAGGGCAAGACTAGAAATACTAAAAGTACACACAAGAAAAATGCCACTAGGAAAAGACGTAGACCTGGACAAGATAGTTGCCCTCACTGAGGGATATAGCGGTGCAGATATAGCCGCATTATGTAGGGAGGCTGCCCTCGTAGCTCTAAGGGAGGCTGGCAGGCCGACTAAAGTTACGATGAAGCACTTTAAAGAGGCATTAAAGGTCGTCAAGCCTAGCTTAGATCCCGAGGAGGTTAAGAAGTATGAGAAGATAGCTGAGACCTTCCGGAAGATGCTATCGTAGAATTTCATAAACGCTAAGACCTTTAAGGGAAGGTGGAAATACAGCTTTCCTCAGCTTCTATTATGATGGCCTCGCTGACCTCATCGCTTCCCTAATCGGTCCGCCGAAGGCTCGTCATCGGCTCTAAATGGATTATGTAATTATAGGTAGATAAAAAATTCCTCCTCACAAGGAGCCCTAGAATCACTGATAAATAGGCTTAAGGATACTATTACCCTAATACCTTAATGTAAGAGTGATGGGACTTGAGCGATGTGTTGAGCTGGATAAGAGGAAGGAGAGATAAGAAGATAATAGGGATGTTAATGAACCATATGGCGATAGTCCAAGACGTGATAGAGAGCTTAATGAACGGGATAAAGAGCTTGAATGAGGGGCGATTCAAAGAAAGCCAAAGACTTTTCGATCTGTGCGTGATGAAGGAGGAAGAGGCAGATAGGCTTAGGAGACAGATAGTACTAGAACTCGAGAAGGGAGAGCTATCAGCAGGGGATAGGAGTGATTTAATGATGTTACTCTCGAAATTAGACATGATAGCGGATTGGGGTAAGGAGGCAGTGCGTATATTAGGGGTGATACCGTACACGCTTCTCCCTGAGGAGTTAAAAAACAATATATGGGAGATGCTGAACAAGGACTATGAGTGCGTAAAGGCCCTTTCGGAGTGCATAAAGGCTCTATTAAGAGCACCACGAGAGGCTCTAGAGAGCACCAGAAGAGTAGAAGAGCTTGAGGAGGAGGCAGATAGAATAGACCTTAGATCTAGATCCCTCATGGTCAAGAACGCCCATAGGTTACCTATAGGGTACATAACCCTTTTGGATGACTTTTTGCATGCTATCGAGAACATAGCCGATTGTGCCGAGGATACAGCGGACTTGGTTCAAGCGATAGCTATACGCAGGATATGATGGAGAGATGGCTTTTTACGAAAGATGTGAAACTTATTAAGGCGCTATCGGCTTAAGAGGAGTTCTCAATGTTCTGAAGACCCTTTCCACTTTATCCGCCTTCTCCCTATAGGAGCTTAAGGCTTCCTTAAGCGGCTCAGCTTTCCTATGATATTCATCTGGCCCCATCTCACCTAACTCATAAGCGACGTTCAGACGTTCTAACTCCGAGTTAAGCTTCGAGATCTCCTCTCTTAATTGTTTGTAGAACGGTTCAAGCTTCATACCAAGAACCCTTAGGGATCTGTAAAGCTGCTCTAGACTCCGCTTATACTTACCCTGATACTCCATGTACAACTGTGATGATATCTTATGTTTCATAGCTTCTAGCTTATTAAGCCTATTCCTCATGTCTTCTATCTCCTGAAGGACCTTTAATGCCCGGTCTAGGAGGCTATCCAGCGTTATAACCTCCTCCCTAGGAGCCCTACGTAGGATAAGATAACGTAACTGCTGGGATTTCCATTCAGGGTAGTTAAGTATTTTCGTCTCTATATTGTAGACGACATCACTAAAGTGTATGTAGTCCTTGTATTCCTTAGGAACCTGAAGCTCTACGAGGAGTGTATCCCCACGGCGTATAGTCTTCAGTTTACATGTAACGGTAACGCCTTTATATCCTACGAGCATAGCGAAGGAGATGGAGAAAGTGCCATCCAAATATACCTCTTCACCCAGGAAATCCTTCTTAGGGACGATTTCCGTTTTTAAGAAGCGATAGAGGAGATTTGTCTCGAAAACCGAAACCCTAAGAGGCAGTAGGTACTTGGCTATATTCCCCTCTATCGATAGATCGCTTGGTGTTACCACCTTCCTCTTCTTTCTACCCATGAGCGATACCTTCTGGACTTTTGATGCGGGAACCACGCTTGAGACGAACGTTACCACCACGCCGAGGAACAGGGCCACTAACGCGGAGTTTATCGGTAACAAAGTCAGGTTCTTCACAATGCCCTCGGATCCTCCTAATATGGATACGCCATACTGCGATACTATGGCTACGGGAACACCGAGTATCCATCCGATGAAGGAGGACACGAAGCCTATTATGAGTGTTTCAACCATCAATACATAAAGGAGGTCAGTCGGATTACCACCGAGGATAGCCAGCGTGGAATAATCTCGTCGTCTTTCTTCCACCGTGTCGAGCATGACTGTAGATATAAGCAAGGAAGCCATTGTCAGCAACATTAATGTGGGACCCAAGCCTCCTAGTGTTATCATTTTAACATGTTCATAGCTTTTGGCTAAGCCTCGCTCAATTACCGTAACCCTAGCTGGGAATACCTTAGCGAGCTGATCCGCCAGTCTATCGAGACCGGCACTATCCTCAGTTATAAGGAAGACCCTAGATGTTACGAAATCTTCATCGAGCTCTATGTCGACGGGGAAGAATACTGTGGACTCGGGATACTTCACGAGAGGCTCGCCATCGGGCCCCGTTACGTTCCTTATGCCGTTGACATCATAGAAGCCGATGACCCTGAACCTCTTGGGAGCTATCAGCTTCACAGGTATCGGAGCGCTCATCTCATTTAACCGCGCTAGATATATCTCGACCTCGCTTCCCACCCTAAAGATCCCGAGGTAAGAGGAGGGAAGCAGAACGCCGTATTCGCCATCCAATGGAAAGCGCCCCATGGATACATAGACGTTTAAATGAAAGTACTTAGCCATGAAGGATGGTTTAATGGCCATCGCGTCGAAGATTATCCCGCCGCCTTGAGTACCCGGTAAGATTACTAGGACCCCGACGTACTCCTTAGCAGGCGACTTAGTCGGAACCTTAATTACCCCCTTCTCTACACAGCGTATCTGATTCTCAATCCATAGCAGCTCATAATCCGTTAGGCCTTCAAGCTTGAAGTACTCGTTCACCTTTATATCTAGACCATATGCATTGATTGACGTTTTCACCTCACGCTCGTACATCATAGCGCTAAGGGATACGCGCATGATGGCTATGGCTGAAGCTATTACTAGGGCTAGGGTGAATATCAGGAGCGCGCTTCTCCACCGCCTAGCCCTTATATACTGTAAAGCCAAGTTTACTATCAACTTCCTAGTCGGACGTGACGTGAGCATGAAGAGCAGGTATATGCCATATATCAAGCTTCCGAAGACTACGGTGGCTACCACTAGCACTGGATAATCAAACGCAGCTATACTAACTCCTAGGGAGCTTAATAGGACGGCAGAGGCCACCCTAGCAGAAGGTTGAAGGAAGGTCAAGCCTGCTATGAAGCTTAGGAACAGGGCTACCTCGACTATGCTCTTGAACTTGTTTCCAGGGATTATTAACGTCGTTATGACTACCGAAAAGCCGAAGAGGAGAGCGAACATTAAGAATGAGGAAAGAAAGGCCGTACTCTTAAAGGACTCTAGCTTTGCCACACTATCGTTCATGACTTTCACCAGGTTAACCATAGCGCCTATTGCCGCAGTGTAATTCCTCTTCTCGAAGAGGAAGAGCGCTTGATCGGATAAAGCATTGATGAGATCAAGTGATGCTACCTCCTCCGATATAGGGTAACCCAGAGCCATGAACCACCTGAGGCTTGCCTTGAGGTCTCCCAACTTTCTCTCAACCAGAGCCTTAGCCACATGATATGACCAAGGAATAAGATCTGTCTCGTTGGTGATCCAGACCCTTAGTGAGGGGTATATCTCATTAGTCTCTCCCTTTTTCTCGATAGTAACGGGATAGCCCATTGGCAGGACATATGTAACCTCAAAGGTTTTAGGAAGCTTACTTACCGGAGCACGGGGAGCTCTCCTTGAAGTCCTTGGAGCTGAAGTTAGGTGAATGGGACTCGGGCCAGTGCCTTTCACGGGCAGACCAAGGGATACATCGAGTATCGCTATATTGTTAGTCAGGGGGTCGTAGTTGGAGATATTGACGAATTTGCCCCTTAAGACCCATATATCGCAACGTATGAGGGAAACATTGCCCTCAGAAACTATGTTCAGAGGGATATTGAGGCCCTCATACGCTGACACGTTAAGCTGCGGGTCAAAATAAGCGGTATAATGATCCTCAAATTCTAAGATAGCTTTACATATCTTCAAGACGACGAGTGGATACGTGACGTTGTTCTCGGTGTCATTAAGCATGCTCAAGCTCAACGCGATAAGCCTGGGCGCCACTGTAACTGGTGTCTTTGTTTCCCAAGAGACCATGGCTAGACCTGTTGCATTTGTAGTGAGACGGAAGGCTTTTACTCCAAGGCCAGAGAAAGACAGCGTTATATCTGCAGTTATATTATAAAGGGGCTCGTCAGTATAATAATCCCTAATCGTTAGGGATACGCACGAGATATAAGGGGATGTAGAGGCTACGGGGTGAGAGGAGAGGAATAAGGGAATAAGCAAGAGAATGAGCATGAGAACATAAGCATATTTCATTACTTCTCACCCCTAATCTTCCTTAACTTCTCTTCATATTCACTCTTAAGTCTTAGGTAATATTTCTCCTCTATAAGTCCCTTTCTATATAGCTCCTCAAGTCTCTGGAGTAGCTGAGAATAGCGCTTCTCCTCTCTATAGGTAACCCGTGTGACGCGATGCCAGTAGAAAGCCGCGAAGGCCCAGAGACCAGCCGATGTACCCATTAGAACCCATAGCGTATTTATCGTGGAGCAAACTATTTCCATGCTTTCATCCTCGCCAAGGAATAGCCTAGCCTCGCCCCTGTATTGTCCCTTCTCAACGCGTATCACGTACCTAGACCTTGGAAGGAGAAGGGATAGCTTCCCGTACTCATCAGTATAAGCGACTACCCTGGGTCGGAACTCCTCGGTCTCAAGGCTCACTGAAACCTTGGCTCCAGGTAAGGCTCTTCCATCGGATAAACGCACGTATAACGTCAATTGATATGCGTGAAGCGTTAAGTTTAACGAGACATCCCTGGTTAGATTAAGCGAGAAGTAATCGAGCGTAGTGTCTAGCCAGCGCAAGGATATCGTATAGTTGCCTAAAGGTAGGCCCGATTTGTGGATGGTGCCGTTCGCATTGGTATAACCCATGAACACCAAGCTACCATTCACGTCATAGATATAGACGGCTATATCTTCCATGGGCTTTCCACTAATCGATGTCAGCTTTAAGTATAAGGAGGCCCTACCTAGAACGATGGGCACCAGGGTATTTCTATAGAGGTAAACAGTAGTCTCATTAGACAGTACGCCATCGGTGGCGATTATCTTGTAAACGCTTAGATCTAAATTATAGAACCTCGCAGTGCCATTAATATCAGTCACATTACTCCCTACGAGAAGACCACTACGGTTATCATAGACTCTTATCATGACGTGAGGTAATGGTCTACCCTCTTGATCGATGCTCACGACAGTGAGGTTATACTTTAAGGATACCCTCGAGAACGGGAAGGGTATCTGAACGGTAAGCGGTTTCTCTACGAGCACATCGCCTCTTTCCGATGAAGCGAAGAGGCTTAGTGTATAATTGCCCTCGTAGAAGGGTATGAGGGTCCAATTGATGACTATCTCCTCCCCTTTCTTCACCTTCGTGAAATTAAATATGTGTATGTCACTAGCCAGTTCCACACCTTCGGGATGTAGAAGTGTTACGTTGAGTCTATTGATGTCTTCAAGCAAGGTCACTTTAGCGCTTACGTTAAAGAACTTGTCTATCTCAACCTGAGGTGGGGCTTCTAGGGATAGAGCGAACGGTACAAGTATGCTTACGGGCCTTATTAGTTCTCTATAGAGGTCAGCCCAGATCTTCGTAGCGTTTAGCCCTTCTATGTTGTTATATATCATGAACTTACAGCTCAAGCCTAACGAGTTAGTGTTTAAGGAGGTCTCGTTTAATTGATAAGCTACGTTCGAATAGCCCTCGCCTTTGAACAAGATCAGCCTCTTAACATGAGTGAAGTTCACTACTGTAACCCTCTGCGTTACGTTGGTGAATAACAGGTCTTCATAGAGATCCGTATTGTCCTTCAAGTATTCTAGAGACCATAACAGATCTTCGACATCATATAAACCGCTTTTTATAAGGCGTGAAGCTTTCATGACAAAGGTCGCGTTGTCTATGACCCTGGAGACATGCTCCTTATAGATCTTAAATAGCAAGGACGGCCGCCACGTCTCGGTCACGTTGCGTTTTATGAGGTCTAAGGTAGCTGTTAAGTTTAAGCGTGTGCAGTTATATTGATAACCGACGCCATATCCGCCTTTCCTTGAGAGTAAGGCTAACCAGAAGGGCGCAGGCCTATAGCTCTTCATCGCTGTTCGAGAGATATCATTGCCCAGCCCGTTAGAGGCTAAAATGTAGTCGAATCGATCAATGGGTGTATGAATAAGCGGCATATAGAGGGTATCTACCTGCGAGTAATCCCTCAGGTTTAATATCACCTGCGTATCTATTACGGGGGAATAGGCTCTAAATGTATAGAACTGTGTCATGTTAACGAAGAAGCTACTAGCGTTAAGGCGGACTATTACTTCAAGGGGTCCTTTCATGAGGAATGTGTACGTTATGTTAGCATAGTCGAGAGGCGTAATGACGCTTCCATTCTTGAGGATAAGGGAGAAGCCTATTAATGGCCATTGAGTGAAAATGCTTACTTCGCCTTTGTTAGTCTTTACGAGGAATTCACGTATCCCTTCCGTGGAGACATTTCCGAAGATGACTTTATAGAACGTATTCTCCACTATGACGTTGCCAGTGACATTATCCGTATATACTACGAGGTCCGTATTGAAGAGCATGGGCTTTCGCGCTTCCTTAGTAAAGGTAATGGTCATATTAACATGAGACCAAGCTCCCAATGGCGTGAGAAGCCTCAGGGTACATGATTTATAATAAAGCGTACCGGGAAAGAAGGATGCGTTGATTAACTGGAAGGGGACTTCGTTACCTAGATGATCATATATCTGTAAGGTGGCATTATAGGCTTCACCTGGCAGAAAGGAGACGTTAAGCGTCGCGAATGCCGGACCTGAGAAGGGAGAGGGATTGACTATTAGAACTTTACGAGAGCTGAGGGTGACCCCCACGGACTCGTTATCAGTAGCTAAGGTGAGGCCAGGCATAAGCGATAGGCATATTAAGGTTAATAGGATTGGGATTAGACTACGCGACATGGCTTCTTCTACCTAAGCCCCCAATTCCTCCAATAAACTTGAACAGCGAAGGATGCGCATATCTGTTTCTTCAATAGTTCTCTGAATCTGCTGTATTCTATTCTGAACGTCATTAAGCTGCCCTTCTAGCGCTATACGCCTCTCATTATATGTGCCGTGATCGTACTCGCCTAAGGAGAAGCGTATTTCGTTAAGCCTTATTTCATCGTTTATCTCGCTAACCTTGCGCTCCAAGCCCTCTAGCCGCTCCGTGAGCTTTATCTTCTCATTTGACCATCTGTTCAGCAATTCGTTAATGAAGTCCCTATACTTATATAACCTATCCTTAGGCACCCTATCAGGGTTCTCCTTGAGGAAGTTCAGGTATTCCTCGAGCATCATAAGCTCCATGGATAGATCCAGTTCCTTCCTAAGTGATTCTAACTCGCTTAAGAGATCCTGAACCATGCGTTCCTGTCTTCTTCGTAAGTCAAAACGCGCGCGCTTCTCATCCATTAAGAGCATTTCCTTCCTTAGATCACGTAATTCAAGGCGTATCCTGGTTAAGGCTAGATTAAGGCGATCACGATAACCCTCCATTTTATCCCTAAGGCCTAAGTATGCCTCTATGTAGGGTATCATCTTCATCCTGTACTCATTCCTAAGGGTGAGATACGTTTCCTTGCTTATTTCCCCCCTATTGAGCATCCCCTTGATCTCATCTAGACTAGCCATTACGTTTCTTATGCTCCGTATACATTCTCTGATCTCATTAATGAAGTTTCTAACTTCATTTGATAATCCATCGATCTCAGCTTCGAGATCCATCATATTTTGATAGTTGGCTCATAATGGATATAAGCATTTCGCGTTAAGAACGACGAGAAGTATAAAGAGCCCCATACCAAGAAGGAGGGCTTCCCCCAAGATCAGGGAAAATGCTAAAGTTAAAAGCATCAGGGGCATCCTCTAAGTTGGCATTAAATGGTGACGCCTACATGGCCCGTAAGATAAGCCTCCTAGGCCTTGAGACCATAGGTATAGTGCACGAAGGTGATGACATAGCGGAGATAATAGTGAGAGCCGCAAAGCGAGAAGATGTAACGATAGATGACGGTGATATCTTAGTCATAACCTCGAAGATAGTAGCTAAGGCCAAGGGAAGGATAATTAAACTACGAGAAGTTAAGCCATCACGTAGGGCTCTCGCGATCGCGAAGGTAGTTAAAAAGGACCCACGATTACTGGAGCTCATATTAAGGGAAGCGCAATGCGTAGTTAAGATGACGCCAAAGCATGTGATAGTCAGAACAAGACATGGCGTTGTCTGCGCTAATGCAGGTATAGACAAATCTAACGTTACTGGGATGAGAGATAGCGTACTGCTCCTACCTGAGGATCCAGACGCGGAAGCGAGGAGGATTAGGAGGCGCATTAAGGAGTTAACGGGTAAGGACGTAGTGGTAGTGATAACAGATACGTATGGAAGACCTCTAAGGGAAGGGCAGGTGGATTTTGCGATAGGGATTGCCGGTATTAAGCCCTTTAAGGACTATAGGGGGAGCACGGATCTTTTCGGGTACGTTCTCAGGGTGAAGAGAATCGCTATCGCTGATGAGATAGCTGCGGCCGCCGAGCTGGTAATGGGAAATGGGGCGGAGGGTATACCTGTTGTTATAATAAAAGGACTAAACTATGAAGAAGACGAAGACAGCAATGCTAGGGAACTGAACATGCCGAGGACGAAATGGCTTTTCAGATAAGGCTAAATACCGGTAAGCTTAATGCTAACGTTAGGCTTACCTGTCCTTCGGCCTATATTTATCAGGATTGGCGTCAAGCTCTCTACGGCTACGGAGAACTCTAAACCTCCGCCATATATTGGTCTGAGGTTGTGTATTTCCCTTATTAGCTTCATCACATCGCTTACTGCCTCTAAATCATCACCCAACACTAATACATCGCCCTCTATGGGCTTGGGAAAATCGAGCAGGAGCTTGTAGGGCACCGTATGTAGGGCGGAGACTATCCTCGCTTGGGGCAAGTGTTTAGTTAACATCTCTGCCACGGAGCCCTCAGCAACACGCACTAAGCGAATATCTCGGTTCTTTATTAGAAATGGTACCACGGGTGTTATGACTATGCTTTCCTCCTTAATCGTAGAAGCCAGAAGGGGTATCAGGCCTGTTAAGGCAGTATACGGGACCGTGAGGACCACTACATCGCTCTTGGCAATTATCTCCCTGTTCTCACCATAACCTATCTCGACTGAAAGACCGTGTGACGAGAGGAGACCCTGCACATATCTCGCAATGCGTTCAGCTTTTTCCCTCTTACGTGAGCCTATCAGGACCTTATATCCTCTCGCGGCCCATCTTACCGCTAGACCTGGACCAAGGTGCCCTGTCCCCCCTACTAATCCTATTACCAGCCCAGACGCCATAATCATCACTTAGACGTAATAATTACATTATATATCTTATATAGAAATGAAGCACCGACTATGTTTAACACAGCTTGTATTATATTGAATACGGCTATCGGTATGAGGAGGGAGAGAACGACGCTTTGAGGTATCCTAAAGAAGAGGGGAAGGAGGAAGAAGTTAGCGATACTCATCACTATAACGCGGACTATGCTTCCGGATAACATAGCGTACGCTAGAGTGCGCTTCATGTCCTTTTTGGAGGCCGATATCGCGATGTATATCCCCACAAGAGTTGAGAGCTCAGCTAATCCTTTCATAAGAGCCCCAAAGGGATTAGGAGGTTTGAACGGAGGGCGGGGCATGGATATCACTAGAGCCGTTATCAATGTGGCGATAGCACCTTCCTTGAACCCGCAAGCTAGGACAAGGAACGCTAACGGTATACCAGTGGGATCAAACGTTAATCGAGTCATCAGTGGGAACGGCACGTCGAGGGGTAGTACTTCGCATGATACTGCTAGTGCTGCCATCAGAGAGGTCAAGGATATGCGTTTTGATAATCGCTTCAAGGGAACACCACCCCATATCCCTTACCTCGATGTGGACTTAAAATCGCTTCAGCTGAGGTAACTTAACGGACATGCTTCTAAATGGTAGGTAGATGGTGCTCGTTCATTGAAATCTAGTGAACTCATGCGTCTGCCATATCTTTCATTGGAGCATACTAATTCCTACCTTAAATCTGAGATCTAAGGTTAAGGCCATATTAGAACTGATAAGCTTTATAGCGAGAGGAGGCATGAACATTACCTTGGGGATGAGATGCTTGAGGTCATAGCTCTTGGCGAAATATTGGTAGAAGTGATGAGGAAGAAGAGAGATGTACCACATTATGTACCAGATGAATATCTAGGACCATATCCTAGTGGAGCGCCTGCCATATTCATAGATGCCGTGGCAAGACTGGGAGCTAGCGCTGGCTTCATAGGCGTAGTTGGTGACGACGATTTCGGTAAAATGCTAATTGACAGACTTAAGAGCGATGGAGTCGACATCAGATATCTTAGGGTATTACCGGGCTACACGACTGGTACGGCATTTGTTATGTACTATAGCAGTGGAGAGAGGAAGTTCGTGTTTCATCTAAGGCATTCTGCCGCAGGCCAGCTCAGCCCTGAGGACGTAAGGCCTGAGTACGTGGGCGCAGCTAAGTTCGTACATGTAATGGGCTCCGCTCTATCGGTAAGCGAAAGTAGCCGTGAAGCCTGCTATAAAGCCGCTAGAGAGGCTAAGAAACGGGGAGTAAAGGTCACATTTGACCCTAACTTACGCCCGGAGCTGTTAGACGTGGATACCATCAGAAGGATATGCGCGCCCATGTTAGCCCTAAGCGATATCGTGATGCCGAGTGAGGCAGAGGCCCAAGCCCTAACGGGTAAGGAAGATCCATTGGAAGCAGGTAGGGAATTGCTAAGACATGGAGCTGAGATCGTAGTGATCAAGATGGGAGAGAAGGGCTCTATGTTAATAACGAAGGAGGGAGTACTTCGTGAGCCAGCATATGATGTAGAGGAGGTGGATCCTACTGGAGCTGGCGATGTATTCGACGGGGCCTTTGTGGTAGGACTTCTAAGGGGATGGGAGTTGAGACGGTGTCTTGAGTTCGCTAACGCCGCTGGTGCCATAAAAGTGATGAACTTCGGGCCTATGGAGGGACCCAGGAGTATGAATGAGGTCCTTCAGTTCATGAAGAGGGCTAAAAAGAGGGACTAAGGCTTTATGACTATCTTTATCGCATCGTAGTCTTCCTTATTTAAGGCGATCTTAAACGCTTCCTCGATCTCATCAAGGGAGAATATGTGTGTTATAAAGGGCCTTACCTTCACCCTTCCACTGCTTAACAGCTCAACAGCGACCGTATACTCGTGATATAGATTATTGGCGGATGACGTTATGAGACGTTCCCCGCTCAGTGCCGTGAGATCCAACGTTATGGTCTTTCTAGATAGGGCTACAAGCACTAGGCGGCCCCCTCGGGCGAGCATTTTGAGACCCTGATAGATTGTGGTCTCCGCTCCTACCGTATCGAAAACGACGTTAGCTCCTTCCCCTCCCGTCTCTTTAAGTACCTCTTTGATTACGTCGCTCTTTTTGGCGTTTAAGCTCAAGCTAGCACCGAGTTTAACCGCCATATCTAATGGAGTTTCACGTACATCAATAGCTATTACAGAGGTAGCTCCCAAGGCCTTAGCTACCTGCATTACCATCAAGCCTATGGCCCCTGAGCCTATGACCACCACGCATTCCCCTGGGGCCATATTGGCCCTATTGACCGCATGGACCGCCACAGCTAAACCATCCAACTGCGTAGCCTCTTCATAGCTCACATGCGCAGGTATAGGATGGGCCTTATCTTCCCATAGGGGCATGTACTCGGCGTATCCACCAGGAATGTACTCTACGTCATGCCATCGACCATCATGACCTATATGTAGCATATCCATGCAAAGGTTATGAAGGCCCCTCCTGCAGTAATAGCATCTGCCGCAGGACTTAAATGCTATCACGCCTACCCTTTCGCCTAGCCTATTTTCAAAAGCAGGTGAGCCTACTTCGACTATCTCACCAGCCACTTCGTGGCCGAGTATCGTATTAGGTGGCATGGCTTCCTCTTTTCCAAGCGTATGTAGGGCCCAGGGGTTCTCGCCGAGATAGTACCTCACATCGCTACCGCATATACCACAGGCGCCTACCTTGATTAATACCTCATCAGGCTTAGGCGAAGGGACTGGGACTTCCTTCAGGACTAGCCTATAGGGCGCCTCCAATACAGCTGCCTTCATGACTCTACTCATAAGAGCACCCCGATATGATGGTTAGGGCATTCGTATTTAAACAGAGAAGGACTGATTCATGAAAGGATAAGGTTCAAAAGGATAATTGTCTAAGGGGGATGTCATGCACGAGGTGAGGATAGCCCGCATAAGACGGAGCATGGAGAAGTTGAATGTAGAAGTGCTGTTATGCAAGTTGCCGGAGAATGTGCTATACCTCTCTGGTTACTGGCCGGTCATGGGGCTTTCATTACTGATACTGCCTTTAGAAGGAGAGCCTACGCTAATAATCCCAAAGGCAGAGAAGGAATTCGCTCGAGAAGGATGGGTTCGTGACGTGAGAACATACGAGACTGAGAAATTGGATGAGATATGGGATCCCCATAAACACATCTTAAGAGTGCTCAAGGAGCTCTCGGTGCCGAAGGGTGTAAGGGTGGGATGTGAGCTAAAATGCGAGAGCATGGCCACTAATAGCGTTGTAGGGGAGTTGAATTACCCAGGAGAGTTGACCTTCGATGTTATAAGGAAAGCATGGAACGCGACATTGGTAGATATGACGGATGAGATAATGAAAGCTAGGATGATCAAGACTGAGGACGAGCTTGAGAAAATGCAAATGGCCAACGAGATAGCTAAAATGGGACTAGAGGCCGTAGTGGAGAGGATCGAGGAAGGGGTAAAGGAAAGCGAATTAGCCGCGGAGGCCGAAAGGGTGGTCCACAGTGAAGGGATCGGCTATAAAGGCAAAGTGCGAAGGGCCAGGGGCTTCGCCTTTGTCATGTCTGGCGAGAACTCATCCAAGGCATGGTATCCCTTCAACTTCTCGAGCGATAGAAGAGTGCGTAAAGGCGACGTGATACTGATAGAGTACAACGTGTGCGTTGACGGATATTGGACCGATATAACGAGGACGTGGGTATTTGGAGAGGTCAGCGAGAGTCAGGAAGATATGTATAATACACTATTGGAAGCACAGGAGGAGGTCTACAGGTCTATTAGACCTGGAATGCAAGCTAGGGAAGCTGATAAAATAGCTAGAGAATTCATAAGTAGGAGAGGGTATGCCCGTTTCTTCCCTCATAGGCTGGGACATGGCATAGGGCTTAAGATACACGAACCTCCAGCATTACATCCAGCATCTAAGGACATCCTTCAGGAGAACATGGTTCATACCGTGGAACCAGGCATGTATACCGCTAAGTTCGGCATGAGGCTTGAAGACGACGTAGTGATATTGAGGAAGGGAGTGAAAAATCTAACGGACGTACCGAAGTACCTAAGCCTAAAGGAGTAAAAAGGGGCTAACGATGCCTTACGTGGATGCGCTCTCCCTTAGGACTATTCAACCCCACTAGGCATATGCCCTCATGGCACTGGAATGCTCTTCCTACATCCATGGCAGATATTTAGTTAAGGCTATGTCCGTTTACAGAGGCTTTTATCAATCGTTAAGGAGCCACCTTGGTCATCAGCCTTGAAAAAGCTTTTTGTAGATAAACCGCTGTTAGACTCTATGGTGAGCTTTAATGGGCGAAGAGGCATTATTCAGCGAGGAGGACTTGAAGGACGAGATAATACGAGTGATGAAGGTGCTTTACAATAGGGGATTGGTCTCAGCTCTCGGCGGTAACGTGAGCGCTAGGATACCAGGCTCAAGCGAGATATGGATAACCCCTAGCGGGGTCTTCAAGGGCGACCTTCATCCTGAGGACTTAATAAAGATCGACCTGGAGGGAAATGTCATTGAGGGATATTTGCGTCCCTCAGTGGAGTGGCCGATGCACACAATAATATACAAAAAACGCCCGGATGTCAATGCGGTGATACATGCCCATAACCCGATAACGACTGGGCTCGCTCTAGCGGGAGTAGAGCTTAAACCCATAACCGTCGAAGCGGTCTTAACGCTGAGAAGGGTTCCTATAGTTCCATTCGCCTATCCAGGAACAGATGAGCTCGCTAAGGTCGTAGCTGAGCACATAGAGGGCGTCAGGGCACTTGTACTTCAAAATCACGGAGTAGTAGCAGTAGGATATAACCTAGTTGAGGCAGAGGCTGTAGTGGAGACCTTAGAGGAGGTCGCGCTAACCCAACTTACGGCCTTCATAGCTAGTGGAGGCAAGGAGCCACCTGTGATACCTGAAAAGGACCGCGAATTAGCGAGCAGGCTTTATGGTCTCAAATAGGAAGGGTGTGAGCTATGACGACATGGTTCGGATATGTAGGTAAGTTGCTCAGAATAGATCTAGCAAGGGAAAAACACACAATAGAGGAATTAAGCGAGGATGACGTTAAATTATTCCTTGGTGGGATAGGGCTTGCGGCGAAGATAGTCTTTAACGAAGTAGACCCGCGCATAGATCCTTTCGATGAGGATAACAAACTAGTGTTTATGACCGGCCCTCTTACAGGCACCTTAGTACCCGGGGCCTCCAGGACCGTTGTCGCGGCTAAATCCCCCTTAACGTTAGCTTGGGGCGAATCGCACTTCGGTGGGTTCTGGGGCCCTGAGCTGAAGAGGGCCGGGTATGATGGCGTTATAATAGAGGGGAAGGCCAAGACTCCAGTCTACATCTTCATACACAACGAAAATGTCGAGATAAGGGATGCTGAGCATTTATGGGGTTTGTTCACTGGCGATACCGAGGAGAAGATAAGGAAAGAGGTCGGGGATGAGAAGACGAGAGTCGCCTGCATAGGTCCAGCCGGTGAGAACCTAGTACGCTATGCGGCGATATTAAGCGATGAAAGAGTAGCCGGGAGGACGGGAATGGGAGCTGTAATGGGATCTAAGAACCTGAAGGCCATAGCCGTGAGGGGAACAGGGAGCATAAGGATTAAGGAGGCTCGCCAGTTAAGGAGAAATGTGGCTCGACTCTACCCCATGATAATGTCATATCCGCCCAACCAGATATTATCAGCTTACGGTACTAATGGCGAGATGCTCTCGTTTTATGAATATGGCGATACACCAATCAAAAACTTCACCATGGGCACGTGGGAGGGCATAAAGAGGATAGAGGGTAAGGCCATAGTGAGCAAGTATCTCAAGTCACATAAGGCATGCTTCGCCTGCCCTGTAGGATGCTGGAAGATAGTGAGGATAGATGAAGGGAAGTACGCAGGTACTGAGGGCAGAGCCCCGGAGTACGAAACAGCTGGTGCTTTAGGAGCGATGCTCTTGAACGACGACCCTGAAACCCTGATATACCTCGAGAAGCTCTGTAACGATTATGGTATAGACACGATTTCCGCTGGAGTCACCTTAGCATGGGCCATGGAGATCTACGAAAGAGGGCTGATAACCAAGGAGGACACCGGAGGCATAGAGATTAAATGGGGCGATCCTGAGACCATAGTTAAGCTCATAGAAATGATAGGACGTAGGGAGGGCTTCGGGAATGTATTAGCGGAGGGGACTAGGCTTGCCTCAAACATAATAGGCAAGGGTACGGAAAAGTACGCCATGCACGTCAAGGGATTAGAGGTGCCCATGCATGACCCTAGAGCCTTTAAGGGCATGGGCTTACAGTACGCTACGTCGAACAGAGGGGCTTGCCACCTTCAAGGTACGTTCTTCAGGATAGAACAGGGTGAGAGAATACCCGACCTGAAGATCTACAGGAGGGTATACAGATTTGAGTTAAAGGACAAAGGTTGGATGGTAGCAGTTGTAGAGGATTGGCATGAAGTGCTCGAGTCATTGGGGCTATGCAAGTTCGTCCAGATATATCCAGGGCATGTAGCTGGCTTTTACTCGCTAACGACAGGGATAGTGAAGAGGGTGGGGGATCTTCAAAAGGACGGTGAGAGGATCTTCAATTTGAAGCGCGTATTCAACGTCATAGCGGGTGTAAGCCGTAAGGACGATATTCTGCCTGAGAGATTCCTTAAGGAACCTCTGAAGGATGGTGGGGCTAAAGGACAGATCGTGGAACTTGAGCCAATGCTAAAGGAGTACTACAGCTATAGGAAATGGAATGAAAACGGGATACCCACGGAGGAGAAACTAGAGGAACTAGGGATATTGGACATGGTAAAGCAGCGATGCTCACAGTTGGGGGTAAAACTGTATCAGTGAGGGGAGCTAGGTGAAGGAGGGAATAGACATACTGCTCTACATGGGCTGCATGATACGTTTAAGGTTACCAAGTATCCGAGATGCCGTATTAAAGGTCTTAAGAGCAGGACAAGCTAAGTTTAAGCTCCTCGAAGATGAGGTTTGCTGTGGGGACTTACTTTTCTTGATGGGCAGAAGGGAGGAAGCTGAGAAGGTCGCTCAAAGGCTCATGTCTAAGATAATGGACGCCCACGTTGATACCATAGTTACACCATGTGCTGGCTGTTATAGGGCCCTGACGAGAGAGTACCCGAATTTATTCGACTTTAATCTAAACGTCCTTCACCTATCAGAATATCTCGCGTACTTAATCCGCGATGGAAAGCTGAGCTTTAAGGAAGGCAATAAAATAAGGGTCTCATATCATGACCCATGCGAGCTAGGACGGCACTGTGGGGTATACGAAGCACCCAGAGAGGTCATAAAGGCGTTACCCGGTGTCGAGTTAGTAGAAGCGGAGGCATCTAAGGAGGATAGCAGGTGCTGCGGCGGCGGAGGTGGAGTACTACTCAGCTACCCTGAACTCAGCATAGCTGGCGCGTACAACAGGATCATGCGCGATATAATGCCTCTTAACGTTCAAGCATTGGTAACGGCATGCCCGGCATGCTACATTAGCTTCAGCTACGCCATAGAAAGGTACGAGCTTAACTTGAAACTGTATGACCTAGCCGAGCTAGTCAGCCTGTATATATGAGGAGGAGGATCATGTGGTATGATGAGTATCTGGACCGGATAGATACAGCCCTAGCGGATGAGGATAAGAAACTAGCATTAAGGAGAGCTGCATCGACGTTCCTACTGAAAAAGCGTGATGCGCTAGGTAGTCTGCCATATCTGGATTATTATAGGAAGAGGTTACGAGAGGTCAAGGCTTGGTCAATAGACCACATCGACGAGCTAATAAAGACGTTTAAGGAAAACTTCGAGGCCTTAGGCGGAATAGTCCACATCGTCTCCACGAAAGAGGAACTAGCTAATGTACTGAGGAAGGTGATCGGCTCTGGGAAATTAGTGATAAAGAGCAAATCCATGACCAGTGAAGAATTAGAAGTTAACAAACAACTAGAAGAAATGGGCAATACAGTCGTGGAGACGGATCTAGGGGAGAGGATAGTCCAGCTCATGGGATGCAGACCATCACATGTAGTCGTGCCCGCGATACACCTCACCAAGGAGAAGGTAGCCGATCTATTCTCCAAGGTCACAGGCGAGCGAGTACCACCTGACCCTAAGGCGATAGTCGGGGTCGCTAGACGCATGTTGAGGGATCTATATATGAAGGCGGATGTAGGCATAAGCGGGGCTAACGCGATAGCCGCCGAGACAGGTAGCATACTCGTACTCGAGAATGAGGGGAACGCTAGATTCGTGACTAACGCCCCACCAGTTCATGTGGTTATAGCGGGGATCGAAAAGCTGGTACCGACGTTAGAGGACGCGATGCTGATAGCACAGGTATTACCGCCATATGCCACGGGCCAGAGGATGGCTACCTATTTATCCATAATATCAGGACCGAGTAGTACTGCGGATATAGAGTTGACCTCCGTAAGGGGAGCACATGGACCTATGGAGATCCACGTAGTACTTGTAGATAATGGCAGACGAAGGATGTTACGTGATTCTAGGTTTAAGCAGGCTCTTTATTGCATCAGATGTGGTAGCTGCCTCAACAACTGTCCTATCTATCAGCTCCTTGGCGATGAATTCGGCTATAGGTACTTCGGTGGTATAGGCACCATTTGGACAGCATTTACAGAGGGGCTAAAGGTCGCGGCACCCCTAGCCTATGCCTGTACTTTATGTGGAAGATGCAAGCTGGAATGCCCCCTTGAGCTAGATATACCAGAGATGGTTAAGAGTCTACGAGATCTCCTGATAAAGGAGGGATACATACCGCCGCCATTAAGCTTTGCTGAAAGGAGCATCATTGAGAAAGGGAACCCTATGGGGATATGAACGTCCTCTTCAAGGCACGCATAAGCACACGATATGCCTCTTTAACGTCATCTATCTTTAGGACTAGCTTCTCGAAAGGACAAAGATCTCCGTTTCTTCCCCCGATAGCGGGGACTAGTTTCTCATACTCGAGCTTAAGGATCCTACGCTTAAGGAGCTCAAGTGCGCTTTTGCTCAAGATAGTAGCATAAACTCCTTTGACAGCATGGCTAAGAAGTATGACAGCGGCGGCTTTACCGATTACCTTATCAGCTACTGAGGAGCCCGGTAATGATACCCCCTTATTCCGTACTATCATGTATAGATCGCGAAGGCCATGGTCATAGCCTATATAAAGCACACGTCCGTTCTTAACGACTACGATTGTAGCTCCTTTCTCCATTAGGAGCGCCCTAGCTAAATGTAAATCTAGTTCTATAGCACGCTTCATGGCAAGGCATGCCCCCCTCAAGGACAACGAAGGCTTTTATGCATTCAATAGGTTTAATCAATTATCAAGGGGTTAAATATGTTCAAGTTATCGGTCATAACGGATGAGGTCTCACAGGATTTGGAGAGGGTCGCGCGGTTCGCGAAACGCTTTAAGCTCGATGGTATAGAGATACGGAGCCTCTGGAACAAGGGACCACATGAGCTAGTTGAACGAGCATCCGAGATAAGGGCTACCTTGAGGAAGTATGATCTTGAGGTATGTTGCATAGCCTCGCCCTTCTTTAAGGCTAATATAGATGATGAGAAGGAGTATACACAGCATATTGAAATACTCAAGAAGGTAATCGAATTAGCAAAAAGCCTTGACACCAACCTGATAAGGGGATTCACCTTCTGGAGGAAGGGGCCGCTTGATGAGTACCTAGATAGGATATTAAGCAAATTCGAGGAGCCGCTGGACATAATAAAGAGCGAGGGCGTCGTTCTCCTAATAGAGAATGAGCCGAGCACTCACGTGAACAACGGACGAAGGCTAGCTCAGTTTCTAGAAGCACTTAGGGCTAACTGCGTCATGGGCCTCTGGGATCCTGGTAACGATATGTTTGATCCAGAGGATGAAACACCCTATCCCGAAGGATACGAGCACGTGCGCGGCAAGATAGCACACATACACATTAAGGATGGGAAGAGGGTGGGAGGGAAGGCCGTCTGGACCCCTGTGGGGGAGG
>JAGGXX010000034.1 GCA_021162845.1 Thermoprotei archaeon | reverse complement strand
TGATCCTGCTTTGCTTAGGCCTGGTAGGTTTGATAGGCTTATCTACGTACCCCCACCCGATACTAGGGCAAGACTAGAAATACTAAAAGTACACACAAGAAAAATGCCACTAGGAAAAGACGTAGACTTAGAGGAGATAGCTAGGAGAACGGAGGGCTACGCTGGCTCAGATCTCGAGGCATTATGTAGGGAAGCAGCCATGGCAGCTCTAAGGGAGGATATAAACAGCGCGAGAGTTCAAATGAGGCACTTCGAGATTGCTATGCTTAAGATAAAGCCCACTCTGACGCCGGAGATGATAAGGTATTACGAGAGTTGGCAGGAGAGGATAAGGGTAATAAGGGAAGTTAAGGCGAGGATCCCTAGATATGTCTAAGTCCGGATTTGGCGAACGGGGCATGAATATCCTCATGTACACCATACTCGAGATACTGGAGAGGAAGAATAGCTTGGTTAAGGAGCAGGAGCTTTTTAACTCGATTAAATCCATCATGTCAGATATCTCGCCCTCCGAATTCAATAAGGCATTAATGAACTTAGAAATAAGGGGCTTAATAGAGGTCGACTTAATGAAGAGGGGTACAAGGGTGATTCGATTAATCCAGTAAAGAGATCGCTCTGACCAAGTGAAATAAGATATACGCCTCTGATGCTCATTTTCTATCAGTGGTGTACGTATCATGGGAGTGGACCTGGGGGATCTGGTACCAAAGAAGGTCATAGAGCTAGGGGAACTTAGGGGGAAGGTAATAGCGATAGACGCCTATAACGCGCTTTACCAGTTCCTGGCGAACATAAGGCAGCCAGATGGGACCCCTTTAATGGACTCAAGGGGTAACATCACAAGTCATTTGAGCGGCTTGCTATACAGAACCATTAACCTCCTAGAGACGGGCATAAAGCCCGTATATGTCTTCGATGGTAAGCCACCAGAGGTAAAGGAGCTGGAGATACTCAGGAGGATCAAGCTGAAGGAGGAGGCGGCCAAGAAGTATGAGGAAGCTTTAGCTAGAGGCGACTATGAGGCGGCTAGGAAGTACGCCGTACGAACTAGTAAGCTATCAACTGAGATGGTGAATGACGCCAAGAAGCTATTAGATCTCATGGGGATACCATGGGTACAGGCTCCTTCCGAGGGGGAAGCACAAGCAGCTTACATGGTGAAAAGGGGAGATGCCTGGGCGGCAGCAAGTCAGGATTACGATTCACTACTTTTCGGCGCCATTAGGCTGATTAGGAACCTGACGATAACTGGTAGGAGAAAATTGCCTAGGAAGAACGTGTACGTGGAGGTCAAGCCGGAGCTCATAGAATTAGAGGAGGTCCTAAGGAGGCTAGGCATAACTCATGAACAGCTCGTGGAGGTAGCTATATTGATAGGCACGGACTATAACCCGGAAGGCATAAAGGGAGTGGGACCTAAGACCGCCCTAAAGCTCATAAAGACGTATGGTTCATTGGAGAAAGCCTTAAAGGTCGTTAAAGAGGCGAAGTTCCCAGTCGATCCGATGAGGATTAAAGAATTATTCCTCAAGCCTTCTGTAACGGACAGGTACCAGTTGACGTGGGAGAAGCCCGATGCGAAGGGATTAATGGAGTTCCTATGTCGAGAGCACGATTTCTCATCAGAGAGAGTGAGGAGGGCTATTGAGAGGGCGAGTAAGTCGCTCAGAGAGATCACGACGCAGTCGAGTTTAGAGGCATGGTTCGGTTGAGGGAGAAAATGAACTACGTCATGGAGAGAAAAAGGTTGATAGAGAGGCTAGTAATGGAAGGAGTCATCAGGAGCGAGAGAGTCAAGACGGCCATGTTAACAGTGCCTAGGGAGGAGTTTGTGTTACCGGAGTATAGGAAGTACGCCTATGTGGATCACCCACTCCCCATATTAGCAGGACAGACTATTTCAGCACCTCACATGTGCGCGATGATGTGCGAGGCTCTGGATTTAAGGCCGGGACATAAGGTGCTTGAGGTAGGCACGGGAAGCGGATACCACGCCGCGCTTTGCGCAGAGATAGTTGCGCCTAAGGACTCTAAGGTGAAAGGACATGTCTATACCGTCGAAATAGAGCCAGAGCTCGTTGAATTCGCTAGAAAGAACATCGAGAGAACGGGGTATGCGGATAGAGTTACGGTAATCCTAGGGGATGGCTCGCAGGGCCTCCCTCAATACGCCCCCTACGATAGGATACTAGTCACTGCGGCAGCGCCCGACGTCCCTGAGACCCTCATCCGACAACTGAAACCCAATGGGAAGCTGGTCATACCGGTGGGTATGCCCGGCTATATACAGTTCCTAACGCTCGTTACCAAAGACGAAGAAGGGAAGGTAACATATGAGAACTTAGGCGGATGTATATTCGTAAGGCTTAGGGGAAAGTACGGTTGGAAATGAGAAGAGTAAGGGAGATTATAATCGCCCATGGCCATGAAAACATAAGGGCCCTTCATCCATCCACGATGGAAATAACGACGAGCGAAAGGCTCACACCTAGAGGGGACTGCATTATAGCCGTAGGTGCGGATAAAGCCATATGTGACCTCTCACAGGAATTCAAGGAGCTAGCACGTAGGATGGATGCGACCATAATCGTCAGGATAATAGCTGGAGGCATAATGGAAGAGGTCATAGGCAAAGGGCACCCAAACCTCACTTTCGAGGATGATGAGAGCATAGTCATAAGGAAGAGCGGCTATCTGTGTCCTAGAACCCTAATGATAAAGGCCAACAAGGCAGCGAGGGATTTAAGGAGGGATCTAGTGAACCTCCTGAGGAGTAAGGAGACTATAGTAAGAGTCGAGATAGAGGTCTTAGCGGATTAAGGCATCTACCACTATCTGCCATTTCCTAGGCGCAACCTCGCGAACCCTCCTAACGCAGATCACCTCCTCCAAGCGCCTTCTACTGGACTCCACGGCCGTCTTTAATTTCTGGATGACTTCATTCAGGTCAGAACCCCCGAATGCATAGAAATGTATCGTACCACCGGAGCTCTTGAGTAGCTTCAGGGCATAGGGGATGAACTCTAGCGCCTTCTCAGGTAAGTTCATAATTACCCTATTGGCCACCCCGCTCATAGCATAAGCTACGATACGGGAGTCACCCTTAATGGGGACGACTACACCCTTAAAGCGCTTCAGATTAAGGCGTATGCTCTCCTTCATGCACTCATAGGCATAAGGATTTATGTCCACAGCGTAAACCAACGCCTTCCTAAGGGAGGCTATGTGGATGGCAAAGGGGCCAACGCCAGAGAACATGTCAACTACTATCTCCCCGTCCTTTACCTGGAGAGCTACTCTCCTATGCTCCCATGAGAGACGAGGACTGAAGTATACCCTGCTAACGTCTATCATAAAGCGTAGCCCATACTCCGTATGAATAGTGATGGGGTTATCCTCGCCAGCTATGAGTGACAACTTCCTGGTCCTATATATGCCAGTCACGGGACCTATTTTAGCGTAAACGGAACGAACGTTCTTATGAAAGTTCAATATAGCCTGTCCTATCAGAGATGCCCTACCCATGAGCTGTGAAGGGAGTTCTACTATGGCTATGTTCCCCACTATATCGAAGGAGCGCGGAAGGAGGGTGAGCTCCTCTTCAGTGAGCACGTCCTTTAACAGATCTGCATAGTTCCTGGGTCGCTTCATACAATTTCACATTAAGAAATGAGCCGACATAAAAACCACTTAGAGGTTAAAACTCATGTAATGCTAAATGCCCAGGACTCACGTAAATGTGAGAAAAACGCTTCTATCCCATGTAGATGTAACGTCATCTCCTTTGATCCCTCACTGAACGAGGCTGCAGTTAGCATGAGATATTTCAGTACCCGCTTTGGGGCCTTTAACCCTTCTCGCCTATGAACCTTAGCGCGTTCTCCCCTAGATACTTCCTCACGGTCTGATCTGGTAGACCTAATTCGTTGCGAAGTATGAGTAGGTCACGCTCCCATACTTGCTTTCCACGAGGGTTTAAAGTACTCGGAGTACTATCGCTACCAAACATCACGAAGTCCTCAGCGCCATATGCGAATACCTTTCGTAGGGCCTCTTTCCTCCATAGAGGTGGAGTACCTGGCGTAGCATCTATGAACATCTGCATCTCCTTCATATCCTTATTGGCATGACGAAGTGCAGCCCTATAACGGCCCCACACGGCTATGCATTCATCGACCCATGGCCAGCTTATGTGTGCAAGCGCGAACTTTATCTTGGGGAATTTAAGGAGCACCTCGTAATGTGCGGGCCTACAGAACCGAGATGAATCCGCGAAGCCGAAGAGTATCCCAGAATGGAATAGAATTGGAACGCGTAACTCTTCGACCTTCTCGTAGATGGGGAAGAGCATTTCATCAAAGGGATACCAATGATGTGGTATCATCTTAATTCCCCTGAGCTCTAAATCGGAGATAGCCCATTCGAGGATGGCCGGTGCCTCCTTTATCCTGGGCTCCAGCCAAAGAAAGCCCTTTATCCTATCCGGAGCGCGTCTCTGAATATCAGCTATGAACTTGGCCACTTCGCGTTGTCTTTTAGCGCTGAACTTCACCTCACGGAGGTAAGGGTCTTCCAGGGATCCGGGATAAGGTGAGAATAAGAAGACGACATCTATTCCAGCTGCATCCATCGTCTTAATTATGGCATCTACTTTTTCACTGCCTGTGGCATGCACATGACAGTCTACAATCAACAACTTCAACACCAGATAGAACGGTTATGAGGAAGAGAAATAAGCGTTAATCATCTCCAGGTATGCTGAATCAATACGTACTATGTGAAGGATGCCCACTTAAGGAAAGCGACATTATATCGATATACCATAGGTTAAATTAAAGAGCAGTTAAGGAGGACCAGATGTCTTGCATGCTAAAGGGCACGCAGGAATGGCACTTCTCATAACATTCGGCCTTTTCTCCATTCTTAATTTAAACTCGAATGAGTGCCTGATGACCGGCCTGATGATAGTAGCACTAGTGACTCTCCCCGATATAGACCTAAGACTCGAGATAGCGCATAGGAAGTACACGCACAACATATTAGCAGCGGCGTTCTTCGGTGGTCTATTCGCAATCCTCTACCGGCCATTGGGATATCACATAGGTTTCCTAGCTGGTTTCTCGGCCACATTAATCCACATACTAGGCGATCTCCTCACATACATGGAATTCGCCCCATTATGGCCCTTCGTGAGGAAGAAGGTGTCCCTCAAGCTCTTCAAATCAAGTAGCCCCATCGCTAATAATGCCTTCTGGGCCTTCGGGAGCATGAGCTTCTTACTCTATCTCCTCTTCATATATTCGGATGTCGGGTATACGCTCTTGAAGATGATACCATAAAGGCGATAGGTCTCCCATGACCCAGCACTATGAGATAGCGGATAGAAGGTAATTGCCTTTAATGATGGCTAATGGAGGAGGTCGAGACGCGAGGAGCTAGCACGATTACACGTTTATTAATGTAAGCAATCGTGAACTTATCATTATTAAGCAGATGTTGGTACTCTGAGATCGTCCTGAGACGTGCGCTTCCCTCCCTGAACATGTTAACCGGAAGTTGAGGGATTACGACGTAACTTATGTTATGAGCCCTTATCAGCTCATGAGAAGAATAGGAGAAGACGGATTCGCCTTTATCACGTAGCCAGTTAGATGTAATACAGAACTTAAGGGTGAGCTCATACTCCGGCTCCTCACACCTATAGACTAAGAGCAGTTTATTCTGGTGTGTGAGGGCATCGTAAATAGGCTTGTCGCATTTTATGAGAAGGAGACCCCTGTTGGTTATTAGGGCTATCCGACCGCCCAGCCCATAGTACATTTCAATGAAGGTGGTTCCTCTAGCTGGGCTTATCGCGATGGTTAAATTCAATGGCAATAGGGCCTGATTAGCTCGTAACGTGAAGTCTACCTGGAGGGTCTTATCATTAGCGTAAAGGGATATCCTCCTCACGAGGAGGAAGGGACCGTAGTTAAAACCTGCCTCGAGTATACCTAAGGAACTAGATCGAGCCAGCCAACGTACCCAGCTATTTAGGTGCCTAGCGAGGCTCAAGTTATGAACCACATTCCCGCTCTCCCAGGTTAGGCTAGAGGAAGATAGATCTATATAGAAGGTGTCCTCGTAGGCACCTTGAAGATAGAAGGCCACGAGCGGGGCATAAGAGCCTGAGGGGGCTTGATCCATTACCCATATTATCCCGTTGAGCATCCCGTTCTCGGAACAAAGGAGGGCTCTGGCTATTCTTTCTCTTTCTAGTTCTCCTGTCATGAATAGGTACATTGGGTGTAGGTGCATCATCACCCTCCTCCCAGCCAAACCCTCAATCCACCTAGCCATAGGCTCCTCAGTTACGAATATAGCCCTAGGACCTGTGTTCTCCATGATCCACTTAACCGCATCTAGCTTCTCAGAGTCCCCATACTTATCTAAGAAGAAGTACCAATAGTTCACATTCCTCAGGGTCACATAGCCTACCGCGTTTATCAACACGAGTCCCATAAACGAGAGGATCATGAGTGAGAGAGCGAGGAGTTGAAGCAACTTAGAGCTTGAATAACGAAGCCCTTTTAGGAAGGCTATGAGTCCTTGTTCTTTGACGGAGGATAAAATCGATAGGACCCCATCCAAATCCACCATTGGAGTAGCTGCCATGATCAGCACGGGCTGGAATGTGAAGAAAAAGATGCGATTGTAGTCTATGGCTATCCCTAGTAGGTAGCCATAGGTCATTATGAGCGGAGCGAAGAGCCAGGCGAGGAGGAATACGAGCGATCGAACATTAGCGCTCTTCTTAACCATGAGGAAGGGCGCGAAGAATATCGTTATTAAGATTATTGAGACCAGCTTCATGTTCTTGAAAATCCATCCTAAATCAGGGTAAGCGCGTAACCTGTAATAGGCCGCCTCATTAAAGACCACGAACTGAGGAGGCCAAGCGAGCAGTAACCTATATGCTAGGAAAGAGGAAATGCTGACCGCAAACGAAAGAAGGACATATTTAACGTCTTCTTTCCTGAGCACGAGGAGGAATACGAACCAGAGCATAAGAACGCATATGAATACGAGAAAGGTAAGGTGATGAACGAAGGGCATTAACGCCGACATGAATAGCATGAGGAACAAAGCCTTGTGTCCATGACGCCTCTTAGCTGACCTGAGTATAGCTAAGAAAGCGAGAGGAAGTAGGTCAAAGCCTAACAGATTAGGGTATCCACCCCATCCCAGAACCTCGACGAAGAGAGGTGCCATGGAGGTAAACCAGGCCGCAGCCAACCCACCTACCTTACTCTCAAAAAGCTCAGTAGCCAGTAAATAGGTCGTAAGAGGTCGCAGGACGAAGGCTAGAGTTAGCCCAGCCTTAATCGCGAATATGCGATCCCCGGAGAGGAGATAGAGAGCGGCTAGGATGAAGAACGAGAGCGGTGGGTATTGGTATGTTCCTTCTTCCCACATTGGGTATGTGTTGCCTAGTATAGCATTCATATGCTTAAGCCAATTCCCACCATCAGACCACCAAGGCAAAGCCCTAGACGCTAGCATACGGGCTATTAAGATGAGAGGATAGAGAGCAGATGCTAACAGAGGGATCCAGAGCTTCCAGCCTTGAAGCCTATCCTCCAGCAGGCCCATAAGCACCCCTGCATGTGAACGTTATGAATATCATCTCTTTATCGAGTCCGTAGTTAATATCGTAATAAAACATAAAAATTAAAAATTCAAAATAACTTAATCCAGCTTCTCCAGAGGCTTGACGTTGCCGAAGACGGGTTTTGGTCTCTCGATTGGGGCGGCCCATCGAACGGCATTTATTATCACCCGCTGGACGTTAGGATCATGATATATCGGATATGTCTCATGGCCTGGCCTAAAGTAGAATATCCTCCCCATTCCACGGTAGAAGCAACAGCCGCTACGGAAGACCTCACCACCCTTGAACCAACTGATGAAAACTAGCTCATCAGGAGGAGGTATATCAAAAGGTTCACCGTACATCTCAGTATGCTCGAGTTCGAAGTAGTCCCCTAACCCTTCAGCTATAGGATGCCACGGAGCTACGACCCATATCCTCTCCTTCTCACCAGCTTCACGCCACTTTAAACTGCAAGTCGTCCCCATGAGACATCGGAAGATCTTGGAGTAATGGGCGGAATGCAAGACGATGAGTCCCATGCCCTCAAGCACACGCCTATGCACCCTACTCACCACCGCATCGCTGACCTTATCATGAGCAGCATGAGCCCACCATATGAGGACATCAGTGTCCTCTAGGATCTCCTTAGACAACCCATGCTCTGGTTCCTCAAGCGTAGCTGTCCTAACATCAAAGCCCTCGCGCCTTAGGAATTCCGCTATTACGACGTGTATGCCGTTCGGATAGACGTTCCTCACTTCTGGATTCCTTTTCTCCACGAGGAACTCGTTCCAAACGGTTACCTTAATCCTCATCCCGAGGACCCTCTTGGGACTGATATATGACTGGAACTAAGTGTTAAAGCTTAACGCTAGCCTGAAAATACGAGCATTCAATGTCCTCGCGCACTATGGATCAAAAACCATTAAGCTTTAACCGTATGATAGCTCTAGTTTTCTTCGGTGAGCGTTATGGCATCCATCCGTGAGGGAACTGTAGAGGGGTTTAAGGCGAAAATCGTTAGAATGGGCGATCTCATAATAGGCATACCGGTGGAAATAGGACCCCGTATCCTATATCTAGCACATAAGGACGACTCGGACATCAACTTATTCGGAGTTATCCCGGAATTCGCTATCGATACACCAGAGGGCAAGTGGAAAATATATGGCGGTCATAGGCTATGGGTCTCACCTGAGGCAATGCCCAGATCCTACTCACTTGACGATAAACCCGTGGACGTGAGGATAAGAGGTGGAGAAGTAATAATAGAGGGCAATCCCGAACCGGAGAACTTCATCAGAAAGAGGATCACAATAAGGCCCAGAAGTGATGGGAATAGCGTCGAGGTTATACATGAGATCGAGAATATCGGTAGATGGCCCATAGAGTTCGCCTGCTGGGCGATATCCCTCATGAAGAAGGATGGCTTCGCCATAGCACCAATAAAGCCTAAGCGTGTGGATGAGAGGGGGCTCTTACCGGACAGGGTTATAACATTATGGCCCTACACCGACCTTAAAGATGAAAGGCTGATCCTGAGTACGAACTACGTATTCATGAGGCAGGATCCGAAGATCAGAGATCCCATAAAGATAGGCGTAAAGGCCAATCCTCCCTGGGCGGCTTACTGGACCAGCGGCTACCTCTTCGTGAAGAAGATAAAATACGAGGAAGGTGCTACTTACCCCGACTTTCAATCCAGTATCGAGATCTATACGAACAACTTATTCTTAGAGCTGGAGACGCTTGGACCGCTAAGGAAGATCGACCCAGGAGAGGTGAATAGACATACCGAGATATGGAAGGTGAGTAAAGTGGGGGAGCTCGAGCCATCTGAAGAAGCCATAGGAAGAGTCAAGGATGTTATCGAGTAAAACCCTTAGGGCTACTTTTTAGCTAGTTTTAGTTCTTATCAATGACATGTATGACGAATCTAGGCTACATTAGCCTAAAAGGCGGAATTTATGTAATATGGGTAAGGGAGGAGTAATGCTAACTAAGAGGTTTAAGTGATCGTTATCGACCCTAAGATTTGTCCATGGTAAACCAGTGTTCAAGGGGTAGACGATGAACCCCGGATCTCCGCCGTGTGAGAACACTAAGATGTGCGGAGATTCATACAAACAATTTGTATGTAATCCAAAATGATAGCTACAATGAATATCATGGTATGTTGCCAATCACTAGAAATATGTATGTAGATGTTAGCCAGTATACTTCATTATGATAAAACGTTATTTATAAGCTTGGCCTCTTGGACCGATAAAATGAACTATAATTCTTTTAGAAGTCCAGTCAATAGTATATACTATCCGTATATTGCCTAACCGAATTCTAAATGTATCTTGATATCCTTTTAGTTTCTTTATATCAAAATGTGAAGAAGGGAGCGGGTTTGCCTTCAATATTTCAAGGACTTTCAGCACTCTATTTCGATAGGCTTCAGATAGTTCTTCTAACTTCCTAACTGCTCGACGTTTTACTAATACTCTAAATGGTGCTTTACGCAAATATTTCACCTATTAGATTTCGTGCATAGTCTCTCCTTAATCTCCTCAAGCTCCACTAGTTCTTCTTTAGACTCTATGGCCTCAACTTCATCGGGCAGAGGCTCATCTTCTTGAACGTCACGTTCAAGAAGAAGTCTAAGTAAAGACTCAACCCTTGCTAGTCTTTCTTTTAACTCGCGAATCTCCATTAATAGCTCTGAGCTTGACAAACCTTTCACCTAGTAAAATAATTCCTAAAGAGACTAAAAGACTTAACTAGTGTAGAAATCATGGTGGGCCCGCGGGGATTCGAACCCCGGATCTCCGCCGTGTGAGAACGTACTAATATATCATGAATTCATAGCATTGATATGCATGGAATCCAAATGGATATAGAATGGATATCAGAAGTGATAGCAGCCGTCATTAGATATGCACATAGGCTACATTAACCTAAAAAGGCTTAACATGTATAATAGGTTGTAGAGGAAGAGAGAGGTAATGTTGGCTAGTAGGTTTAAATGGATAGTTGCTGACCCTAGGATTTGCCATGGTAAACCAGTATTTAGGGGTACCCGAATTCTGGTCTCGGATGTACTGGAAATGCTAGCTGAAGGCATGTCGGTGGATAAGATACTTGAGGAATACCCTCAGTTGAACAAGGAGATGATTCTTGAGGCACTAGCATTGGCCGCCGAGCTTCTCAGGAGGGAGAGGCGCGTCATACATGAATTCATAATTATCGATAAACAGAATAGATATCAGCGATGATGTGATTCCTCACCGGATATGCATGCTCGGCTCCCGGATACTCTAATAAGGCGCTTCGTTGTAAGGATATTTGGGGAAGGCTGATGTCTGGGGCTAAGGATAGAATAGTGGTCAATCCCAAGATTATGGGAGGCAAACCAGTAATAAAGGGAACTAGGATTCCCGTGTATTTCATCTTGGAGTTGTTATCTAATGGGTGGAGCATAGATGACATCTTGAGAGAGTACCCACACCTCTCACGTGAAGACGTATTAGCTGCTATCAAGTATGCTGCCAAGGTTCTGAGGGAGGAAGTTATTGTCAAAGCCTAGATTTCTAGCGGATGAAAATATCCCTCGGACAGTTATCGTTACACTTAAAGAGAGAGGATATGATGTGGTCTCGGTCTGGGAGCTTAGTCCAGGCATGACCGATGAAGAGGTTGTAGAGTTAGCTATAAAGGAAAGACGAATTATAATAACGTTTGATAAAGACTTTGGGAGAATAGCTCTTTCAAATCCTGGTATCACAGGAGTAATCCTATTACGAATACCACCATTAGATCCATCGTACATAGCCGAGCGGATACTATCCACACTAGAAAGAATAAAAGATGCGTATAATAAATTAATTATCATAAGAAAGAAAACGGTAAAAATAGTCGCACTACGCTGAGCAATCATCTATATAAAGAACGTAAGAAGCGTACATGTTTCGTTTTGTCTCGTAAAACCATAATCACGGAGAATAATGAGTGCTTCTAGAATCCTATTTCTCGAGTGCGGGTCTAATTTATTAAGTTCCTTTAGGGCTTTTCTCGTAATATTTACGTCATATCTAGTCATCTTTC
>JAGGXX010000020.1 GCA_021162845.1 Thermoprotei archaeon | reverse complement strand
TCCCCTTAACTTCAAGGGGAAAGATTAAGAAGAGGTATTCCTGAAATGAGCAGTAGTGAGGTTGAAGCTGTTAAGGAAAAGGTGAAAGAGGAAGAGATCATACAATGTCCTTGTGGGAGGTACATAAGTTCACCTGCGGAATATAAGCTACTCTACTTGAAGAAGGAGATGAACGAGATCGACATACTATGCCCTAACGATGTCTGTTTCCTAAGGGAGCTGGGATTCATAAAGTTTGATGTCGACGATGAAGGGCGGCTCAAGATAACAGGCGCATCATTTTACCCACCCTTCGTGACGTGGAATACAGCTAGGCTCGGTACCGATAAAGCCCTTAAACTGCTCAAAAGCCACCTAAGGGAGATAGTAACAAGGTACATCGATTGGGCTAGGGTTAAGGCAGACGTCTTGAAGCGTAGAAAGGAACAAGAGGAGCGAGAGCGGGCAGCTGAGGAGGGCAGTTCATAGAGGAGTAACATAAATCCTTATATTTATCCTAAGCATTTTAGCCTCCGTACTCGGTGGGCACTGTGGCTAAGGGTCTCTCTCCCAGGCAACCTAGAAAACAGAGGAAGGAATACTTCACCGCACCACTTCATAGAAGGCATAAGTTCGTGTCAGCGCATCTATCAGAGGAGCTACGCAGGGAGTATGGCGCCAGATCCCTGCCCGTTAGGAAAGGGGATACTGTCCTCATCTTGCGCGGCGACTTCAAGGGGCATGAGGGGAAGGTGACCAGAGTCGATCTTAAGAAGGTCAAGATATATGTAGAGGGATTAACTAGGAGGAGGGCTGACGGCACGCAGGTCTTCATCCCTATTCACCCGTCTAAAGTCATGATAACCAAATTGGATTTATCCGATGAGAGGAGGAGAAGGGCCTTAGAGAGAAAGAAGGAGGTGAGCGCAAGTGCCTAAGGAGCGAACGGGTAGTAAAGCGCATATGAAGAGGCTCGTAGCCCCGCCTTTCTGGCCTATCCTCAGGAAAGAGAGGAAGTGGACTGTAAAGCCCTCACCTGGCCCTCACCCGATACTGAGGTGTTTGCCGCTACTGATAATAGTGAGGGACGTACTGGGCTACGCTAAGACGGCTAAGGAGGCTCGGCGTTTGATAGCTAAAGGTGAGTTCAAGGTAGACGGTAAGGTGAGGCGTGACTATAAGTTCCCCGTCGGGTTTATGGACGTCATAGAGATACCGCGATTGGAGGAGTACTATAGGGTGATACCTTATCCCGTTAAGTTCATGGCGTTACATGAGATATCGCCGGAAGAGGCGCAGTTTAAGCTATGTAGGATAGAGAACAAGACCATGATTAAAGGCGGTAACATACAGCTGAACCTTCACGATGGGAGGAACCACATAATCCAAATAGCCAATCCCTTAAACCCAGAAGAAGATATTTACAGGACGTATGATGTCATTAAGATATCGATCCCTAAGCAGGACATAGTGGATCATGTGAAGTTGGAGGAGGGAGCCATAGCCATAGTTACTGGAGGAAGGAACGTAGGTAGAGTGGGTAGGATCAGGGAGATAAGGCAGATATTCAAGAGAAGGGATGCCGTTGTAACCCTTGAAAGCAATAAAGGCGAGAACATAAGGACCGTAATGAAGTATGTGTTCGTGCTAGGGAAAGAGGAGCCCCTCATTTCGCTACCTAAAGAGGTGATAGGATGAGCCAGGAAACGATGGTCGTTAAGAAGGAAGAGAACCCGATGAGGAGGATAATTATAGACAAGGTAGTCGTGAACATGGCCGTCGGCGAATCGGGCGAAAAACTCATGAAAGCCGCTACGATACTTGAACAACTAACCGGTCAGAAGCCGTCCTTTAGAAAGGCCAAGAGGACGATAAGGGAGTTCGGCATAAGACGAGGAGAGAACATAGCATGTGTGGTCACCCTAAGGGGCGAGAGGGCATATGAATTCCTGAATAAGGCCTTTGAAGCGGTTGAGTATAGGATAAGGGGCTCCAGTATAGATAGGTTCGGGAACTTCTCGTTTGGCATAGAGGAGCACATAAGGATCCCTGGCATGAAGTATGACCCGAGGTTAGGCGTCTTCGGTATGGACGTCTGCGTTTCATTAGCGAGACCTGGATATAGGGTCGCGCGGCGAAGGAGGAAGAAATCTAAAATAGGTAAGAACCATAGGGTAACGAAGGAGGAGGCGATAAGGTTTTTAGAGGAGAAATTCAACGTGAAAGTTATCTAAGGACGGTGAGTGATATGGCTAAACACAGACCTCCGAAGGAGAGGAAGTACGGAAAGGGAGCGCGCAGGTGTAGGATATGCGGTACGCATGAGGCTCTCATAAGGAAGTACGGTATAAACATATGTCGAAGGTGCTTCAGGGAAGTAGCCCAGAAAATGGGCTTTAAGAAGTACATGTAATTAGGGTGAGAACATGGTCATGCTTGATACGTTAGCTAATGCCCTGGCGACGATAATGAATAATGAGATACGCGGATACGACGAATGCCTGATATATCCGGCCTCCAAGCTCATAGCCCGTGTGCTAAGGGTCATGCAACAACACGGCTACATAGGAGAATTTGAGTACATAGATGATAAGCGTTCAGGGAAGTTCAGGGTACAGCTTCTGGGGAGGATCAATAAATGCGGAGTCATCAAGCCCAGGTACCCAGTGAAGTGGAGGGAGATCGAAATGTGGGAGAGCAAGTACCTGCCAGCGAGGGGTATCGGCATACTCATATTATCTACGTCCCGTGGTGTGATGTCGCATATCGAGGCCAGGAAGTTAGGTATTGGGGGGGTCCTACTGGCTTACGTCTACTAGAGGGATGACCCATGGAGGAAGGCATTAAGGTCAAACCCAAGCTTTCGCCTAGTAAGGCCCGTCTCCTTAGGATAAGGCAGTTAGCTAAGCGTAAGAAGCCCAACTTCATCAGGATAGACGCCTGGAGGTTCAAGCGTGTCCAGGGAAGCTGGCGGAAGCCAAGGGGCCTCGATAACAAGATAAGGCTTGAGATAAAGGGATATCCACCTAAGGTCAAGATAGGTTATAGGGCGCCTAAGCTCGTACGAGGGGTTCATCCAAGCGGGTTCAAGGAGGTAATAGTACATTCGCCAGAAGAGCTCGAGGGGCTCAATCCTCGTGTATATGCCGTAAGGATAGCGGCTTCCGTAGGGTTAAGGAAGAGGTTAACTATAATTAGAAGGGCAACCGAATTAGGACTTGTCGTCCTCAATCCGGGTAAGCGGGCATTAGAGGCGATTAAGGAGGGAGAGTAAATATGACCGCTGAGCAGCTGACCACCATAAGGCGCATGGCAGCGAGTATATTGGGGGTGGGGGTTCATAGGGTGTGGATAGACCCAGAGAGGATAGAGGACGTGCTCGGCGCGGTAACCAGGGAAGACGTACGTAAACTCATAAAGGATGGCGTCATAAAGGCCAAGCCCAAGAAAGGGGTTAGTAGGGTTCGCGCTAGGGAGAGACACAGGAAGAAGAAGAGGGGGCAGAGGAGGGGGCCGGGGAGCCGTAAGGGCAGTAGGGTGGATAGTAAGAGGATGTGGGTTGTTAAGATAAGAGCGATACGAAGGTTCCTTAAGTACCTCAGAAGGAGGAGGATAATAACCAGAAGAACATATAGGATGCTATATCGTAAGGCTAAAGGCGGCGAGTTCGCCAGCATCGCTAGCTTAAAGATGTACATAAGGGAGCGCAATCTAGCTAGGAGGTGATGAGGGTGGCCAGAGGCGCTAGATATAGGGTACCCTTCCGTCGAAGGAGGGAGGGGCTGACTAATTACTATAAAAGGAGGAAGATGCTCCTCTCTGGTAAGCCCCGGCTCGTGGTACGCAAGACGCTAAACCACATGATTGCACAGATTGCGGTAGCTAAGCCTGAAGGAGATGAAATCGTAGTAATGGTTCACAGTAATGAATTACGAAGGGATTACGGATGGTTAGGGGATACGAACAACATCCCTGCGGCCTATTTAGTCGGACTGCTCGTAGGCCTAAAAGCCCTTAAAGCTGGCATCAAGGAGGCCATACCCGATATAGGGCTTCACAGGGCCATACCTAAGACGAGGGTCTTTTCCGCTTTGAAGGGCGCTATAGACGCTGGATTAAAGGTACCATGCGATCCCTCCATGTTCCCCCCGGAGGATAGGATACGAGGGGAACATATAGCCAGTTATGCGAAAGCCCTAGAAGCTAATGAGCCGGAGGTCTATCTCAGGAGGTTTTCCGGTTACTTAAAGAGAGGACTTGATCCAAAGGTCCTTCCAGAACATTTTGAAAAGATCAAGAACCTGATCCTAGCTAGGTTTAATAGGGCTTAGAGCTCAAAAGTCAGGAATGAAATAATATTTATAACCTTCCTAAGAGCTATGTAGCTAGCCTGAGGTGATGCTATGGCATATGCATCAACGGAGATGGAGGAGTGGGTCCCTAAGACTAGGGTAGGCATGCTGGTCAAGGAGGGCAAGATCACATCGATCGACCAGCTCTTTGAGATGAACTTGCCGATAAAGGAGATAGAGATAATAGACGCCTTGCTTCCTAACCTGAAGCACGAGATAGTCAACGTGAATTTAGTGCAAAAACAGACGGACAGCCCTTAGGGGCCCGTAAGCTGGGGAAATTAGCCGATTTCAGGTATTGGTAGTAGTAGGGGATGAGGACGGTCATATAGGGGTAGGTATAGGTAAGGCTAAGCAGATACGGGTCGCCATAGAGAAGGCCATAATGAATGCGAAGCTTAACATAATCCCTGTCAGACGCGGATGCGGAAGCTGGGAATGTTCATGTAATGAACCGCATAGCGTTCCGATAAAGGTGAGCGGGAAATCAGGTAGCGTTGAGGTCATACTGATCCCGGCTCCTAAGGGCGTCGGCCTAGTGGCCGGAGAAGTAGCGAAGGTGGTACTGAGGATGGCAGGGATTAAGGATGTATGGACTAGGACGATAGGCGAGACCAGGACCACGCTGAACTTCGTCAAAGCGACTTATGAGGCCTTAAAGAACACGTACAAGTTCAAGCACCCTAAGGACTGGAGCTAAAGTGCGAGGCCATGAACAGGGGATCTACGATGAAAAGGATGCTCGCGGTAATAAGGATAAAGGGGACTTCAGGGGTTCCGGGGGACATAGAGGATACGCTTAAGATGTTAAGGCTTATCAGGAAGCATCATTGCGTCATAATTGATGATAGGCCGAGTTACTTGGGGATGTTGAATAAAGTTAAAGATTACGTGACCTGGGGAGAGATAGATGCAGAGACCTTAGCCATACTATTGAGGCGGCGAGGGAGGTTAATAGGCAATAGGAAGCTGGAGGACGCCCATGTGAAAAAACTAGGATTCGAATCGATAGAGGATTTCGCAAAGGCGGTAATAGAAGGGGAGGCGCGACTGGAACAGGTACCGCGACTTAAGCCCGTCTTCAGGCTGTCACCTCCGAGCGGGGGGTTTAAGGGGAGCATAAAGAAACCCTATAAGGCCGGTGGTGAACTCGGGTATAGGGGAGCGGCCATTAATGATTTGATAAGGAGAATGGCATAGGTGAACTTGAAATGGTAGTGAGGAGGAAGAAGAAATCTAGGTACATGCGGGGAACTAGGACTTGTGGTTGGGGAAGGGTAGGGCAACATAGGAAGAGCGGTAGAAAGGGAGGAGTCGGACATGCCGGCATGCATAAGCACTTCTGGACCTGGGTCGTGAAGTACGCCCCTGATTACTTCGGTAAACATGGCTTCACGAGGCCTCCCAAATTAGTTAGGGAGGTCCAGGGAGTTAACGTGGGATGGCTCGATTCCGAGGCTGAGAACTTGGTCTTAAAGGGGATAGCTAGGAAAGAGGGGGAGGGCATATTCATAGATGTGAGCGAGCTGGGCTTTAACAAAGTGTTAGGCGGAGGTAGGGTCACTAAGAGGCTCATAGTAAAAGCGCCCAGCTTTACGGAGCGAGCTATGGAAAAGATTAAGAGTGCTGGCGGGGAGGTTATAGTAGCGGAATAAGGGGCAGGATATGTCTAAGTTCCTGGGGAAGCTTGAGCCCTTCATGAGGGTCCTGCCAGAGGTGCCGCGCCCTCGGCGTCCTGTCACCTTTAGGGAGAAGGTTTTCTGGACCGGCGTAGTGCTGACGATCTATTTAGTGATGTGCGAGGTACCCCTCTTTCCCCTCTCACTGAGCCGGGATGTCTATGAACCCTTCTTCTTCCTCAGGATGATATTCGCCTCTAAGAGGGGAACCCTTGCTGAACTTGGGATAGGGCCCATAGTCACAGCGGGCTTAATCTTCCAGTTGCTCGTGGGTAGCAAGATAATAGACGTGGACCTCACAGATCCTAAGGAGAGAGCGAGGTTCACAGGGGGGCAGAAGATGTTCTCGTTGATATTCGTCTTCTTGGAATCCGGGATCTACGCTTTCAGCGGCGTCTACGGGAACCTGCCCTTCTGGGCGTCTACGGCCATATTCCTGCAATTGACGGTAGCGGGAATAGCCATCTTACTACTAGATGAGCTAGTCCAGAAGGGATGGGGGCTAGGAAGCGGGGTTAGCCTCTTCATAGCAGCAGGAGTGGCACAACAGATATTCTGGCTCTGCTTCTCACCATTTACGATGGATGACGGCTTACCCTTAGGCGCCTTTAACGCCTTAATAGTGACCCTTTCATCGGCTATAACTAATAGCGACTGGGGAGCGCTCTCCAAGGCATTTAGTAGACCTCACGGACTCCCAGATATAGTAGGGCTTATAGCGATGATATGCACGTTTCTAGTCATAATGTACCTTGAGGGCGTGAGGATAGAGTTACCGGTGATACACGCGAGGTATGGGGGGCTTAGGGCCAAGATACCCCTCAAGTTCTTATATGTATCCAATGTCCCGGTCATCTTAGCGGCTGCGCTCATGGCTAATCTATACATGATGGCTAACTTACTCTCATCTAGGTTTAAGGATGCATGGTGGCTGAACTATTTAGCGCAGTATAAACTCGAGGACGGCAGATCGGTTCTGGTTGGCGGCTTATTATATTACATGTCGCCTCCTCGAGGCCTTATGGAAGTAGCTCGGGATCCCATGAGGGCGCTGATCTATACCGTCTTATTCGCTATCATATGCGTGTTCTTCGCCATAGCATGGGTTGAAACGTCAGGGATGGATCCCAGAAGCCAAGCGGAACAGCTCGTGCAGGCGGGCCTTCAAATACCGGGCTTTAGGAAGTCCACGAAGATAATAGCGTCCGTGCTTAAAAGATACATACCAGTACTAAGCGTGATTAGCGGACTCGTGGTAGGGCTTATAGCCGCGTTAGCGGATATGTTCGGGGCACTGGGAAGCGGAATGGGCATCCTACTGCTCATAGACATACTCCTGCAGTATCAGGGCATAATAGTCCAGGAGAGGGCATTAGAGGTCTATCCAGCGCTTAGGCGATTAGTGGGCTCTAGGAGGATCTAATCGTGCTCTCCTTATTGGCTTAATATCTAGGGCATTAAGCCAGAAAGTTTATTTTTCGCATTCAGCCGATACTTTAGGATCGGTGATAACTTGCCTCGCAGGATGACTGAGAGGATAAAGGAGAGGAAGGAAGAGGTCTATAATATATTGTCTAACAAGGGGGAGATGTCCACATCGGAGGTCGTTAGGGAGATCGGACTCACGCATTCCCAAGCGTTCTACATACTCAGACTCCTTCTCAAAGAGGGGAGGGTGGAAGAAATAAAAAGGGGTAAAGTCGCATATTGGAGGGTGAAAAGCGCAGGAGGAGAGTGATATGGGAGGAAGACAGAGGACATCCCTACTTCAAATAGGCCTTTCGGAGAAGGGCAGCGGGAAAAGCAAAGCAGCACGCAGAGGGAAATCCAAGAAGAGGAGGTAGCCTTCATAAGGGATGTCGATAACATGGCCTCCACCGCGCAGGCGGGTCAGGCTGAGGGTAGCGTTACCGACTAACGTGCTATCTGAGGCACCCTCTTTAAGGGAGAAGACCATAAAAATAGGTATAATTGGTAGGGCTTTGGCTATTTTTCGCGTTGATGAAGTGGTGTTCTATCGTAGGAGACCGGATGAGGGGAAGTTGATCAGGGATCTAATGAAATATCACTTCACACCGCCTTATCTCAAGAAGTACATACCCCTCAGGACAGAGCTCAGGTATGCGGGCCTGCTACCTCCGCTTAAGGCCCCTGCTCATACTACGCCAGTGGATGTAGAGGGCGCTTTAAGGTATGGGTATAGGGAGGGGATAGTCCTCGTTAAGAGGGGCTTAAGCGCGATACTGGACGTAGGGATGCGATATAGGGCTTTACTACCTAATGCCAGAGATAGGAGGAGAGGAGATCATGTCCTGGTGAGGATTCTAGGCCTGAAGGGACGGTACCTGCTATCGAGGTTAGTCAAGGAGGAGCAGGTACCCTTTTACTGGAGGCCTCACATAGGCAGGACTTACAATAGTCTAAAGGGGCTCATCAAGAGCGAATACGAAAAGGGGCTCCTTGTAGGTACTTCTAAATGGGGAACTCCTATTTCTAAGGCCATGGAACGCATGGTTAAAAGGGCTATAGGAAGAGGAGGGATGCTACTCATATTCGGCGCTCCTGATGAGGGGCTTTATGAGATGGCCAAAGACGAGGGATTCGCATTAGAGGATGAGATACCCTACGTGGTGAACTTCATTCCGCAACAGGGCGTCGAGACTGTTAGGACAGAGGAAGCCCTTTTTGCGACGTTAGCCATCTTAAACGAATTGATCCCATAGAGAGATCATCTCTTTCGAAGACAAACCTCCTGTACCTAGGACGATGGATGAGGGAGAAAATATTTATTGAGGGCCCGTTAGAATAACGAAGACTACAGGTTAAGAGGGCGACGCTGATGGGAAAGAGGAGACCGCGAAGAGGTAGCATGGGCGTATGGCCCAGGAAGCGAGCGGGGAGGATAGTAGCCCGTATCAGGAGCTGGCCCACCATAGTAAGCGATAAGCCTAGGATGCTGGGTTTTGCTGGTTATAAGGTGGGTATGGTACACGTCCTTATGACAGAGGATAGAAGTAATAGCCCGTTCTTCGGCAGACAAGTGATAAAGAGCGCTACGGTCATAGAAACACCTCCTCTGCTGGTAGTCGGTTTTAGAGCTTACTCCAAGGATGTAGGAGGACTTAAGGCCATTGGTGAAGTATGGCTACCGAAGCCGCCTGAGGACTTAAAAAGGGTCTTTACTGTCCCTGAAGAATACGACCAGGAGAAGCAGATAAAGAAGATAGAGGCGAGGTTAGGTGAGATCGTAGAGTTTAGGGCGATAGTAGCGACGCAGCCCCGGAAGGCGGGAATACATAAGAAGAAGCCTGAGATCTTTGAGATAAAGATCGATGGCGGCGATATCAAAGAACAGTTCGAGTACCTCAGGGGACTCATAGGGAAGGAAGTGAGGATAGGCGAAGTTTTCGAAGAGGGAGACTACGTTGATGCCGTGAGCATCACTAAAGGCAAGGGAACACAGGGGCCCGTTAAGCGATTTGGCGTTAAGGAGCTACCCAGATGGCACAAGCACAGAAAGGGCTCCAGGAAAGGCGGTACAAGAGGGCCTAGGCACCCAGGGCCAATGTTCACCTCCGTCCAAGCTGGGCAGATGGGCTTCCATCAGAGGACAGAATACAATAAGAGAATTCTGAAGGTAGGGGAGGATCCGAACGAGGTAAACCCAAGCGGCGGTTGGAAGCGTTACGGTATCATACGTAGTGATTACGTGATCGTTGAGGGATCAGTACCAGGTCCCATTAAGAGACTAATTAAGTTGAGAATAGCGATCAGGCCGGGAAGGAGAATACGAGCTCATGCGCAGAAGCCGTCTCTCATCTATGTAAGCTCGAAGCCGGTTATGGAGGCGGGAAAGGGATGAGCAAGGTCATAGAGGTATATGATCTGAATAGGGAGGCGGTCGATAAAGTAAAATTACCAACGGTCTTTGAAACCCCCGTTAGAAGGGACATAATAAGGAGAGCCGTGATATCATCGATTACCGCCAGGATACAGCCGCAGGGAAGGGATAGGCTAGCCGGTAAGCGTACAACAGCGGAAAGCTGGGGAGCTGGATACGGTGTGGCCAGGGTGCCCAGGATAAAGGGAACCAGTAGTGCAGCGTTCGCCCCTATGACAGTGGGTGGCTATAGGCCTCATCCGCCAAGGGTTGAAAAGGTAGTTCATGAATTGATAAATAAAAAGGAAAGGCGGCTTGCGATAAGAAGCGCCATAGCAGCGACCGCCATACCCGAGCTAGTAGAGAAAAGAGGGCATATAATAAGCGGCGTGCCCGAAATACCGCTGATCGTCGTAAACGAGTTAGAGGAAGTAAAGAAGACGAGGGAGGTAAGGGAGATATTCATGAAACTTGGGTTATGGGATGATGTCGAGAGAGTCAAGAGGAGGATAAGGATAAGAGCGGGTAAGGGTAAGAGGAGGGGAAGGCGTTATAAGAGGGGTAAGAGCGTGTTGATAGTAGTGTCCGAGGATGAGGGCATAATAAGGGCCGCCAGGAACTTGCCAGGTGTAGATGTAGCACTGGTATACAACCTTAACGTGGAGCTACTCGCGCCCGGTGGAGAACCGGGTAGGCTTACGGTATGGACCAAGGATGCCGTAACTAAGTTAGATGAATGGCTTAGTCCGTGAGGTAATGTCTATGAGCAACTTCAACCCATATAGCATAATAATACGCCCGGTGATAACGGAGAAAGCGGTGGAGCTAATAGAGAGGGAGAACAAACTGACCTTCATAGTTAATAGAAGGGCTACCAAAAAGCAAATAAGGGAGGCCGTGGAGAAGCTCTATGGCGTAAGAGTCGTCAAAGTGAATACGCTAATTACCCCTGAAGGGGAGAAAAAGGCCTATGTTAAGCTAGCTCCGGAGTATAAGGCCTCGGATATAGCCATGAGGATAGGCATATTCTAGTTGGCAAGGTGGTGAATAACATTGGGCAAGAGGATTTTAGTACAGAGGAAGGGAAGAGGGGGAAGCACGTTCAGGTCGCCCTCTTGGCGTAGGGAGGGACCTGCTAGGTATCCTCATCTAAAGGAGGAACACATAAAGGGTGCGTTGAGGGGCAGGGTAGTTGATATCTTCCACGATTCCGGCTGTAATGCCCCGCGCGCAAGAGTGAGGATGGAGGATGGAACGGAGTTCATTACCATCGCCCCAGAGGGACTCGTGTTAGGCCAGGAGATATGGCTAGGGGCTAAGGCTGCCCCCATACCTGGTAATATCCTCCCAGTCGGCGAAATACCAGAGGGCACTATGGTGTGTAACGTAGAGCTAAGGCCAGGAGATGGGGGCAAGATAGCTCGAACCGGAGGTTCATACGCGATAATATTGACACATACGGAGAACGGGACGATAATACAGCTACCGAGTAAGAGGACTAAGCTCATACCGAACACCTGTAGGGCTACGATAGGGATATGCGCTGGAGGGGGGAGGATAGAGAAACCGCTTCTGAAGGCGGGAAAGGCTTACCACAAGTGGAGAGCACGGGCTAGGAAATGGCCTATAGTGAGGGGAAAGGCCATGGGTGCCTATGCACATCCCCATGGAGGAGGGCAGCATCCTACTGGATCCCCGCCTGCTTCGAGACATGCCCCGCCTGGCGCCAAAGTCGGGCATATAGCAGCTAGGCGTACGGGAAGAAAGAAGGGAAGTAGAAGATAGGCCTCAAAGACCCTAAGCGGCCTATTATTCCCCAAAGAATGCCTTTCCCCTAGTAAGGGAAAGTTATATTAATCCTGCCATAATTTTATGAGGAGTTCAAGGAGCTTCATGTCACTATTGCTGTTTTAGTGATGTAGAGGGGCGTTCGAAATCCGCGTCCTATCATCCTCGTATACCTTATCCACGTACTGTTTAACGACGTTCTCTATTCTAGCTTCAAGCTCGCTGCCATAGTGGAATATGAGGCAGTAGTAATCTAGGGCCCGTAGCCTGCCTATTAGAAATATGAGGAACTGGAGGACCTTGTTTGCAGTGTTAAATATCAGAAACGTAGAGAGGCCTTCAATTAACAAACACGCCTTTCTACGCTTGGCACGGGATCTCCTTAAACCCTTCTCCACATTTAATTGGAGCTCGTTTAGGTCACTAGGCGACGATACATAGAGCGTCCCCCTCACGGGAAGGCCGCCGATGCTCTTAGTTAGGGAATCTATGAGGAGTAATCTACCTTCCCTTATAGCCTTACTCACCTGGAATCCATGCTCATCGAGCTTACGCATTACGTCCTCGGCTGGTCTGCTTCCCAATAGGATTATCGCTGTTAAGTTTCTATACCATATGATCCTCTTTAACAAGCCCGCCAGCAATTCATGAACTCTCTCCAGATCGTTTACCTTGACTAGTATCACGTTGTAGGCGGATAATAACCTTGTTATATCCTCTGGGTTCATGAGTTAGAACCCTCCTTTTCGCAATATCGCTCATTAGTATTTTCTTTAAGTAAATGTATTACCTTGTTAAGTTGCCTTACATGTCTATATACGGCATCCTCTATGAAGCTTCTAACGCTCGGATATCCTAATCCAGGGTTTCCTTCTATCAGCTCCTTGATCTTCTCGAACATCTCCTCGGGTATCTGCACTGCTTTGTATCTCATATTTGTCCCACTCTTCTCTCAAAAGTATATCAGAACATGTTTTAAGCTTATCTTACGCTATGAGATACAGAAAGGTGAGATATTACATGGTCAAGCGAACGAAGAGGAAGAAGAGGTGGAGGACTGTACAACTGCCGGAGGATCTCCTCTCGCAAGTGGATCGCATAATTGAGAACCGCGAGCTGGGCTATACCTCTAGGAGCGAATTCATCAAGGAGGCGGTTAGGCTACGCATAATAGAACTTGAGGAGTATCTTATGCGCCGTGCCTTACAACAAAAAAGTAGATGATTTGTCGTGTTTCATAGCGATGTTTACATGCTGAGCCCCATATTAAATAATTATGTAAAGTATATATCCGGCGCGAATTTTCCAGCTGGGGAAAGCCCTCTAGACATGGAGGCTTATTTGCTACAAACACTGTTTTATTACCTCACGAGATATCAGCTTAGCCTGATCCTTACGAACTCCCTTTCACGGGGGACTATGACCTTCATAATACTTGCTTCAAGCATTTTCCTAAAGGCATTCTTTTGTTCATCATCGCCATGCACAGCTACAACATATTCGACATTAAGATCCCGAGCCATCTTCGCCGCATCCGTCGGTGAGGCATCCGGCGAGGGGGCTCCTACAGGGAGAAAGGCCACATTAGCTCTAAGCTTAGATAAGTTCACGTAGCCCGAGCTATCCCCGTGGAAGATCCTCATCTTCTTAAGGATTATATAGTACATGTTGGCTGGCTCTATGTGATTAGCCTTTATCGCGTATATCGCGGCTTCGCCCACCTTAACCCCCTTTAAGGGGGCCAACATCTTTAAGTGCGTTGAAGGTAAGAAGGCCTCGAGTTCCTCGTAGACTTTATCGTTCGCTATTATGACCGCGCCCTTCAACTCATAAAGCCTCATGGCGACTCGCGCGTGAAAGTGGTCTCCATGCCTATGAGTGTAAAGCGCTATGACTGGTCTTTCAAGTACGGCTATGTCCTCCTCCTCGAGAAGATCTCCTGCATCGATAACAAACGTGATACCATTAACCCTAAATACGACACCAGCGCTCCCTAAATAAACGAAGCCTAACTCATTAACATCCAATTCCTCTGCGAAAAGCCTAGCCAGCTCAGAGTTCAAAACAATCCCCATTATTACTTTTAAACCATATCCTTTAAAGGCTATTAGTATGTTATTCAAGAGCCTAACCGGCGGTGAAATCTACTATGATCGTGGCCATAGGCTCACTGAATCCTGTTAAGATAAAGGGCGTAAGGGAAGCATACACGAGCATTTTCGGAGCTGATATAAGCGTAAGGGGTATCGCCGTTGAGAGCGGCGTATCTCCTCAGCCTTTATCGCTTGAGGAGACTATCAGAGGAGCTATGAACAGAGCTGAGGAGGCCTTAAAGGTAGTCAGGGATGCAGTACACGGGGTAGGAGTGGAGGCAGGGTGGATCAAGTTACACGGGGACATGTGGATCGACGTACAGGTGGCTGCGATCTTATCTCGAGAGGGCGAATTAGGGATAGGCATAAGTTCTGGCTTCCTAGTGCCGCCCTATGTCGTGAAGAGGGTTCTTGAAGATGGAGTGGAGATGGAAACCGCGATGATAGAGCTTTCTGGAATAGATGATATAGGGGAGAAGATGGGCGCAATAGGCTTCTTGACGCGGAATATAGTTAAACGCGAGGATCTCACTAGGGAGGCGACTATGATGGCGTTGATCCCATTCATGCCCTGGAATAAGAGGATATACCGATAAGCTCCCTACTACATGGAGCTCATTGAAGAAAAGTTTAAGTAAACCTCATGATTAGATGCTATATAGCCCCGGCCTAGGAGCGCGCCACCAAGTACATCTTGGCGCGAACCGGTAGTTTAGCCCGGTTAGAATGGGCGGCTGTCACCCGCCAGGCCCGGGTTCAAATCCCGGCCGGGGCGCCATATTCCATTATCAGTAGGCTTCTATTCTACTTACGGCTACGGAGGAACATCGGGGGGAGGTACATGGACCTAGCTTATCCATTTTAAGAATTCCTTAAGATCCTTGAAGTCTAGCTCTCTCTCCTTACTTAAGATCCTGACGTTCACTACCTCGTAGGTGTTCAGGACATCATGTGGTAATTTTGAGCCAAAGGCCTGAGTCCAGGATACCCTGCGGTCCTCAGGGTCGCGTGCGTGTATATACCTATCTATGACGAGCCTGTATCTCGTGCCCTTAAGCGTAAAGAAGGCCTTAGCGTTCATTGCACGGATCTTCTTATAGATTCGCATTATATCGGAATACGTTATCAAGCTATCCCCTTCATAAGGATACTGTGCTAACACTATAATAAGCGATATCGCCCTGTCTATCCACTATCGCTAGTATCGGTTCCTTCCTGAGACGCCTAGCTAAGTCGCTTATATGCTCTAGATCTCTGAAGTCCATCTTCACGCCCTCCCTCACGACATACACTATGTACTTGGAGGGCTCATAGTCCGGGTTGGCTCCTCTCTCGTATAGAGCAAAGGTCGCTCCCTCACCGCTTATGGGCTTGAGCACATAGCCTCGCTTCCTTAAGTCGGAGTACACGAGGTATTCTACCCAGAATTCGGGGTTGAACTTGGTGAAGTACTCGGCTAATTCATGTATCCCTAACTCCCTTCCCTCCGCGTCTACTACCTTTAACTTCCTCCTGTCAATTAGGTGGACTGCTTCAACCCCATGTAGCTCAAGCAAGCCTTGATCATTAAAGCTACCATAATGCTCATCGTAAACGCGCCTGGCATCTTTCTTATCCTTTATGATAACCGTGCGACCACCTAGAAAACCAACTACTACATCTCCTTGACCCAAGGGCATTCCCCCTAGCTGGGAAAGATTAAGCTGATATGTCTATAAAGGGTTTCTTCACATGGTGCATGAAGGTAAAGGTTAGGGGTTCAGGTTCGATAGACCTTCATAGGCATTAATTGTCTGGTCTACCGAACCCTTGGGGTTCATTAGGCTTAGTCCCCCTCTTGGGTTCATCGGGGGCATATCATCACCCTTACCCTCTATCGGGGTAACCCCGCTCCCCCTCCTCATTTGCACCCCCCACCGAGGGGTCATAGGCTTTATCACCACGCGGTAGGAGGTGCTTGGAGGGGGAGGAAAAACCCTCATCTTAAGATAAACATCGTGCCACATCTTTCAATGCCCATATTGATCTTTCAAATATTTGACAGCTTCGTTAAGGCGCTCCCCATTAAGCTATGCCAGACGTCCGCGATAAACCATATGCCGAAACATATGAAGAGAGCCGAGGACGCGATATTCAATAGGCGTTTCGGGATCTTCTTGAGCAACTTCGCTCCTAGTAATACGCCGAGCGTCGTTACGGCCAGAAAAGCTAAGAGGACTCCACTAGTAACCGCTAGCAAATCACCATATCTAGCCGAGATCATCACGGTAGTCAACTGCGTCTTGTCCCCTAACTCCATGAGACATACAAGGGAAAAACACTTGAGAAGCCCTGTCCCTTTTGCGCACCTCTCCCCGTCCTCTAGGACATCCGATCTCACTAAAGTGAACAAACCGAGCGCTATAAAAACTAGTCCGGACAAAGCCCTAATGAATATTAGGGGGATGATAGCGGTAAGCGCATTTCCCAGCAGGACGCTTAGGCAACTAATCAACACAAAGGCCCCCATCGCCCCCAGTAGAACCCTTAGGGGCTCCTCCTTAGCGCTTAAGGCGATTACGGTTAATTGTGTCTTATCCCCTAATTCGGCTAAGAACACCAATGAGAACGCTACTGTCAATGCCTCAATTTGCAAGGGCGATCACCTTAGGCGTGACGTCATTGTGCAATGGAATATAGATCCTTGTTTATAAAAATATAAATCAGCTTCAGGCGAACGCGACCGTGGAGATCATAGCGGCTAGTTGTATGCTTACCAAGTTCTTAACGGGGACTACCCTATACTTCATCAGTTTACCTGCTTTGGTCAGGAGCCTCTCTATGTTGCCTAATACTTGCTTATCCAATTCCTCGAGCTTTTTGTTCCTATGCTTCTTGACCTCTAAGGATAGTGCACGGTGGGCTAGGCCATAGCGCAGAAGCCCCGAGAAGTATATGTCCTTGTACGCGTCGAACGCCTGTGCCACGGTGGCGCTCTCATCCAATTGTGGATCCGTTTCAATCCATTTTTCTTCAGCCTTCAGGTAGCTCTCGCTGAACTTCAAGAACTCGCTGAAGGACTCATAAAATGGGTTCTCGTAATTCATGAACTTGCTCATCTTCTCGTTGAGCTCACGCATATCCATTAACAGCTGTTTCATCTTCTCGTGGACTAACCTAAGTACATCCCTCCTGGGGATTCCTATCTCTATGTCCATATCGAGCCTATCGTCATATAGATAGGGGACCTCGCATACGAGCTCGAATACATTGGGGTTAACCCTCTTGGCGTAATCGTAGCTACTACCGCCATGCTTCAGCACGTGAGCGGGATCAGTATCAAGGTGCCTTTCAAGCCAGTCGTACGACTCCTCAGTACCGGGCATCCTGAATATCGCCTCATCGAGCTTCTTCATATACGGCATTTCAGGCTCACCGCGGTGAAGCGGTACTTGTAGTTCTCTGGGTACCTCGCGCATTAGCTCTTTTACGCGAGGAGGCAATTCCTTAGTGACGTAATAGTAGGTGCCTGTGAAACCCGCGTTATGGAGGCTATAGATGTGCGTGGGCTTCCATTCGTCTATTAGCTTCATCAATGCCCTCGTCTCCGGTATCGGCTCATTCCATTTCAGCGTCTTATACTCTATTGGAAACGTCCATTCCACCTGCTTATACCCTGGAGGCCTGTAGTAGTTCAGCACGTACTTCTTAAGGCTGAATTCCCCCTTGAACCACCCCTCATTGAGCCTAGCACCGTACGCATCGGCTACCTTTATTATTATCCACGTAGCCTTGAGGTACTTAAGCAGGTCCTTATCTTTAGCTAGGTACCAGCTTAGGAAGTCCAAGGCCAAGGAACCAACAGGCTCATTAGGATGAGGGAAGCCGAATGCGAGGACTATGCGTTCCTCGCCGCCTCTAATTATCAAAGAGTACATGGGTTCACCGGTCCTAGACGTGCCTACTTCAACTAGTTCTGCGACATCGCCGTGCTTCCTAACCAGATTCTTGGAGCTCTCATTAAGCTCGTCAACGGTCAGGAATTCCGTAAAGGCAGGCACTTTCTCCAAAAGAGCATAGATCAGATCATGGACATCCTTCATGGAATTCACCGCTCAAGAGAGTATACTCCATGGATCTATGAATTAATATGCCTTCTGTACCAATCGTATGAAAACAATACCCTCACAGAATTTGCACGTCATCTCGTAAGCTTAAGGCCTTGAGCGCTTTCTTAGGACTTGAGATCATAGATTTGGCATGCGGAATAGCTCAAGGGTCACTACTTTTTCATTCCTGAGCGGGAAGTATGCCTTTAGTATCTAACTCCTTTAACATGACGTCTGCATTAAAGTAACGATATGCATCGCCTTCTGAGTCAAAGCAATACCGTACCTTTTGATATCCCTCCATGAGCAGCTCCACGGAATGCTTAACCTCAGAGGGGCTCTTTCTATTTAATAATATATCAGCTATGAGCCTCCCTATCTCAGTCATCTCATCCTCCTTCATACCTAATCGGGTAATCTCTTGAACGCCAAGCCTTATGCCCGATGCTTCTTCCTCACTTTCATCCCAGGGGAGGGGCATTGGGTTCACTATTATGTTGGCTTCCTCTAGCTTTATGCTTAAGCTGGAAGCCCTACCCTTGCCTACATCAACTATGACCTGATGGGACTCTGTAAACCCCTTGTCGGGGCATAGGACGTTTACGCCTTCATTGTATAGGGTTTCGGCTAACTTCTTCGCGTTCCTAATCACCTGTCTGGCATAATCTGATCCGAAGGCGAGCATCTCACATGTCGTAGCAGCTAAAGCCGCTACCCTGTTTATGTGATGATTGTTGACTAGTTGCCAAGCTGAGTGATCTATGGCATCGCTGAGCTCCCTCTTGCAAAGGATTATACCACCTTGGGGACCGAAGAACGTTTTATGAGTACTTCCCGTGACCACCT
>JAGGXX010000007.1 GCA_021162845.1 Thermoprotei archaeon | reverse complement strand
CTACTTTCATTTTATTAAATCAAGCTATAACATTAAATGTTAAAGAAATATGTTAATAGAATATAAAATCATAAAAAAGTTTACTTTAACAAATGGATTCCTATTCCTTACGCGGATAGAAGGCCCTGTATTTAGGGCTTTTATGAGCGTCTAAGCGTCCATAGTATACAAGTCGCTGTAGCCTGTCTGGGATCGCGTATTTGACGCTTAGGTGATCCACAGTGATCTTTAGGGGGTCTAGGCCGTATGCCTTCTTGAACTCCTCATGAACCAACCTCTCGTAGATCAACTCCTCAGGTAGGGGTAGCTCCATTTCAGATCCCCCGCGCATAGCGGACTCTCTCACTGCTATCAATAGTTCCAGGTCCCTTATGGCGCTTTCAGCACCATAAGTTAGCTCCTCTCCTCGATCTATCGCGTTATACATGCTTATCCAAGCATCGGCCCTAGCCACATCATCCTCATCTGTGAGAGGATAACCCTTAAGAGGGTTCTCCCAGGATATTGCGGGCTTTGTGTTGACCTCGGCCCCTAATATTCTGGGGATTTCTTCCTCAGAGCGCCTTACCCTTATGGTATAAGCTTCCCCCTTCAGGTAGAGCTGCGCTCCCCTTATCGAGCCATTTTCCCCATAGACTTCCCAGTAATTCCCCCTCTCTACATTTAACTCGTATATCCCCTTAACTCCCGGGAACTCTATGAAGCCCCTCTCAAATACGGAGTTTAGTTTAGGGAATTCGCCTTTAACCCTTAAGGCTTCAGATCCCATGAGGTTCCTGAGGGCAGCCATTCCATGATAGGAACCTGAAGTATACGATAAATAGAAGCCCCTCAGCCCTCCTAGCAGGCCAGCCTTAATCAGCTTCTGCTTTAACCTCTCTCTAGGCCATCGGGGCACGTTCTCGGAGACCTCTAGCAGGATCCCTTTCTCTTCGGATATCCTCATCATTTCCCTAGCACACTTTAACGTCATGGCTATTGGGGTCTCGCATAACACATGTACCTCCGCCTCCATTACCGCCTTGGCGATTACATGATGACCTTCCGCCTGCACGGCTACAAGGGCTAGTTCTGGTCTGGCTTCAGCTAACATATCCCTTACGGAGGTGTAAGCCCTGGCGCCTATCCGCTTAGCGATACCTAAGCGATCGGGATTTACATCGCATAAGGCCTTTATCTCAAACAGATCCTTTAGCTTCCTCAACGTTTCTATGTGGGCTAGAGCCCTTTTACCTACGCCTATTATGGCGACTTTTAACATGATACCTCGTATTTCAGTATGAGGATTTAGGGGATTTAAGAATGAATTAAAGTAATTCATTAATTTGGTATTCAAAAATGATATAAAAACATCAAGAAGATGAGTAAGTTAAGACAAAATTGCTCCTCAAAGACGTTAGGAGCTCATAAATCAGGCGTATTTAAATTAGATTAATTCGGATAGCACCGGGTTTTTTGTAATTCTAAGGCTTTTATCATTTAGAATCTAACGATCTGAATAAGATATGCTTTAATTCTTTTTAAATTAAAAATTGAGTTTTAAGATAGGGATTTTTTGATAACTTTACCGTTGCATATGACTAGTCTTATCTTCTCTAAATCAGTCAGCACGTCTATGTCCTCCAGAGGATCCCCCTCTACGGCTATCAAATCAGCGATCTTCCCCTTCTCTATGGTCCCTATGTCCTTTTCCAAACCCGTAGCCTCAGCAGCGTTCTTGGTAGCCGAGATTATCGCTTCAGCAGGACTCATGCCTAGGGTCTCCACGAATAACTTAAGCTCTAGGGCGTTCTCTCCGTGCTTGAATGGACCTCCCGCGAAGTCGGTCCCCGTCGCGAGCTTAGCCCCAGCCTTATATGCCGCTCTTGTATTCTCCACGTGTACTTCATGTATCTCCTCAGCTTTCCTTAATCCCCATTCCGGGATGCCAGCCTTAAGTCCCACCTCGAGTAGCCTCTTGACCACGGATAGTGTCGGGACTATTACGGCTCCCTTCTCTTTAGCCAGTGCAATCCCTTCCTCGTCTATGTATATTGCATGTGCTATGACCTTAACCCCAGCCTTTATGGCGTTCTTTATGCCCTCAGCTCCTTGAGCATGGGCATGGACGAACCTATAAGCTGCCTTCGCCTCTTCAACTATGGCCTTAAGCTCCTCTAAAGTGAACTGTCTATATTCAGGCCTATCTTTCTCCGACATCACACCGCCAGTAGCCATAACCTTTATGAAGTCCGCACCCTCTCTCATGGCATAACGCGCTGCCTTCCTGCATTCGTCAGGCCCATCACATATCAAGGAGGCGAAGGGCGTGGGCTTGCTAGTGGTCCTAATATCGACCCAACTTACGGGTAAGTAATGAGTATCTCCATGTCCAAACGTGGGAGAGAGAGGCGGACCCGCTGCTACAATCCTAGGACCTTCGATGGTACCTTCTGCTACAGCGTACTTAAGATGAAGCCCCACGAGACCTCCTGCATCGCAGACCGTCGTGAAGCCCGCATTAATGAGCGCTTCTAGGTCCTTTACAGCCCTAGCGAAGAACACGCCAAAGGGCGTTAATAGGGGCTCCTTGACCATATCGCCTGTTTTGAAACCAGTTAGATGCATATGAGCGTCTATTAGCCCTGGAAGGAGAGTCACGTTCCTTAAATCCAGTACTTCCGCATCCTCTGGTATCTCGACAGAACCCCTTGAACCTACATCTGCTATCCTCCCTTCCTTGATTACCACGACGCCATTAGGTAACGGTGGCTTACCTGTACCGTCGAATATTCGGGCATTTACAAGGGCTAAGGGTTTAGATTGCAAATGCATCCCCACCTAAATCCAAAGTAAACATAAATCTTAACATAATTGATTTAAGCTTTTGGTCATCTAAGAACTCTCGCCAGTGACGACTAGGCCTATACCGATTAACGTTATAGCCATGCCTAACAGTTCCTCGAATGTTGGAAGCTCATTAAGTAATAGCCAGGCGAGTAGCGTAGCTCCGACTGGTTCTCCCATGACTACACCAGTGACGGCTACGGCTTTAGCATAACGAAGTACGTAGTTAAGCAAAGTATGACCAGACAGCATGGGCACTAAGGCGAGGAGGAGGAAAAATAACCAGGTCCTAGGCGGATAATCGATAAGTGATATTTTATTGATGAGCACGTATGGGAGGAGGACTATAACTGATGTGGAGTAAGCTATCAAAGTATAGCTCATTAAGCTCATGCCGCTGGCGCGCAATAGCCTTCCTAGAGCGAAGTATATACCCCCACATAGAGCACCTATGAACGCGAGTGCTATCCCCCAAGCCGTTATCCCCTCAGGGTATACAAAGCGACCTTTAGTAGTCATCATGAAGATGCCCATCAAAGCTATCATCAGACCAACCACTTGTCGCCTACTTGGCACCTCGCGTAATAAGAAAAAAGCGAATAACAAGGCGAAGATCGGATGAGTGACTACTATGGTCGTGCTAAGCGATACGCTTATTAAGAAGAGGCTCTCCATCCAAGAGGTAAAGTGAGCTGCTAGGAACGCACCTGATGCAGCTGCGAGTAGGATGTGATGAGGAGTTTGATTCCTTATACCCGTTAGTTCACTTCCAGCGATGAGGAAGGTAATTATGGATGAGAAGAACATGCGCCAGAAAGCACACACAGCACCTGGAGCACCGCTTAACCTAACAAATATCGCGGCCCAAGATACGGAAAAGACCGCTATAGCGAGCATCACATATATATTCCTAGGCCTTCCTTTCGCTCCCATGAGATTCACCAGGTTAAATCGTTTTACGCTGTGACATTACGGTCTCCGATTACCGGTATACGATATATTATCCGGATATTACCATAATTAATTATTATTTATGTATAAGGCTGGGATCACCTCCAGTGGTCCATAAGAGGATTACGCATAGAGGGTAGGTGATGTGCATGGCCTCTTCTTAAGGAATAGGTTCTCTGCATTCTCTTTTAATATCCTGTGGGCTATGGATACCGCTTCCTCAATATCCAGCGCGCCTGAATCCACCTTCTCTGAGAGAACCATAGTGACGTTCTCCCTTGCTATCCTTGAATGCCCATACGTGCCTTCTACGAAGATATAGTCCCCTCCAAAGGCTAGTATCTTATTAGAGGGAAGGAGATCAAGCCATTCTGACAGGATCCGTTTCGCAGCCTCGGGGCTTATGGCATGCATCCAACATAAATCAACGTAGACATTGGGAAACTGTTTCGCCAGAGCCCCTAGTTCACGTGAATATGGATATCCAGCGTGGAATACATCAAAGCATACGCCTCGGTACTCCTGGAAGAGGTTAATTAGTAAGGATGGGTCGGAGTTGGTAAGCTTATTCCAAGTTCCCTCCTGCAGGCCCGTGTGTATTTGAACCGGTAACCCATAGGACTCAGCTAAGCTAAGGAGCTTATGCATTAGGAAGTCCTGAAGGGGCTTCACTTCATCGAACGCTAAAACACCTCCCTGCCCCCCTCTTATCCTATTGAACGCCTTTTCGGCTTCATTAAATGAGGTCTTTTCGTAGAAGAGGGGTCTTCGATATGCCAACCCCGTCTTGATCCCAACGATTAGGTTTTTCGCGCGTTCGAAGGACGCCTTAAGGGCTTTTACCAGATCCTCTAAGCTATGAATGCTCATTCTGCTCCTTTCCTCAATACGCCTGAGGTCGTCAATCGATCTGAGATTTATGTAATCGTCAAAACGGATGACCGGAGCGAACAGCTCACGGTCTACATCAAGTCTGCCGACGTCAACTATGCACACCTCTATATTAGCTCTCTCCTTAATAACATGTCTATAGAAGCCGGGTTTATGGAGTTCCTTCATCTTACTGGTAATTCTCTTAATGGATTCAAGGGTGATCTCGGATTCACCATAGAGGTCTCTCAAGGCGATCTTCAGGACCCTACCGTAACCCGTGTTCTTACATAAATCCCAGAAACGAGCGAAAGCATCCCATTTTTCCTCTAATGAAACTCGTGGGTTACGCAGTTTCTCCAGGTCTTCAGGTTCCATACCAGCTACGAGGAAGTCCGTGGAAAGATAGTGCGAGAGGAAGAGGGCGATAGGATCACAGGGGCCTTTTATCCTATCCTCTTCGCTCTGCAAGTGCTCATGTGTATCGACAAGTGGGATTTCTTCTATGGCCTTCATGATTTCCTCCAGCATACAATCGACACCGTTCCGATCTTTTGCACCTCATTCCTTTAAAAGGATCATGTGTGAAAGCCCTGTCCCTATAGAGGGATAAAGGGGGCTAAGTTAATATATCGTTATGCTTCGAGCCCCCGGTATCCGTCTCAGCTCCTTGATCAGATTATGCGGTATCTCCCCTTGGATGACTACGATGAACTTGGGCTCAGGACTTACATCTGGATCCTCTGCATATGCCTGGACTATCGTAAGGCCTTTCTCTGAAATAATGCGAGTGACCTCTGCTATAATGCCTGGCCGTCTGGCGTTCTCGGGGACGAACGTTATGACGCTTAACCCGAATGCACGAGCAGTCTCCTGCAGGAGACATACCTGTTTAAGCCTAGAGTATATCTTTTTCAGCTCAGGCACGGAGAGTATGGTCCGTACGGCACTAGCCACAGCTCGTCTCTCAACCCCAGCCTCCTTAGCTATTTGAGTATAAGGTATCACGATGTTTCCGCTTACTACCTTTCCGTCCTCCCTTACCTGAAATCCCCTCTCGAATAGTAACCTAGCGACTCTAGCTTGTGCAGGGTACTTTTGGAAGTATCTCTCTATCTTAGACCACATGACATATCAATGTACATATATGTACTATAAAGTTTATAAATTTAACTTATAGTATAATGGTGTAAGGTGATGAACATATCTAGGGCAAACATCAAGTTAAAGGGATACGAGCGCTATGTAGCAATAGCCCTTATCTTCCTCGTAGTTGGTGTAGGACTAGGGTACTACACGGCTACATCCCTAATTCACTCGCCTCAGCCCTCATCCTCGGAGGCATTACCTGATGAGATAAAGATAGGCGTCTTATTACCCTTAAGCGGGGACATAGGCGCGATAGGCGAGAGAATGCTTAATGGAGCTAAGCTAGCGGCTAAGATAGTTAACGACTCGGGTGGGATAGGCGGCAGGCCCATTAAATTAATCGTAGAGGATACCATGGGCTTACCTGATAAAGCGATAGACGCCATCAAGAAGCTTGTGGAAGTTGAAGGGGTAAAGGTGGTAATAGGACCTGCTACTAGCGCTGAGGTCTTGGCCGTAGCCAAATACGTTAATGATAGACATGTCGTGTTGATATCAATGTCCGCCACGGCGAGTAGGATATCTGAGTTAGGTGATGACTATGTCTTCAGAGTCATTCCGAGCGATACATTACAGGTGGCCCTTATAGCCGATCTAATTAAGGCTAAGGGCTATAAACGGGTCGTTACCTTCGTTGTCGCAAACGATTACGGCATAGGCCTTGAAGAGGGTTTGAAGAAGCTAATACCGGACAGGATAGTTGGCTCCATCAGGTATGATCCTGAGAAAGGCGATTATAGGGCTGAGCTGGAACAAGTTAAGATGTGGAACCCTGATGCCATATTTTACGCGTTATGGGTTGAAAGCGGTAAGATGGTCTTCAAACAGGCCATGGACTTAGGACTAGATAACATAGCGGCATTGGGTAGTGAGGGATTATGCGATGTCGCCTTCTTCTTTGACACAAAGGCAGCCGAGTATATGGCTAGTACGGGCATAATGGGGGGTAAGCCTACATCCCCTAAGGGGACATACGGTTATCAGCGATTCTACGAGGCATACGTCGACGTTTTTGGTGAGGAACCATCCCTTTACTGCGATTACACGTTCGATGCCACAATGCTAGCCATATTAGCGATAGCCCATGCAGGAACGTATGAAGGCCCTAAGATCAAGACTGCCCTGCAAGTAGTAAGTCAGTATTTTATAGGAGCAACGGGATGTAAAGCGCTTGACAAGAACGGCGATGTGGTTACCGCGACTTATGATATATGGAAGGTTGTGAAGGCTAGGGCTAATGAGTATAGATACGTCATAGTGGGATCCTGGAGCCTTGCCACAGGGCTTAAATTGAAAGGGCAATAGGGGGATTGTTTCTCATGAACCTCTTCCAATTTTTATTCAATAGTATCCTCACGGGGAGTACATACATACTGATAGCGGCTGGCCTAACCCTGACTTACGGCCTACTTAAGTTCCCTAATATTGCTCACGGAGAGTACTTGACCTTCGGAGCCTACATAGCATTTATGGCGGAATCAGCGGGCCTGAACCTCGTATGGGGTGCGCTATTGGCCTTCGTTTCCTCGGGTATCCTGAGCGTGATATCCTATCTTCTCTTCTTCCGTCCGCTCATAAGGAGAGGAGCGACCTCAATACACTTAACAATAGCTTCATTAGCTTACAGCTTAGCTTTGAGGTATTCATTCCAACAGATCTGGGGCCGAAGTTCTCTGAGTTATAGGTCATGGTTTCAGCCCTTTAACATAGGCCCCATTCGGTGTACGGCACTCTGGATAGCTAATATAGTGGTAGCCTTTATGTTCATCATTGTATTTCATTTGATGTTGACTAAGACCAAGATAGGAAAGGCCATGAGGGCTGTTTCGAACAACCCAATTCTAGCAATGTCATGCGGCATAAGCACGGAATTCGTCCTCTTGATAGCCTGGTTCATAGGGGGCGCCTTAGCAGGCGTAGGAGGTGTGTTCAGGGCCGCTGATACTAGGATCACACCATTTCTCGGATGGGAGCTGTTAATTCCAGCTTTCGCGGTCATAATCCTAGGGGGAATAGGGAGTTTTTACGGCATGTTCATCGCCTCATATTTAATGGGCCTAGTCGAGAACTTCTCAATAATAGCGCTCTCGTTCATGAACCTCTCAACGGAGTACAGATCGCTAGTGGCCTTTATTGTGATCGTTATATTACTCACCTTAAGGCCACAGGGCCTTTCTGGACTGAGGGTGCCCTTGAGGAGGGGGAAGAATGATTAACCTCTTGGCATATGCCATCGACACTTGCATCTACATAGGTATATTCGCCATAATAGCGTTAAGCCTGAACCTGGAGTATGGCTTCACGGGTATAGTCAATTTCGGAAAAGCAGCTTTCGTCCTTATAGGAGCTTACGTGACCAGCATTTTAATGCTTTCAGGGCTACCCTTCCTGCCTAGTTTGATGATTAGCATGGCACTCGCAGGGTTCGCGGGTTTCCTAATCTCCCTATTCACCTTAAGGCTCAAAGGCGACTATTTCGCCATAGTCTCGCTGGTGTTCGCGGAGGGTCTGAGGGTTGTGCTGAAGAACGAGTTGTGGATTGCCGGAGGTCCCCTTGGGATAAAAGGAATACCGTCAGCTATCCCAATCGATGCCTCTAACTATGAGGCGTACCTACTGGGTAATTTAGTACTGATCTATACAAGTCTCGGGCTCTTCTTCGCGTTATCACATTTCCTCCTGAATTCCCCTTATGGTAGGATATTGAGGGCTATTAGGGAGGACGAGCTATTAGCGAGGACACTTGGCAAGGACACATTCCTATGTAAGATTCAGATAGTGACTATAAGCTCAGCCATCTCGGCGGCTGCAGGCGGACTACTGGCTCAGTATATAGGTTACGTCAACCCAGGCTTCTTCCTACCTGCGACCATGACCTTTTCGATATGGGCCATGTCCATTCTAGGCGGACATTCCACTATTATGGGGGCGTTGCTTGGAGCCGCATTAGTCAGATCCCTAGGGAGGGCTATGAGAGTACTTAAGGATTATTGCGGGCTACCACTTGATCCGAATAACTTGATGTATGTACTCTCGGGGATACTTATGATGCTTGTACTCCTCTTCAGGCCTGAGGGAATGTTGAAGGAAGGGCCCATTAAGACAGTCAAGGTGATGGAATATGAGGGAGTACGTGCTAAGGCTGAGAGAAGTCACTAAGCGCTTCGGCGGATTAAAGGCGGTTGATGGTGTATCATTTGATGTCCGTAAGGGAACCATAGTAGGCGTGATAGGCCCTAACGGCAGTGGTAAGACGACGCTCTTTAATTTGATAACTGGGGTGTATAGGCCAGATGGAGGCGAGATATATTTTGAGGGAAAACCAATTCATGGTCTTGAGCCTCATCGCATATACAGGATGGGCCTAGTGCGTACGTTCCAGATCCCTCGTGCATTCTACAGGATGACAGTGCTCGATAATGTGATATTAGCAGCAAGGGATCAGATAGGCGACGGATTGCTTAGCGCCCTCCTTAAGAGGCGAAGGTGGAGGAAGCAGGAGGCGAGGCTTATCGAAAAAGCTATGGACATACTGGAGTTCCTAGGGCTCCATGATCATGCCAACTCCTCCCCAGCCTCCATTTCAGGCGGCCAATTGAGGCTCCTCGAGCTAGCACGAGCCTTAATTTCGGATCCAAAGATGATCCTACTGGATGAGCCCGCTAGTGGCATAGCCCCCTCGTTAGCTAAAAGGATATTCGGGAAGATCATGGAACTCAGATCCACTTTCGGTATAACGTTCCTAATCATAGAGCATCGTCTGGAATACATAATGGATTGCGCAGACTGGGTGTTAGTACTTCATAAAGGTAGGATCATAGGGGAAGGGCGGCCTTATGAGGTAATGGAATCCGAGGATGTCCTAAAAGCGTACCTAGGTGAAGCATCATGAGCCTATTAAAGATCATCAGCCTAACAGCCGGCTATGGGAAGAACATAGTAATTACGAACATCTTCGTTAACGTAAATGAAGGGGAAATAGTGGCAATTCTGGGCCCCAATGGCTCAGGTAAATCCACATTGCTTAAGAGCGTGATGGGCATAACTAAGGTGTTCAGCGGTAAGATATTCTTTAAGGACGTGGACTTAACGCCCCTAAGCGTGGACCGGAGGGCCAGAGTAGGCATAGGCTATGTCCCCCAGCTAGATAATGTATTCACCGAGTTAAGCGTCGAAGAGAACCTCGAAATGGGAGCTTACACGAGGCCAAAGAGAGAGGAAGTCAGACTGGACATTGAGGACATATATTCGCTATTCCCATCCCTGAGGGGGAAGCGTAAGCGGAAAGCGAAAACGCTTAGCGGTGGGGAGCGGCAGATGTTAGCTATAGCAAGGGCGCTAATGGCGAAACCGAAGTTACTAATTCTCGATGAGCCCACCTCAAGTCTAGCGCCCAACATGGTCTCAACGCTCGTCTCAAAGATAAAGGAGGTAAACAGCAGGGGGGTTTCAGTTCTCATGGCTGAGCAGAATGTCAAGGTTGCCTTAGAAATAGCTGATAGGGTCTACATAATGAGATCCGGGAGAGTGATATTCGAAGGGCCTAGTAACTCTCTGACGGGGGCTATGATAGGTGATCTATTCCTCACTAAAAGAGCGACCCAGCGTACAGATCCTGAAGAAGGTTAGGTTATTGAAAAAAGAACACCTTATGTCATATCTCATCTCATGCACCCGTTAGCTCCCTAACCTCCCTTTCACCTGCAATTAGCTCAGCTGCCTGTTCCGAATCGAGTTCCTTCAGAAGGGCTAGGAATTCACCTACATGCGTTTTTTCCTCTTTCGCGACATCCTCAAAGACCTTTCTATACCTCTCATCGTTAATGGCCCTAGCGAACTGCATGTATAGGCTTATGGCATCGAGCTCAGCGGAGATCGCAATCCTTAAAGCTTCCATAAGTTCCTCTTTTGTGAACTTCTTGTCCGCGGGTAGATCGAACGGATTCTTAGACAACAAGTATCTCACTTCCCATTGTGAACTTTATGAATTATTATGTTAAAAGCTTATGTCGCCGACATCTATAACATAACGATATATTACTATGCATATGGTCTCCTTAGGTTGCTTATGCCTTATAGGCCTATTATGGCTAGAGGCTACTCTCGTCTAGTACCTTCGGTCTTAGGAATCGTCTCTGCCTCCCTTCTTCTAAAGTATAGAAACCCTAGAATCACTATGAAGAATATCGCTAAGACGAGGCCGGGAAGAGCGATCCATTTAAGCATCCGCAGTTCATCTTCGATGCCCTTAACGTAGGATCTCAGCGCTTTGACTTCCTCCTCATATTTAGCGCGTTTCTCCGTCTCAGCGGCGAGTTGTGCTTTTAGCTTCTGTACTTGGGCGTCAGCCTCTTTCAGCTTCAATTCCAGCTTAGAGATAATAGCATTGGCCTCGCTTAGCGTAGAATTAAGCCTAGATATCTCGTTTTGGAGTTCCTCAATGCTCGGATGATGTATAACGGAATCAATAGCCTCGATTGCTAACGTCCCGTTAGGCGAAGCTAAGTGAAACCCTAACAATATCCCAGTGGCCCTATCGTATGTGGCGTTTCCCTTAACAGCCCCTTCCGAATACGTGACGTATACGACCTCCCGTGATCTCCCTCCCATATCCTGTGATGTTATCTTCGTCACTTTCCCAATTCCGTAAAGTTCGTCCCCCACATCTAACATGCTTGGGATTATTAGACCCCTAACCTCCCCTTCTCCGGTATATATGTTGCATTTGACTAGATTGACCTCGCTCCTCCCATTTAAATACCTTGTCAATAAGGCGAGTAATATCCATCCGGTGTTTTCATCGACACTCATTACCTGGTATCTTAGCGTTGATATGTTTCCCAGTCCCCGGAGGCCCGAGAGGATTCTATACTCGGCCCAATCCCCCACGCTTATCCCTAATTTGAGGCCCCGGGGTGGATCCTTCCATTCTCGGGCGGGAAGCCCCCAGCCCTTATCCTCCTCAACCTTACCATCGTAGTTTTTCCAATGAGCTGTAGGAGCTTCGAGCGACTTATCTATCTTCTGCAGGACCTCGCCTGTCGTATCGGTAACCACAATGTGATATTCAGCCGTCCCGTTTACGAGCTTAAATTCTAAGGTTGACTTAAGGCCCTCTGTCTCCGCAATCGCCTTAATATATGAAGCCTGCGTCGTCTCCACTAGAGCATCGATATTCGCTGAACCCACCCCACTATCATCCCCCTTCACATCGACCTTCGCGTAACTGCTGAACTTCAGCGTGAACTTATTACCAGTTAAAGTCTTCATATCGTTCCCAGCAAAGCTCATGCTCTTTGAGCCCTCACCGACCTTAGGCGTATAGGATACGCCTATTCCCTTTAACGCGACTTGACCTGTTAGCTCTGATTCTACATCGCCAACTGCTATCGCTCCCGTGCATGCCCTTAGCTGGGGCGAGTCCCTTGGATAGCTTAGATCCCCCTCACAGGCGACCATTCCAGCTACCTTCGCGAACCCAGTGCCTGCGGACGCGAAAAATATGGCATCTAACCCATCATCAAATTTTGAGAACGCCGTTCCCCTACCCTCAGCTGAGGCCTTGAATTCAGCCCTGACGTTACATTCTATCGTGATTTCAGTCGTGGCCATCGCTGTGACGCTGAATATAGCGTCCTCATCAGATCCCCCTTCCCTCTTACCGGAGAAACCCGCGATCTCTGACGCTAAGATATCGACCTTAAGTCTAGTCCCCTCCGCATCAACAAGAGCTAGAAATATATCAAAGGAGGATGGATCGCCTCCTGTGCTTATAGTATAAAGGCTTCTCACGGAGACCTTCCACTCTATCAGCTCCACTACGACCTCTTGGGCAGAGCAACTCGGAGGAAGGTTGAGAATCGACAACATCAGCAAGAGGCTGATTATGGGGACAAAAACCTTAGCTCTTCTACCCATGTTGATAGTTAAGGCCTTACTGCCTATTTAAATATTCAATAGGAAATTGAATAGGTTAATGAAAGGATGTAAACATTATTCGGTCAAGAATGATTGAATCACGCCCTAAGTCAAAGGCGCGATTATTATGCATGAGATAAGCTTTATTAGCTCTAGTAGATAGACTTCCCGGATATGTCGGGACTAGATTTTCTCTACTTAAAGCAGGAAGACGTCATCAAGGCCGGAGTACTGGACATGAAACAAACCATTGAGGACGTGGAGAGGGTATTCCGACTATACGTAAATGGCGAGGTCATCATGCCTCCTAAGAACCTCATAGACTTCTATAAAGATAATGAATACATGGGGCATATAGTCTCAATGCCATGTTATATCAAGGATGAAGTAAACGTCGTGGGAATAAAATGGGCTGCTGGGTTCCCTAGGAATCCGGCGAGATACGGCCTTCCATTAGGCATAGATGTCATAATACTCAGTGATCCTGAGAGCGGTCGACCCCTCGCGATAATGGACGGCACGATAATAACAGCGATGAGAACTAGTGCCGTGACTGGATTGGCTATCAAATACCTTGCAAATCCTGCTTCCAGAAGCGTGGGAGTCGTTGGTGCAGGGGTCATAGGGAGAACTACATTAATGGCATTACCTTATTGTATGAGTAAACTTGAGGAGGTAAAGATCTTCGACATTAAGTCCGAGAAGGCTAAAGAGCTGGTTATGGAGTTTAAGAGCACATTGCCCATAGAGGCCGTAGGCTCATTAGAGGAGGCAATGAGGGGGAGGGATGTCGTTATAACTGCAACCACATCTTCCACTAAGTTCATAAAACCGGAATGGGTAGAGGATGGGTATCTTTGCATCCAAGTCGGAACTAATGAATTCGATGACCAGGTAGTCCTCAAGGCGGATAAAATAGTCGTGGATAACTGGGTGCAGATCAAGAGATATGGCAGATCCATGTTAAGCCAACTATACCTCGAGGGAAGGATAAGTGAGGACGAAATACTAGAGCTCCCCTTGATAGTCGCGGGAAAGCAAAAGGGGAGAGAGTCTCCAAGGGAGATAATATTCTTCGATTCCTTCGGCATGGCATGTGAGGACGTAATAGTGGCCTACAGGATATACAGACAAGCCCTCGATCAAGGACTGGGAATGCGGATCCCCTTATGGGAGAGACCTCTTTGGAAGTGAAGAATACGCACCCTAGCGAATTATGCGAAGTCATGTCCGACTCTATCAAGAGCTCGTACGCTGGTCGTATCAGCGCATCTTAAATGGGGGAGTCATTTGAGGCTTAAGCCAGCCTCCTTGTTGACCTGAAGCCAGTACATCGCGAATACCGGATCAAGGACCACCTTGGGTTTAATTATACCGGAATATTTTTCTATGATTTCTACGGCCTTAATGAAGGCCTCTTCGGTCAACTCGAGAAGCTCCTCTTTAGCGACTTCTTCCCTTAAGTACCTCGCCCTTAAGTCGAGCGCCTTCTTCTCCAGCTCCTCTTCGACCTTTTCTATTTCAGACCTAATCTTGGGGGCATATTCGGAGTAGCTCCCCAGCAGTAATCTATGCATCCTCTCGTGCTTCCACCATAATGAGTTGGGATCGTATTTCCCACCAGGTTTAGGCCCTAAATCGGGGAGCCCGACTACTATGAAAACAGGTTTATATAGGGAGATACAAGGGGTAGAGGTGGCCGTAAACCAGTTAATCTGGAGATCTGGGTAAAGGACTCCTATGTAAGAGCCTGCCGTCTGACTGCGCCTCAGAGGGCCACCTGCATGCATGCAGATGTCCCTCATGGATCCACGTGAAGGGGAGAAGTCCGGATCCGTAGCATGGCTCCTCATGATACTCATGACATACTTGAGGTCTATCTTGCCCGCCTTCTCCCTAAGCTTACCCTCAGTGAACTTCTGTCTTTCCCTTCCCTTGGCGAGCGAAGTGTATAATCTATCTGAGTAGCATTTAGCGAAATCGAAATCTTCCTCCCCTTTGCACCATCCCTTTTCCACTGCATGCTCTATTAGCTGGGGATGTGCCATATCCCATTCCTTCCTTATGCTGAGGGCGTTCGATATGCTCCTGATCTCCTCGACCTTTACGGCTGCCCAATATTCTCCGGCAGTCTCGAGAACCCAGGCCTCCTTCGGATCCGCGATTAGGAAGCTATTATGATAGAACAATTTACGGGTATATCCACAGTTGCCGCCCTGACCATGCTTCTCGAGAAGATCGAGTATTATATTTAAGGCTTCCCTAGCATCTTTAGAACGCTCTAGGGCTAGCCTAAGCAAGTCCATTCCCGTGAGGCCCACCTCTCCATACGGCTCTTTGGTGAAGACAGCTTCGTTTCCTATGGCTACACCGTATTCATTAACACCCATCTCCGCTCCCCATATCCAGAACGGCCTAGATATTAAGATGGCATAAGTCTCCTTAACCTGAGGGATTCTTATGTAAGTGCATTTCAGGTATTCCTCATCATGTTTCATCCTAGGATGGAATTCCAGAAGCTGAGCCTCGTTGGGCTCTCTATCGCTATTCTTAGCGAAGATCGTGACTCCGTACCTAGTAGCATCCCCCAATGCTACAAGGGTGTCACACATAATGCCTCACTTAAGATTTATCGGCCGGTGAGCATTAAAGGCTAGCCATTTCCCTTCTCTCGCTCCCCAGGTCATAAGGATAAGTAGAGTGGATGCAACGTAAGGACCCTAAGCCGTTGATCTCCGGCGTCACGCTAATATTAGGCGGTAAGGTAGAGGACTACGTCAAATACATCTGCTCATCAATTACCCATAAATCTCGTGGAGCACCTCTTGGGCCTCAATTGGATTGCCGTAGAATGCCATAGTTCCATCCCTCAAGAGGAGGGCTTGACTTGCTATCCTGAGAGCGCTCCTCTCATGGGATGCTATCAGCACGAGTGTACCCTTCTGAGCAAAGCCTCGGAGAAGCCTAAGTAATAAGTCCTTATGCCTCGCGTCTAGGTTCGATGTAGGCTCGTCTAGAAGTAGGCATTTAGGCTCTATGACCATGGCTCTTGCAATGGACACTAGCTGGGCCTGGCCTGCGGAGAGGTTTCGAACTTTCTCATGTGCTATGCCCTCTATCCCAAGCAACCTCAACACCTTAGTAGCTCTCGTGAGGCGATATCCCTTGTCATAGCCCCTGAGCTTCAATGGGTAGGACACGTTTTCAATAACAGTTCCTCTAAACAATACTGGCTTCTCATGAACGTAGACGATCTCCCTCCTGAGCATCGTCCTGTCCCTCTCGGTAAGACTCCACATATCGCGTCCTCCTATGATCACCGAGCCCCTAGCCGGTTTCAATAGTCCGGCGATGAGTTTGAGTAGCGTCGTTTTCCCTGATCCATTAGGCCCTGTTATGGATAGTATGCCTTCCTTAAAGGAGAACGTCACTCCCCTGACTACATACCTCTCCTCTCTGGGATACTTGTACCATAGATCCTTGACCTCTATCACTCTCTAACCCCCAATATACCCACCAATATCGTCAAGGAGGCCGTTATAAGGAGGAACACCACGCCTAGGCTCATCGCCAACTCAAAGTTCCCCTTTATAACTTCTAAGGCTATCGCAGTCGTCATGACCCGAGTATAGCCCCTTATATTGCCCCCTATCATAAGGGCTATCCCGAGCTCGCCTATGGCCCTATTAAAGCCTATCAGGATCGACCTGACAACTTGGGATACCCCCTCTCGTAATAATACCTGTGAAGCCTGAAGCTTCGTAGCTCCTAAGGCTATTGCCGTCTCCCAGACCCTATCTTTTATCTTCTTCAAGCTTGTCGTCGTAACGGATACCATCAGGGGCGTTACCAGAATGGCTTCACCAATGGATATAGCTAGGGGGGTGTAGAGGATGCCCGTGAAACCCAGAGGCCCCGACCTAGACAGGATCATGTATAGGAATAGCCCCAACAGGACCGTAGGTATTGAGACGAGTGAATTGAAGATGTCCTGAATGACTTTACTGATCCTCGATTCCGAGATCAAAAGCGCTAGGGATATAGGAGTGCTCCAGAGTGTGGCGAGTAAGGTAGCGACCCCAGAGATCATTAGGGATCTTAAAACGATCCCGAAGATCTCTGATATTAGGCTCATAGTGCGCCCTCAAGGATCGCTTTTAGATAATCTCTTCCAGGCGTCGTATAGCTCATCTAGGGGTCGAGAAGAAGCTGGGTAGAAGAGCGGTTGTCCGTGTTCCTTTAGGCCGAAATTCTCTATCAGGCTCTGCGCCTCCTCAGAAGTGAGGTACTCCACGAACTCCCTTGCAAGATCCTTCTTATCACTACTAGTAACGACGTATGAGCTATAGATGTTCATTAAGATGTCGCCATGTATGACCAATGCCTTTAGCTCTTTAAGCTTGTCCTTCAATTTAAGGTATGTTCCTATGTCAGAGAGCGTATAAGCCTCCATTTCATTCGCTATCAGTAAAGTTTGCGACATACCGCTCCCCGTTTCAACATACCAGGGACGCCCTTTAGGCTTTAGGCCAACCTTGGCCCATAACATCAGCTCCCTCTGATGAGTCCCGGAGTTATCCCCCCTCGAGATGAATTTAGTTAGTCCTTTCTCCCCAGCTTCATATATCTTGCTCATGGCACTTAGGGGATCGAGGCCCGTGATCTTCGCTGGGTCATCCTTGGGACCTACTATGACGAAATAATTATAGGCGAATATCTTTCCCTCTGAAATGACTCCCTCTTCAATGTATTTTTTCTCTAAACCTGGTGCGTGTACTAATACTACATCCGCATCACCCATCGAGGCCTTTCGTAATGCCTCACCACTGCCGACAGCGATGAATTGCAGGACGACATTAGGGCACCTCTTTCCGAAATCCTCTGCTAAGGCATCTAGAAGACCTGTCGCGTACAAACTAGTGGTCGTCGATACCCGTAATGCCAATTTTCGGTTCGCGAAGGAGCCCCAATAAAGTAACGCTCCTGTGGCCACGAGGGATAGCACTACTGCTGAAGCTAGGTATTTGTAATAGGACATGTAGGGTTCACCGTTATCCGTTATCAGATAACGGAGATATATAACTTTCCTAAACGTGTACTGAATGCATCTATAAATGAAGATGTGAAGGAAGTAGCGTTTATGAATTTCTCCTAGAATCGCTCATAAAACGAGAAGCTATGTTCGTACATTACCCCAATATCCATATACTTTTACACACTTACTCTCGACATAACCGGTGTTGTCTCTTCTAGTTTAATAAAGCACTCTTCAAGCCTCTCAGATGGCCCTCAAGCCCCGCCAGTGGCTATCGATCTACTGACGATCGATAAATCTCGATCTGGCAATCTTAGGCTTATTAACTTCGTCTATATTAATGAACGTGGATGTCGTGGAACCCAATCACTGGTTGTAAGGCTATGTGCTATTATTGCTGGGCCCGTCGACTAGCGTTGACCAGATTGAAACGTCACCCTCACTACGCTAAATATGGCTTTGAACCAGCATTTAACGAACGGATGCTGAGAAGAAGGTTTAAGCCAGGCAGCATCGTGTTCACTGTGGACATGGGGGGTGTTATGATGAGGAAACCGAGATTCTGACTCTAAATGGATGGAAGAAATTTAAGGAGGTAACCTATGACGATTATATTGCCTGCCTTAACCCGCAAAATAATAGAGTAGAATATCATAGACCAGCAAGGATAATAAAGTACTACTATGAGGGAAGGATGGTTCGTATAAAAACTGCAAGGATAGATTTACTCGTGACGCCAGATCATTACCTATATGTATCATTAAGAACCACAACACATAAAGAACGGAAGATGGGGAAAGAATGGCAACCATTCAAGTTGGTAAGGGCTTGTGAAGCTCTAGATAAACGAATGAAGTTTAGACGTGATTTCCCTAACTGGGAAGGAAGAGAACCGAAACAAATTATGGGTTTTCTAACGGAGTTATGGTTGAAGTTTCTTGGATATTACCTTTCAGAAGGAAGCGCTTCAATTATAAAAGGAAAGCCTAGAATACAGATAGCACAATTAAAAAAGAGCCCTCATTATAAAGAAATGAAAGAGGTTGTTGAAAAATAGCAAAACTGAGAGGTAGAAATGTTTGTTGTTACGACGACAGAATAGTCATATACGGAGACTATGAATTAACTAAGTATCTAATTAAGCTGGGTAAAGTATATGAGAAATATATTCCGTATGAAATTAAGCAACTTTCACCTAGACTTTTACGCATACTACTAGAATCCTTAATCGCAGGTGATGGTTATGTACAGAAGAGAAATATAATGCGCTATTATACCGTCAGCAAAAGACTAGCGGATGATATACAAGAAATAGCTTTAAAGTGTGGTTATGTCTCCACAATACGTGTTAGAAAGACGAAACCATGTAAATTGAAAAATGGAAGAATAATACAAGGCGGAACACCGATATATGAAGTCATAATTAGTGGAAAACAAAAGGTAGTGGAAGTCGATTACACTAGGAACTTACGCTATGCGAGAAAAAGAAACATAGAAACCAGATGCTACGTCGGTTATGCAGTGTATAGTGGTTATGTTTACTGCGCCGAAGTTCCAACACACATAATATATGTAAGGAGGAATGGTAAACCTGTGTGGTGTGGTAACTCATGGGTACCTAGAGATTGGATACTAAAAGTGCTAAACCGCATAAGGCAGTTCCCTCATACTACCTTCTTCTTTCTCACGAAGAACCCAGCTAGATATCTCGAATTCCTAGACGTCATGCCTAGGAACGCCATCTTAGGTGCAACTATAGAGACTAACAGGGATGAAGGATATGAGCGAATATCCAAGGCACCGAAGCCTAGTGAGCGGATAAAGGCAATGATCGAGCTCACCTGGCCTCATAAGCTAATAGTCATAGAGCCTGTTCTAGATTTCGATTTAGAAGAGTTCGTAAAGGCCTTGAAGGATATAGGGCCACGGAAGGCCTATGTTGGTTACGATAACTATGGTAATAAGTTGCCGGAACCCCCACTGGAGAAGACCCTACAGCTCGTGAACGCATTGAGGGAATTCACAATAGTCCATGTCAAGACTTTACGACCAGCTTGGTATGAGAGGACGAGGGATTGAAGGAAAAAAGGTTAAGAAGGATGCCTTATGGATTGTATCTTCTTTCTTTATCTATCGTGAATTTGCCTGTAAGCCTGATGTCTCTCGAGGACGCCCCAACTCGTACCTCGTATTCGCCCTTCTCCAGGAGCCACTTCTCCCCATCGAAGCTTGCAAGCGATCTTAGGCATATCTCCACTTCTACTTTTTCGGTTTCGCCGGGCTTTAGGAGCCTAGTCTTATGGAATCCCTTCAGCTCTTGGAAGGGTTTGTCCAGTTTCCCTTTAGGAGCCCTAACGTAAACCTGTGCTATCTCCTTCCCGGGAAAGTCACCGGTATTTGTAACCTCGAATGAGACCTTTATCGAATCATTCAATACCTTTACATCGAGATTTTTGTATTCAAACGTCGTATAAGAGAGCCCGAAGCCGAACTCATAGGCCGGTTCTACCCCGAAAGTATCGTAGTACCTATAGCCAACGTATATCCCTTCATCGTATACTACTCTCTGCGGGTCGTCCTTAGGTTCACCAGGGAAGTTCCAAGAAGGGACATCCGAGTAGTCCCTCGGAAAGGTCGTCGGGAGTTTTCCAGAGGGGTTGACCTTCCCAACTATCGTATCCGCGACTATCCTCCCAGTCTCCTGTCCAGCCTGCCATATTAGTAGTATACTATCAACCAGGCCCCTCCAGCTGGCGACCTCGATCGGGGATCCTATGTTCAGTAGGACTACGACCCTCTTACCGTGCTCGTGGAAGACCTTAGATACCTTTTCCAAGAGGCTCTTCTCGTCATCGCTCAGGTAGAAGTCACCTTTCTCCGGCTTTCTATCGTAGCCTTCACCTGATATCCTGCTTATCACGATTATCGCTACATCGTTCCTCTCCGCATATCTCTTCAGTTGATCCTCACCTAGGAAGTCCTGAGGAAGTCGTGGCATAATGGGTTGGCCGAATGGACCTCTCTTTATTCTATATTCCTCCTTCTCCCTCATCTCACGTACATATCTAGTGTAGATCTCCGCTAACTCCTCATCCACCTTAAGGTTCCTCTCCCTCATGCCTTCTAATATGGAGATCACGTACCTTGGATGCGTATCACCGCTTCCAGTCCCGCCCTTAATGGTCTCTATCTGTCCTGTCCCGAATAGAGCTATACTAGCATCTTCCTTTAGGGGCAGTACTCCTTCGTTCTTCAGGAGGACGACTCCCTCTATACCTGCCTCATAAGCGACCTTCGCGTGTGCTTCGAGATCCGGTTGACTGGAGTACTTATATCCTTTAAATGAGGGCGAGTTCACGAGTACCTTCAGTATGTTCCTCACGTTTCTATCGAGTACCTCTTCACTTAGCCTCCCTTCCTTGACTGCATTCATTATTTCCTCTACTTCGTCCTTCCTCTTAGAGTCGATCTGATATGCCTTCCCAGGCATTATCATATCGTTTCCCGCTCTCATTTGCTCTACTGGGTCATCCCCAGCGAACCAATCCGTCATCACGAAGCCCTCGAAGCCCCACTCCTCCCTCAGCACCTTCGTTAGGAGCCACTCGTTCTGCGAACAGTACTTTCCGTTTAGCTTATTATAGGCGCTCATCACCGCCCATGGCTTAGATTTCTTAATGGCGATCTCGAAGCCTTTAAGGTATATCTCCCTTAATGCCCTCTCCGAGACGATCGTGTCTACGATTCGGCGATTCGTCTCCTGATTATTAGCGACGAAATGCTTTACACACGCACCTACTCCTTGGGACTGAACGCCTTTTATGAAGGCTGCAGCCATCTCGCCGGAGAGAAGGGGGTCCTCAGAGTAGTATTCAAAGTTCCTCCCGCACAGGGGATTCCTGTGAATGTTCATAGCAGGAGCGAGGAGTATGTCAACTCCATACTCCCTCACCTCCTCCCCCATGGCCCTTCCCACAGCTTCTAGGAGCTCCCTGTTCCAAGTAGAGGCGAGCATAATCGCCACGGGAAAAGCCGTAGCATGGTAAGTCTTCTCATCTCCTTCCCTCCTGGGATTTATCCTAAGGCCAGCAGGGCCGTCCGCAAGGACTACTGATGGTATCCCAAGCCTCTCTATCGGACGCGTTTCGCCTGCAGCACCCGGAACCCTTGAGGGCGGGTTGCCGAAGAAGCCCGGTACCCCTCTTCCCACAACGAATTGCGCCTTCTCCTCTAGAGTCATTCTAGAAATCAGCTCATCGACATTATCCGATACAGACATTTTCACTCCCCTGATTTTAAGTTCCCGTAGATTTAAGAATCTCTTATCTACCTCAAAGCGTTAACTATACGAGTGAAAGCGCTGATGTGTTGCCTCTCCGGATAGAGCTTATCTCCTCTCCAGCAGGTACCATATGGTCCTGTAGTAAGGCCCTAACTTCACTATGTAGTAGTCCCCTTCTTCCTCCAATTGAACTTCTCTGGCTTTAGCGCCTGTATTATCCAGGCTCCAGGCCTTAACTTCCACGGTTGTAGGTAATTTTATCATTAGATCGATCCCCTCCACGAGGGTTGGTGCCCCACCCCAGCTACCACTACACGTTACCTTACCATGATATTCCTCGATCCTATCCAGCCCCGTGGATATTACAGCTAAGACCCTACCACTTTCGTACTCGCGTATTTGCATCCCGGTATTCCCCGTGTATCCTATCGCGAGCACCAGTACCCTGTTCCAGTCCTCGAAGCTCACCCCATCGAGTACCGTTAGGGCCACTACACCAAAACCGTTTAACAGGGTCCTGCCGACTTCGACCTCGATATCGCCTAGTCTGAAACTCCTGCCACCTATATAGCCTATTAGCGCGATGGTACGGCTACTGTTAACGAGGATGAAACACCTTCCCTTATCCGTACAGTTCCACGTTACGATTCCGTTATCAGATTCGTAGACCTCCGATACATTTACCTCCTCTGGAGCACGTGTTGAGCCATTTAAACTTATACCCACTCTACAGAGCAACGGCATATAAGGCTTCATCCCAGCTCGCAGTGCATCTGGCAACCACCAGCTGCTAGCCTTCCCTTGTACTATAAACTCCATCTCATCTTCACCGCTTAATCCATAGGAGACGACAGTCTTAGCGGGCGTTACATCGCCTCGTACGAATATCATGTATGCGGGTATAAGGGAAGCCATCTTAGCAGGATGCTGGTCGATGTCAAAGTAGCCTCTTATGCGACGTGAATCCCAGTCGTTAAGGGATCCATAATCAAAGAAGAAGACTCCATCCCAATCCTGTAAGGCAGCGTAAGTAGCCAGTAGCAGGACGGTTTCGGCATCGTACATGAGGGGTGCTGGGTGGTTATACTCGCTTACGGTAAACGGCTTACCCCAAACCCTCTTCGCAGCGATCCACGAGATCGTATTCTCATCAGGATGGTTCACCATGGGATCGTTTACGACATACCAGTTGTTAGGATCCCATGGCCTACCCGGGAAAACGGGGTGATGCCAGTAAGCGTGCGAGTCCACTGCGTCCAGTTTGGCCATGATATTAGGTGTACTGCAACCCACTATAGTGCCTATTATCAGGGCCTTTACTCCTAGCTCCTCCTTAAGATAACGATACATATCCTCGAAGTACTTCTCCTCTAGGTTCCATAGGAACTCCACCCAATCCCTTCTAGCATTCGAGGCCCTAGAGCCATACTCCTTTAACGTGAAAATGCCTACGTTTTCATCTTCTAGAGACTCCCCCCTCTTGAGGGAATACCCTCTAAACTCCCTCAACGAGAAGTTCGCGAAGTAGTAGGTTGCCTCAGTAGTCCCGAGGTTCGTTATATCGAGCCTAGCGTTTTCATCGGAGCCCGTGGCTAGCAGCACTATTCTATAGTCCTGCCACTCGGGGGTGATCATTACCTCTATTGGGGTAGATAAAGCACGCCAAGGCTCATGTGCTTGCCTAAGCGAGATGAAGATTACGGTCTCCCTATCGGCCTTAGCCTTAAAGCTCACCAGGTAGGATCTACCCTCGATTACCCTTATACCCGGGTAGTTGAACTGAACATGCCACTTCTCGCCGCCAAGTCTCTCAACCCTTATCATCAGGGCATGAAAGCCCTCCGGAGTATTGATGATCTTATAGGAAGCGCGCGCTCCATTGTGTACCTCAACGCTCCAACCCGAGATCCCCTTACTGAAGTCACCGTTGGCTAAGAGCTCTTCACCTAGGCCTTTCCCTCCCCCTCCCCAAGCCTTTAGCAACTTATCAGTAGACCCATACTTCTCCTTAAGCCAGTCATTCCATTTCTCCCTAAGCTCCTCCTTGAAAACCTCCGGTAGCCTATCGATGACTCCTCCTAGCCATGCGTGTATGAGCCCCTGCTCATTGACTACTTCGACTATCGCTATTGCTGGTTCCTCCGCGTACCTTGTCCCTAGGTAAGGGTTCCTATGGGTAAGTAATTGTCGTGCATACTCCTTCTCAAGCCCTAATATCTCGTCTACGAAGAATCCCAGTACCTGCTGATCCTTCCAATTGACCTCCTCTACTTCTCGAGGCAGGCCATCGTTGGCCCTAAATCTCCTTGATACTAGTAGGTTTAAATCAACGTAAATCCCGTTCTCCTTAAGCTTTGCAATGAAGTAGTCCAGCTTATCGAGGCTTTCTGGATCCAGCTTGCGGGTACCTCCACTGGATTTATCGAAGATGTTAGGACTAGCCCAGGAGGCATCCATGTGGTGAAAGCGTACGATGTTCACACCGAACTTAGCTAGCCTAGCGGCTATCTTCTCAGCATCCTCCTTCCTCGGAAAGGCCGCACTACCACAGATGTTCACCCCAAGGAACCTTATGCGTTTTCCATTAACATACAGGTGGCCATCATCGCCTACGTACACATATCCGTACTTCCCAGCAGGCCTTTCAATTAGATCCGCTAGACTTATGGGGGTGCGGCTTGAGTCATCCCATGGTAGGTAGAATTCGAATAACCTAATAGCATGGTTTTTCTCAATCATCGTGAATAGAGTTAGGAAGAGGACTAAAAATACAATCCCTGAGGCAACGCCGACCTTCTTCACATGATTAACTAAGCTAGAGAGGGCTAATTACTTTATCACCTCCTGCTCTAACTCATGAGTAAACCATATAAGTCTACCTATTAGTAATACCAGTTGGTAGGCCTATGTCCACGGTCGTGAGTTTCAAGGTTAAGAGAGAGATAAAGGAACTCATGGATAAGTATAGGGATAAAGTCAATTGGGCTGAAGAGCTTAGGAGGTTCGTTGAAGAAAGGCTCAAGGAACTTGAAGCTAAGGAGAACTTTAGGGAGGTACTAGAGCGCTTGGAGCGGGCCGACTGGAGCGTACCCGAGGGTTTTTCCACTAACTCGGTGAGGGAGGATCGTGATAGCGGTTGATGCCTCAGCTGTAATAGCCTTCTTCCTCCGTGAAGAAGGGTGGAAGGACCTCGCTAGGTACATGGTAAGGACAGTGTCTGTAGATCATGTAGTCAAGGAGTTCTACAATGCGGTTTGGAAGGCTACTTACTTACGGAATAGGTTAAATAGAAGGCAAGCTGAGGAAGCTCTAAGGCTATTCATGGAATATTTAAGCAAGAACATGGAACTCAAGGACGAGATTATGTATGTTAATGACTCCTACCGAATAGCGCTATCCACAGGACTGACGATCTATGATTCACTTTACATAGCCTTGGCTGTTAAGGAGAACTTACCTCTACTCACACTAGATCAGCGTCAGAGAGCGATCGCACGGAAGCTAGGCATCAGCACAGTACCATAGAGCTCCCTCGATTCAGGGATCACCATAACTTCTTAAGCGATAGGGGTAAGATCTGCCTAAGGTCATAGGCATCATCCTCACATAGCCTTATTTCAAAGGCCCAGCTCATAGTTCTTCCCTTATAATGCCTTTACGAGGTAGTCCCCTATCCTTTCCAGTCTTGGAGATGCTGGTAGAGGGAGGGGAAGGCGGAACAGGACATTCGCTCCAGATCTATCAAAGCCTAATAAGTGGGCCGTGATAATAGGAATCGCGGACTACGAAGGTAGAAACAATGATCTCTGGCATCCGGATGAGGATGCGAAGGATTCCCCCACTTCTTCATCGTCAAGATCGGACCATGAGCCAGCCAACTCCATTAGGTCACCACGAGATCTAATGAGCCTGAGAATTACATCCGAAAAGCTCTCACCGGGTCTCTTCTCTCTCACTAGTGCGTTATACGCCTCTATCGATATAGTTATAGTCTTCACGCCCATCGAAGTCACCATTTATAAGTGCATGCACTTGTAAACCATAATTTTATCTTGCAACTACTGTTCATTGCAACTTCACATTGCTGGCGAGAGCGAAGGGTTACACTAGGATAATGCATTATGAGAACCCTCCGGGCCTAGAAAGATCACGAGATGGAGTAAGCTAATGAGGAGTTGAAGTATAAGCGATGAGAGGTAAGGCACTTTACTGGCAAAGCGGGCTTTTTTGGCATTTAATGTGACCCTGAAGGAGCTCTTCTTAAAGAGCTAAAGAAGGACGAATTAAAAGCTTGGGATCAAAGGCTGGAAAAGTTGATCTCCACCTCCCTTAGAATAAACCTTTATCCCCTAAATTATTAATAATACATAGGGAGCATGCCTAAGATAGGACATTACGAGTTTGGTAGGATAGTTGTTGATGGGAGGGAGTACGATAGGGACGTAATCATATTCCCTGATAAGGTAAGGAGTAATTGGTGGAGAAGAGAGGGGCATGGCCTATGTCTTCGCGATCTAGAGGAAGTCATCGATTACAACCCTGAAGCCCTAGTGATAGGGACTGGTTACTACGGCTTCATGAGAGTTCCAAAAGACGTTATAAGGACGTTAAGGGAAAGAGGGATAGAAGTCTACATAGCGAAAACTAAGGAAGCTTGCAGGATATTTAATGAGTTAATGGGGAAGGGAAAGCGAGCGGTAGCCGCACTGCACCTCACGTGCTAGCTAAAGTAATGACCTAAAACTATAACGGGTTCAATTCACTGAGCTGTTTTTAAATATGTTTTCCTTGGATAAACTCTTGAAGAAGATATGCGGAGAGGCCTCGAGCACATAAGGGATCCTTATAGACGCGAATATGTGGTTCTTGCCCTTGATAAGGCTAAAAAGGCACTTGGTAATTCTCTAGTTAGCTGTGTCCTCTACGGAAGTGTTGCTCGAGGAGACGACAATAGGCATAGCGATATAGATCTTCTACTAGTACTGGATACTGACATGAGTTATGGCGAGCGATGTATAGTCTTAGGGAGGATCTTAGCTGGAATTTATAGGACTGATCTCGTACAGAAGTTACTGGAGATGGGCTATAATGTATTCATTGAGTTCTACCCCTTGAACATCGAGGAGGCCTCGGTATTTAGGCCGATATACTTGGATATGATCCACGATGCGGTGATATTATACGACAAGGGTTGTTTCTTCGAGAGAATACTCAATAGAGTATCCAAGTTATTAAGAAGGCTGGGTGCCCAGAGGATATGGCTAAATGAGAAAGAGTGGATTTGGCTCCTCAAGCCCGACCTACGCTTTGGTGAGGAGATATCCTATGAGTTCGAATAGAGAACTGGGAGAGGCGTATTTAGAGGACGCAGAATACTCACTGGAGGAGTGTAAAATGGCATTGAAGAACAAGCTTTACCATAGGGCTGTGAGAAGAGCTCAGGAGTGCGTCGAATTATGTTTAAAGGCAATACTGAGGCTTTTCGGCATTGAATATCCAAGAGCGCATGATGTGAGTAGCTCTATCCTAAGGATAAGGGGTATGTTGCCGGAGTGGTTTAGACGAGAGTTGAACTTCATAATAGAGGTTAGTACGAGCCTTGCATTGCAAAGAGCTCCCTCGTTCTATGGTGATGAATATAAAAAGATTCCTGCTAAACGCTTATTCAAGAAGGAGGATGCAGAACGTTCTTTGAGCATGGCCAGAAGAGTACTTGAGCTTACACGTAAACTATATGAACAATGGTCAGAATATGGGAGCTAATCGATAGGTATCGATGTCTCTGGTAAGGAAGCTTATTGAGTTAAGTGCGAACATAGCCCAGCAAATAAGGCCTAAGGATATCGAGAGGTAAGAAGTACAGAACCCTTTAGATGTTAGGAATTAAGGATCATAACTTACTGATAAGTTCTCTAAATGAAGCAAGAAATACAGAACCTAGGTATTACTATGATCTTTCCCTAAATATTCTCTTAAGGCCAAATACGATTACCTTATCTCTTTTTGATATTCAAGGTAGGAGTAGATAATCGTATAAATAGCAGTTAAGATCGCGGGAATGAGGATTAAGAATAACGCATAGTCCTGAAAGAATACCCCTAAAAGGGCGATCACTCCAGCAATCTTAAATAGCTTTCCACCGACTTTATGGGTCTTCTCCCATACCCTTTCACTACTTAATGTCCAAGGAGTTCTTATACCTATAAACCAATTTCTCTTAGTCTTCTCGCAGAGAATACCGATATAAAAGAGCAGAGGTCCGAACCCTATAGGAAATAGTATGTTAGGATTGATTTTGATCCCAATGTTCCATAAAATCATTTGAAGGTGAACAAGTAGCATGAAAATGAAGAATAGGAAAATGAAGCCATCATAGTATTTTCTGAATTTTTCGATATTTTCCTTCAGGGGATCAATCTTAGGAATAGCTACTAAAAGCAAGGCTAAGCCGATAAGGGTGAAGGGTATCAGGAATAATCCCCAGAATTTCGGTAAGTAACCATCTACCTGCCCATGGGCATTCCAGTGTGATGCCATTTCATCCGGCATTTGCGGGTAAAAGTAGGTACTGATGATGAAGGATATCAGGATTATCCCGTAAATGCCTATTTGGCTTCTCCTCATATTCATCATAACTAAACCCCTCCTCTAACACTTAATAGTTATCTCCTCCATTAAGCATTTAAGAGGACCAAAGGCCTCTTCATGCTTAGTCCCCCAGACAGCTCTCATCGGCTGAGGTGCTCTTGACAAACGTGGCTGGTAGACCATAGTCCACCTTATTCTAAGAGCCGAGAATGACACCAGGGGACTTATTTTTGTCTAGATTATTATTCTGAAACCCTTTTTATTCAATATTTATAAATTCATCTTTAATTATCATGAAATGATAAGGTGAAGTTATGGAAGTACCTAGCATAGGTGAGAAGTTTCCGGAGATTGAAGTAGAAACCACACATGGCAGGATAAAATTACCTGACTATTTCCAAGGTAAGTGGTTCGTTTTATTTAGCCACCCAGCGGATTTCACACCAGTTTGTACAACTGAGTTTGTAGCGTTTAGCATGAGGTATGAGGATTTTAAGAAACTAAATGCTGAGCTTATAGGCCTTAGTGTAGATAGTACTTTTAGTCATATAAAATGGATCGAATGGATTAAAGATAAATTAGGCGTAGAAGTTCCTTTTCCAATAATCGCAGACCCTCAGGGATTCGTAGCTAGGAAGCTTGGAATGCTTCACGCACAGTCAGCTACGCATACCGTAAGGGCGGTATTTATAGTGGATCCTGATGGAATCATTAGGGCCATATTGTATTATCCGCAGGAACTAGGCAGGAACCTGGACGAGATACTTAGAATTGTTAAGGGCCTACAGGTTAATAAGAAATACGGTGTAGCGTTACCAGCTAATTGGCCTAATAACGAAATAGTAGGTGAACATGCGATAATACCCCCAGCCTCAACGATTCAAGAAGCTAGAGAGAGGCCCAAGCAATATGAGTGCTTTGATTGGTGGTTCTGTCATAAAGAAATACCTAAAGAGGAAGCTGAAGAAGCTAGAAAATTTTTAGAAAGAGCAGCTAAGCCCGGGAAATTAGCGTAAAGATAGTTAACTCCTTCCTTCTTTCTTTTATTTTTACCATGATCTTCCCTCATAGTAATTGCACTTGGCTTTAACTAAGAGTGAACTATCCGTATTAGAGGGGGCTGAGCATGAGGTTACTATCGGTCACCTTTATCGCTACATGCATTACCCGAATTACCTAAATACGTAGCTTACTTCTTTATCGTAATGCTCACAGCCTTTGACTCGCCATAAGCGCTCATCCATATGAGGCTACTGCCATTCGCGGGAATCCTTAAGTACTCTTAAGGCCCTCTTCTCGGCCTGTGAACATCTCGTAATGACGGCATCTTCAATGTGATCCCCTCGCCGAGGAAGCTTGGCTAAGCTTAATATCCATTCCACCTTAAGCATACTACCAGTTGGAACCTCCTTCACCCCATAGGGGCGGATTTTCGTGCAGGAAAACGAATTAGACCTCAGGAGTTTAATTAAGCCTACGGACGGGCCTGTATCCAGGCATATAAATAGGCGGATATCGACTAGGATTACGAGGATCATAGTAACGAAGAATGTCCCGCTTACCCCTGATGAAGTATCTGTGATCTCGTTCTTACTGGCCATAGCTTCAGGGATCGCGTTCTACTTAGGGATGCCCTTCCTAGGAGGGATTCTAGCTCAGATATCGTCCATAATAGACGGAGTGGATGGCGAGTTAGCTAGGGCGAGGGGAATGATGACTAAGCGAGGGGGGTTCTTAGATACAATGCTTGATCGGCTTGCAGACATAACGATATGTGCAGGAATGATAGTTTACTTAGCAGAAGATGGTCTTTCACTCATAAAGCTATTAGTGGGGCTCTTAGCGGTCACGGGCAGTGTGCTTCCAGCGTATTTAGCTGCTGAGGCAAATGCACGTAGCATCAACGTAGACCTATTTGTACCCCCGAACCTTAGGCCTCCTGCCTCTAGAGACGTCCGTCTGTTCATAGTGCTTCTGGGCGGCATTACGGGGCTAATACTGCCCAGTTTAGTATTATTAGCAGCGATAACATACATCAACACTATTATGAAGATTTGCCTAGTGTATTATAGAATGAGGAGATGAGTGGCCTAACCAGATCTGGAAATGGTCTTTCACCTTGTTGTATGACCGAGGACAGAAACCTAGATCTTTCCTTTGAATACAAAATGATAAGCGTAAATGTTGAGAAATTATTGATAGTAGCTCTATGTAACCTTAGATAGAGAGAATAAGTCTTGATATAATCTTGATATAATCTTTAGTTTTCAGCACGGTATCAACGTCTCTCTACTAATGTTATGCGGTATCTTACACTTCCCCAAATAGTGACACTCCAGGTTCTATGGACCTGGCTTCTCTATGACTAGTTTCGTAGCTAGGCCTCTGGGCTCTATCCTGTACCGTACCCCTGCCTTCTCCAGTTCTTCGCGGATAGCTCCGGCGAGGAACTCCTTCCTGGGCGTTCCATGTAGTGTGGCTATAATTTTCAGGAGCTTATGAGTTCCCTATCTGCCTAGTTAGCTCCCTGGCCTCCTTCGGGAATGCATCGCGGGATAACTCGCATATCCAGGCCTCTCCCTGGGGCTTCAGTAACCTCTTGGCTTCCCTAAAGACCCCAACTCCCCTATGTTAGAGAAGTTGTTAATAGGTTAAAAAATAGGACTTAATGACGTAGCTCTGATACTCGATTTAGATGGAACTCTAGTTAAATTGAGGAGCGATTAGAGCATCGTTAAAAGCGAAGGTATTAGGAGAGGATACTTAAAGAGAATAAACTTCGAAAGGATATAAGATCATTAAAATTACCATGGATGGGATTTGCTAGCGTTAAAGTTATTATGCAATAAAATTCATCACATCAAGTTAAGTCCTACAAGCATTCACGTGTCTTTAAAGTTAACCTTTTATAATTACTACCTCATTCCTCTAGATAGGTCAGCTAAGTGACTAGTTTACCTAGATAGACAAGTTTAGCATAAATACGTAAGCAAGGTCCAGAAGTATGAAGCCATTAGATAGCGTCATTAGAGGGTTCAGAGACGTTCCTTTAGAGCTGATAGCGTATACAGTAATGGATGCCTTCTTTTGGTCCTTAATACGGCTTATTGAGGCACCGTACCTTAGATCATCAGGGTTTACGCCTTTTGAGTATGGCTTATTCGGCTCTTTATTGTTAGCTTCATATATTGTAATGTTACCAATAAGTGGCTGGATTATTGATCGGTTTAGACTAATTCATGTAATGATAGTGTCATTGATAGCTTCCTCAGGAAGTATCTTATTGTTGGTTGCTGGCATAAAGATACTGATTTACCTTTCAGCATTTTTATGGGGATTTGTTGGCTCCATACCATCCATAGGTTTTACAGTATTGGTTAGCAGAGTTGCTAAGGAGGAAAAGTACTGTTATGTCTATCCTTATATTGAAGCTATACATATGGTGGGGAGTACTGTAGGTAATTATGCTGGCTGGTTACCTGAGATAATTGTTAGGACTTGTGGCTTATCCTACCTTGAGGTTTATAGGCATACATTACTTATTGTAGCTATATTATCATTACTTACTATTATTCCATTAATTAAGATCAAAACCACAGGTACCCCTAGAACATCAAGGAGTGTGAAGGGGTTTATAGGGTCATTTAAGGGAATACCTAAAAGTACGTGGAGAGTTATTAGCAAGATAATGGTATTTGAAGCAATCACGGGATTAGGTGCCGCGATCTCCATAGATAACATTAGTTATTACTTCATGCTTAAATATGGTGTTGAGAGTGGTGAGTTAGGTACTCTCTACGGTACTGAGTCATTACTTATGGCATTGCTCATGATGTTTATGCCTGAAGTTAGTGAGTTCGTTGGTAGTCCCATTAAGGCATATATTCTCGTGAGTTTTACAAGTATACCTCTATTAGTTGCTATAACACTCGTTAATAACTATTTGCTAGCGTTCACATTATACATAGCTAGGTCAGTATTAATGAACGTTGCAAACCCACTCTTTACCGCATTCATGATGGCGGTCGTACCACCTGAGCATAGAGGTAAAGCATCATCAATAGTTGATCTATCTAGTAGTGTGCCTAGTGCTATTGGTAGAGGCTTAGGTGGCTACATGTTAGATATAGATTTAGAGCTACCCTTAAGGCTTACAGCAACAATCTACTCATTATCTCTAACGTACCTATTCTTAGTATTTAGAAGTAGTGAGACAAGTGAGACTAAATAAATTGTTTTAACGTTAAAGCAACTCCTTAAATGATCTAAAGGGCACTTTAAGAGAATTTCTCTTATGTTCAGATTTCCTATGTAGTCCTAAGACCTAATCAACAACACTTTAGGTACACCAGTTACTTCAGGTATTAGTTATGTCCAAATATATGAAGTTTAAACCTAAGAACTCAACAGTAGCTTTAGATAGTTCATGAGACTCCTTATTACTTGCACTTCCGGATAAGTAAACAGCTTTAACCCTATCCTTATCTAAAGCCTTAACAGCTAGAGTTGCAGTAAGAACTGAGTCACTACTCAAACAACTACACCTTTGCCACTAGACTTCTTAACAAGACTGCTAATAAATGATATAATGACTCTTGTAGCTTATTAAAATAAAAAACGTAAGTGAGGGGTAAGCTTATAGCTCTCTACCCTATACCTGACGTAACCATCCTTGTCGACTATAACGTCTGGGACAGAGGCTTGACCGGCCAGAACCTTGTAGGTTTTACTCCAGTTAAGACCGTTACGGGAGACTGCTATAAGCAACCTATGGTTCCATAGACCATCACCCTTCACCCCATGAGGAGCAATCCCAAGGCCGGAAGCCGGCGTTACATCGCTGATCCACGTCTTCCCTCTCCACCTTCAACTTCAGACGCTATTTTCGACCTGTAGACCCAGAATAGAGAGCCAGCAAATACGACCAGAGTTATTGCTATGACGACTCCCCAGAATAGCCGCCTACTCAACTTATCCCCCACCGGTTGACAAATTTAACGTATTTTTGCACATTTTACATTATTTCCTTCGCGAAACCAGGTGAGATATGTATGATATAAATCTTTCTTTTTAAAGACATATCTTTCAGATAAGGATACGAGGCAAAAGCTGTAATTAGAATATTTCATGACTTATTTAATTATTACATGTCTATTAATTCTTCAACGTGAAACCTTACCACAAAAGGATAGTCATAAACAACCTCGTCATCTCTCCTGAATTCTTCAATTATGAAAACTTATACAAAAAGAATAACATGTCTCTCAGGTATTAGAAAATGTCCTTCATATCTCTTAAACCTATGTAGGTACGAGTTGCATTTAAATTCAACTTTATCCTGCAAGGAAATTCTTAATGAGCGTATACGTTGAGTAGCTAGTGATCAGCTAGAGGTTCTCTTAATCATCGATTCAATGATATACCATATGAGCCGTTATATTTGCAAGCCCTTAAAGCATCTCCCTTCGCGATCGATCTTGTATGCTAAAGCCCTCTCTTTGGAGTAGATCTATGCGTTCGATAAAAATCATTAATGACTAACTTAACCACTAGCTCTTTCCTTGAACGCCCTTAACAGGGCTTCACTCAGCACGACCTTCAATTCCATCAGTTCCCCAAATTCCCTTATGAGGATGGAAACTGAAGCTATGAAATACACGCCTATCTTAAGATCCTAGGCGCATCGTATTATATCATAATATAAGGTATGTTTTTATCCCTAGCCCAGTAGCCACTTTTGCTTGGTTCCTATCACTTGTAAGCAGCTCCCCATGCTTCTGCGCCTGTGCTACGTATAGTGAGTCATAGAGCGTTATTCCATGTTCTAACGCTATCCGTAGCGCCGTTTGTACGTAGTCTACCTCGGGCTCTAAGGTTATCACTCCCGTGTTTACGAGCTTCATGAGTGCTTGATAGAGCTTTATCGCTTTAGCCTTATCTATGGCTCTTCTCAGCGAGTAATGCCTCCATACTGCATTACCGACTTCTTTCACGATGTGGTCTACAGAGCATAGGGGCCTTCTTTCCCTGATGAACGCACCTATTCTTTCCCAATTTTCCTCATGTAAGATGTACTTTGTAAGAGCTGAGGCATCAATTACTATCACGATCCTCCCTCACATACCTCGTCGCGGTTCCCTTAGGCACCGCGGGGATGCTTCTTATTATCTCCTCAAGCTCCTCTATCGCCCTTAATTGCTCATATTCCTTCACACGCCTCTCAATAAACCTCCGGATCTCCTCGCTCCAATTGACTAACCCGCGTAATTCGTCCATCTTTCTCTTTAACTCCCTTGGTATGCGAAATGAGACCGTAATACTCAATACCAAACACCATGTAATACAACATTGTACGATATATTTAACTTTATATTTGTAATACGGATCTTCTGGGAACAAGAAAGCTGAAGAGGAGGTTTAAATCTTGCCCGTAATCTTTAGTAACACATTGAGTTCTATTATGAGAAGAGACTTATGTAAGTAAAACAATTTCGAATTTGAGAAAAAGACTGCTGAAAAGCTCTCACTCCTATTGTACCGGTACCTTCTCTTCCTCTGCGACTAATTCCTTATTCCTTGTGCCCTCGATGAATTCCATCAATCTATGATACGCTAGGATCCTAGCTATGTTCTTTGATCCTAGTGGTGCTGGACGCTTCATGAAGAAGGCGTTTATCTCGTACACGGTACCTGAGATTCCGGCATCAAGCGCTAGTTTCGCTAGTCTAACTAGGTCTACTATGTAACCAGCTAATGCTGGACTATCGTTGATCCTCATGTTGACTATTATCTCATCTACGACGCCATTGAAGGATTCATACATTATGTGCATTGCCACGAACTTCTTATCACCCAGCGGCCCTAGGTAGCCGGTCGGTTTTATGTAGTTAGGCGCTTCATAGCCTAGTATATCCTTTACGACACTACTCTTCGTCTCCTCCTTGGCCTTGTTACGCCTTCCCTCGGTCAGAGCTAAGAAGTCAGTATTCCCACCTATGTTGAACTGCGCGATTGAGTATACCTTCCTATTCCTCTCCCTTAAGTGCTCTAGGATATCTGCGGTGAGCGGTGTCGCACCCGTTGCCCCGTCATCGCCTAATATCAGGGCGTTGACTCGTTCAGCAGCGGAGATTATCACAGGGTTATTAGCGACGGGGGTCGGTATCAGGTTTACATAGGCTACCGGCCTGACCTCCTCAGCATACCTTAGTGCGAGATATGCGTATACTTGGGAGGGAGGAGCTCTGCCAGCTAGTACTTCCTTCTCGTACTCCTCCCACGTATTATATACCTTGCCTTCCTGGGTAGTAGTCACATCCACGATGACATCTGGCCTTAGCTCTTCGAACGTCCCATACACTAAGTCCATTGCATCCCTATGACCACCATTGAACCTGTATATCGGGAAGAGGTCCTTTACGAATTCCCCGCCGAGACCTGGATAAACCTTGATCTTCTTTAATGTCCCGGGCACGCTCTCCATGCTGTATATGCGCCTCGCCACGTCGTATATCGATAAGTCCACTTTCCGCTCATCTACATCAAGAGCGCCGACTATCTCTATATCGTTTATGGTTATACCCAGGTCTATGTCGGCTAAAGGTACACCATACGGCTTTATCTCACCCTTCTTTATCCTCTCTAGACCCACGCTGAATGTTGTACCCACCATACCCAGGCCTAATATCAGGACCCTAACCATGGTCTCACCCTATCCGAGCGAGTATTAACCCAAGTGGGATGTCGTTTATGATATAGAAGCGTATCGCGTTGAGGGATTAGGAGCGAGGCAAGATAGGCCAGTACTTTTATTTTTAGGAAAGGATATATGAGCTTTTCGCAGGGGTTTATATACTGAGTTCTTACCCCTCCATAGCCCTATCTACTCCCCATCGTAAGCAATCACGCACTTCCCATCATTGGGATGCCCCATCGGAAACACTGAATAGCAGCTAAGAGGATTCCCTTAAGGTTTGCTGGGGCTTAGTCCTACTAGGGCACTTGGGCCCCTTTGTACACTATATCCTCTTATACAACAATGTAAAATTGGTTTACGTTTTCAGACACTTACTGTTCCTGAGGCTGATATACCTGGGGTATGCCGATGTACTCACGTACTATGCTGGCCGCGCGCTCAATTAGGGATCTAGCGGTCGTCCTTGCCTTGTATACGTCATCAGCGGTATCTATATCGATCCAAGGGAGACCCCGTACATCAGCTATCATTACCTTTCTCCCTTGATTCACGGAGTACTGTATTAGGCTGGATAACTCCACCACATAGTTCTGGGACGCATAGTCCAGATAGGTCCTGTAAAGGTCTCGCCTCATTATGAAGAGGCCTATATCCACGACGTGAGCATAACGGCTTAGGTCTTTGCCTATTCGCACCACACGCGTTCCTCTGGTCATTATCTTAGTTGCCTCATCTATGTCCACATATCGAGGATTAGAGTCCGCACCCACTAAAATGTCAAAGTCACTGCTGTTAAATGCGTTCAATAGCACCTTTGGGATCCTTGGGTCATATATGTGATCAGACATGGAAAGGAAGAACTCGTCCTGAACTCGCTTCATGCCTAAGATTAGGCTATAGCCATTACCACGCTCTGGCTCTCTGTTTATTACGAAATCAACGTTAATGTCGAATTCGTTCAACACCCTCGATATAGGCATATGGCCTTTTGTGTTAACGACGACGTGGAAGCGCTCGACACCAGCGCTTAGGAGTGACGAGATGGCATATAGGATTAACGGGATCTCGGAGACCTTTACCAAGGGCTTGGGTACACCCGTGATAGGACTCCCTATCCGGGTGCCTAGTCCAGCAGCCAGTATTATGGCTTCTCTAATAAGCATGAAGAAACACCCAATATGACAAGTATTTTAGGCTCCTAAAACTCTTTTCGTCAGAGCTTTATGAAGTATCTGAACGGGTATCGATTATGGCCTTACCCCTTTTTAAGTTCAACTTCACGGTAGTTACGGAAGAGGTCCACGAAGCGGAGGATAGCGTGAGTATACGTGAGCGCGACCAATATCACTAACGTTTCGAAGAGGAAACCGGAGATGCTACCGAGGAATACCACGAAGAGCCTGATATCCCTGGAGGCTATATGCGGGATCCTAGTTAAGGTTGGTGGCAAACCACAATACGCCCTGAAGGCTACATGTATGAAGGTGCAGAGGAAGGTGCCGCTTAGTGCCAAGAGGCCTAGTAAGTAGACGAAGGACCGCATGGGGTGCGAATTCGCTACTAGATAGGTAAGGCCGACTATGATGGCGAAATCCACGAAACGATCTAGAACTGTATCCAAGAAGCCCCCACTTTTAGTCTTCATATCGAGAACCCTGGCCAGTTCACCATCGACACCATCTAGGATTGAGGAAAGCTGAGCTAGGACTCCACCGGCTATCGGCAACCGCAGGACGTAGGATAGCGCAGCGAGGAATCCTACCAACGCGCTTATCACGCTCATGCGATTCGGCGTTAGCGGGAGATTATGCTTTACTATGGTCTGCGTAATTCTCCAAGACACCCGCCTATTGACGTATATCGATATAGGTCCGTCGCCAGCCTTCCATGGCTTTATGCCCTTCATGACCATCACCACCACTATTTATTAAGATGTAAATTGAGCAATATGTTAATGAGCTGATAAGGAACCTAGGTATCACGTGAGGTAATGCTTAGCCAAGACATTAAGGGGGTAAGGCCTTACTTAGGCTTTACGGTGATGACCTAAGTTATTAATGTTCCCTAGTCATTCCTCAAAATATCGGCCTCGCGGCCTATCGTCATAGCAAAGTGAGGAAAGGACGATGGTAATCCTGCACTTAGTTCTAGAGATATCTATGGTTAACTATCGGTAGGAAAATTTCCATGTGTAAAAATGAAAGGTTAACTTAGTTTTAAGTTCATCATTATAGTTCTTCTTTCTTCTTTTCGAGCCACTCTTTGATGAATTTTAAATTTGCCACAGTTTTAGGGACGAAATTAGCATAGGCTAGGCTCTTCCGATAACCCTCCTCTACACCTCTTAAGACCTCGTCGATGTTTTCTCTTGTCAGATTTTTAATCTGCTCCTTAAGTTTTTCAAAGCTTCTTATCGCTGCTTCAGCCTCTGTTGAAAAATACCTATACTGGCTTAGCTCTCCTATACATTCATCAATCTTCTTCTCTATCTCTGACATATGACCCAGCCTAATTTAATTTAGGCCTCTTCGTATTTAAGCTTAGCATGAATCCAATTAGGGACTCTATGGAAATTATGCATGTTATGATTAGTAGGAAGTGAAATTAAAAAGAAAGGGCTCATCTTAATCGAGACCGACGTACTCATGCTACTGTAGATCACGAGGAGATGTAAGGTGATCACGGAATTTAATACCGCGTTGTCGCCATATACGTTAGTTGAGCTGAATCTCCAATGAAAGCGAATGTAATTATCGTCAGGAAGCACCTGTAATCCTTGCATAAACTACATGACCTATTGAATCAGTGATAAGATTAAGATGATGACGCTTAATCCATTACATCATGCTAAGGCCTATGAGTTAAGAAAGCGCTATGACCTAACGTACTTTGATAGTCTTCATGCATCGGTAGCGATCCTCGATGAAGTAGGCCTTGTCGGCTATGATGAACAGGCCTACAGGGGGATAGAGGTTTAAACTATATTCACCCACACTACCATAAATAGGGCTAGCTCATCGATGATATTAGCTTATATATGCCATATCCTATGAGCAAAAGCGAAACGAATAATGAGGCTATGTACACGACCTTGAACATCGTGCTGTAGAGGGACAATCTATAGGCTATGAGTTGAGCGGAGAAGCCTTCTTGACGTAGATGCAGTGGGAGTAAGGGCAACTGATAGATATATGCTCCTAAAAGGCCCCCAGCGATGTTAGTTAGGAAACCTATCGAAAAGCCAAGCAGTATGTAGGTCAACGACCTAAATCTTCCTTTGAGTGAGTACTTCCGAGCTACCCACCAGGTTATTACGAGGGGGATCAGGAAAGCTATTGAGATTATCAAACGTTCAAGGAAGTACATGTGCAATAGGATCGCTGTCATATGTACACCACCATTGATATGTGAAAAAAGGAGGACGCTATTTAAGCGTAACCTTAATTCTTGACTACTCAACTCCACGGATCAATCGTCTTAAGTGCCTGCAATACATAACCCTCTAACTCCGAGGATGTTTAGGATTTTCCTCTTACTCATCGTTATGATTACATTCAGAACACTTAATGCTTCGGTACCAATCTCGGATTATTCGCTAATTAGCTTAAAATAACGATAAAAAGTACATAGATGAGGGGGAACCATGAAGGTTGTCTTCATAGTGATAGATACCTTAAGGGCGGATCATTTAGGCTGTTATGGATATGACCTGAATACCTCGCCTAATATAGATAAAATAGCTAGGGAGGGCGTACTTTTTGAAAGAGCGTATGCCACGGATGTCCCAACGCAACCATCGTACACGTCGATGTTTACGGGCCAAAGGGGCGTTAAGACGGGTATAGTATCCCATAGCCCCACGGAGGACTTATCCCCAAACGTACCATACCTCTCCGAGATCCTGGCATCCCATGGTTACCTAACCGCCGCGGTAAGCACGTTGTACATGATGAGGAGGTGGTTCGCCCGGGGCTTTCACTACTATATGAACCCCTATGCGGGTAAGCCCAGACAACTCCTTCAACAGGTGGATGCGGACGATATAAACGCCATGGCGATCCCCTGGATAAGGCAGAATGCCGATAAGGACTTCTTCATATTCATTCACTACTGGGATCCTCACGGGATCTACATGCCCCCTCCCAAAGAATACAGGTATCTCTTTTACAGGGGCAAGGATCCCACTGATCCCAATAATCATAGCCTAGATAGGCTCAAGAAAAGCGTTCTATGGCCCTTTTACAAAAGACATCTGGATAGGATCCGAGAGGCGAATAACCTCGCTGGGGAGATAACTGATATAGAATTCGTGAAAGCCCAATACGATGGTGAGATAAAGTATGTGGATGATAAAATCGGCGAATTAGTTCAATTGCTAGAGGAGCTGGGGATAATCGATGAAACGCTCTTGATAATAACCGCGGACCACGGTGAGAGCTTAGGTGAACATGAAGAGTACTTCGATCACGCTACTGTATACGAACCAGTCATACACGTTCCCTTGATAATTAGATATCACGAGCTCCCCAAGGGAAAAAGGGTAAAGGATTTAGTTCAGCTAATAGATCTACCTTATACGATACTGAAGTTAGCCGGGATCCCCATACCCAAGGAGTTCGAGGGTAGGGATCTAGTGCCCATAGCTAACGGAGAGGCGAGCGGATATGACGAGGTCTACTCAAATCAGGGACTCTGGACCGCTAAGAGAGCCGTGATAACGAAGGATGGATGGAAGCTTATAAAGACCATAGATCCGGGCTTCTGGGAATGTCCTCCTCTAGAGCTCTATAATCTCGTTAAAGATCCCAGTGAAACGAAGAACCTAGTCTACGAGGAGGAAGATATAGTGGATGAGCTGGAGCTAAAGATGGTTAGGTGGCTCGAAAAAGAGCTAGGCAATAGGCCTGACCCACTGAGACTCATATCAGCCGCGGGCCTTCCTCCTAAGGAATGGGTCAAGAGGGCTGCAGAGGAATACATCAAGGGCGGAGGGACCTACGAGGAGGTACGCATGAAAATGGGCTTCTAGAAAGTCGTGTAATATTTTCATTAATAAATCCATAAATAACCTCTTAACGTGAAAGCCACGTAACATTCCCCGTTAGTTCTTCCCTTCGACCTTTGAACGCGAATGCACCTTGTCCTGAAGGGGCAGAAATATTGGACTGTAGTTTTTGTATTCTTTTGTATCATTTTGTTTCGAGCGTTATGCTTATAGTATGTAATGTTAGTGATTCTCATGGGTACGCGGGTGATGGGAGCTTTGCTCCAAGCCCGCAGGGCTAAGTGTAGATGGGAGGGCTGTGCCGTTGTCCTCGACTACCACCCATGACACCATAGGGATAAGCAAGTCCTATGGGAGAGGCGGAACCGATGAACCCGCATCATAATGAGATAAAAATACATGAAATGATACGGCGAGAGGAAACGGCAATTCAGCATAGCTCTACTAGACTGGACGATGATAACGTAGGGCTCAGATAATTCCTCCGCTTAGCGATGCGATCTAACTGTGCTCTGGATCGAAGATGAGGTATCATGACTGAGGAAGAATGAGGGAGGCCCTTTTATAAGCAACAGCCCTATAGGTCGCCTTCTATTATGAACCCCAAGGACTTGGCCTTCCTTAATATCCTCTTAAGCAGGCTTCTGCTGCGAGTGCGAAGGGCTATGTACTCTCCCCATTCCTCAATATTTACCTCTAAATCCCTTAAATAAGCTCCTAGCAAACGGGATCCTTCCTTGTCGATTAAGGCTAGGTAATACCCTTCAGGATCCCTCTTTCTCCCGGTCTTGATAAGGGGCATATTTTGTTCCCTTTAAGTGCGTTTGTTTTCACTAGTAGATCTTAAGCCCCTGCGAACCAGTATTAACATGGCTAGAGGTATGAAGCCTCTAGATGTCTAACTTAATTAATCTTCATGATGGTTTAAACTTGACACCATGCGCAGATGACCTCATTATTGCGTTATCCTCTTTATACCGGGTATTTTATCGAAGTCTTTGTCAAATGAATATATTTCCATGATCTCATGTTTCTTCATCACACTATACGCTAGTGCGTCATTCAAGCCTACTCCATAGTTCCTCGCTATATCGATAGCGTCTAGGTAGTCATCCCTGCTTATCCCCTTGACTATAATGTTCTTCTTAAGCAGAATCGCTTCCTCGATCTCCAAAGCCACGTTTAATGGAGCTATATCCTCTAGTATATTGGCTACTTCGCTAAAATGCACCACGGTCATTAAAACCTTCTCTCCCTCATTAATTCTTTGGACTATTTTCTTAGCGGATTCTTTAAGCTTAACTTCATGCTCCTTGAGTCTTCGTATAGGCTTTAGATAGGCATAGAGGAATACATTAGCATCCACAAACCTAACTGACACCTCTGAGCTCCCTCCTGACGTCATGCCAATCGCTGAGGTCGCTTTTCAGGTCGAGCTCTATGCTATTAAAATACTTAGTTAAGTCGAAGGTCTCCTCGGGGAGGATCTCAATTAAACCTTCTTTAATCCTCAGGATGACCTTTCCACTCCTAGCATACCTTTCTCTCCAACTTTTAGGTATTACAAGCCTTCCCTGCCTATCAAGCTCCTTAATTACCACTTTCATATTTTTTACCAATTATATTTCATAGTGGTAGAAAATAAGCATAACTGCTGGGTATTTTTATCTCGCCTGAGAAATCTCCATCACCCCATGTTACACGCTTGTGATCTCCTCTCATAAAGGCATTTAACACCGCTAGGTGGATAATTCCCATCATGGAAAAGCGCTTAGCGGTATTTGTAGGCACGAGCGGTTGGTCATACGACTGGAATCCCGATGGTTTTAAGTGGTATGCGAGGTACAGCGGTCTCAACGCCGTAGAGCTGAACGCTAGCTTCTACCGTTTCCCATTCCCGAATATGGTAAGAAGCTGGTTGATGAGAACCGAGAAGGCGCCCTGTATGCGATGGGCAATTAAAATCCACAGGTACGTCTCCCATGTATATATGCTTAAGGATAGGGCGTTAGGGCTTTGGGATAGATTTCACAGGCTTTTTCAGCCTTTAGAGGAGTATATAGACTTCTTCCTCCTTCAGTTACCCCCTAGGTTCAAACCCGACGATGAGCATCTTAGAAGGCTGGAGCGCTTTGTGGAGCACGTTAATTTGGGATATACGTTAGCCGTCGAGTGGCGGGATCCTACGTGGTTTAAGGAGGAGTGGATAGGTCTGGGGAGGGAGCTGCGGTTCACAGTGGTCAGCATAGATAGTCCAATAGGTTGCTTTTACGTGAGAAGCGGGCCATACGTGTACTTGAGGATGCATGGACGAGGTGCGTGGTATGCTTATCGTTATTCTCGTGACGAGTTGATTCATGTAGCTACTTCACTTTTAAGGCTTAATGGGACCCGCGTTTATGCGTTCTTTAATAACGACCATGATATGCTGGATAATGCTAGGGAGTTCCTGGAGATATTGCTCCGTCTAAGGAGCTAAGGCCTTAAGGGGAGCTAAAGGAGGGTTAAACTCGACTAGCTCGAGTTCATACGCTAAATTATGAGCTCCATGAATAGTGTTAGATTCTAAAATTCCTGTTCTTTCTAATTTTAGAATCTAACACTCAAGTAAGTTGTAGCCAGAGGGGGTTCGAGGGGAGAAGGCAATAATAAAAGTTCGCGGCCTTGAGCGGCCCCATAGATAGCCCTTTAATTCCTTAAGGGGGCTAAAGGATCTCAGGATTGCTATAAGCCATTACCCTTAACAGGAAAGTCGGAGGAATAAGGGGCACTCTAAGGTTCTCGACAGCCTGTGCAATGAGCTTCTCCCTGTAAAGGCCTTGGCAGCTTATAGGCTGACTACTTGGTTAGGCTCCTTTCTTGGTATTTCTAAGCCATCGAAGTCCTTATCAAATGAGATTATGGCGTCGGCACCTATTGATAGGGCTACCGCGTATTGTATGGCATCATCCATATCGAGGCCTCTTCCCTTAGATAGCTTGATAGCCCTCAGCTCATCGCTTAAGGATGTAGGGTAGATATACAGTCCCCTGTAAGCACTTAAACTTTTAAGAAATACCTCTAATGCATCTAGTTTCCTGAGTCTGTCCATAAGGACTATTATCGAGTGCACCGTAAAGTCTGTCACAATGCCCTTTATGGTTCCCTTCCATAGCTCCCTAAGAAATACCTTGCAATCTTCTTTCTTGCCTCGCGAAAGCATGACCTCTAAGAATATATTTGTGTCAACTAGGTACATCCTCTGAAGGCCTCCATGCCCATAAATCTCTTATTTTATGCTGAAGCTCAACGGAATCGACATCAATATCTAAGAGAAGACCATCGATAGCCATCACTGGGTCGCCTTCGAACTCTATAATTTCCCTTTCCGCAGTGGCTATCCACCTTAAAATGGCCTCCTCTACAGCTCTTGTAAGAGAACCTTTACCATATCCGAATTTTTTCATAGCAAGTTCTCTGAACTTACGTTCAAGTCTCTCATCAATCTTAGCTCTAATCATAATCAGACCATATAGCCTTATGGCAATAAGGCTATAAATACCTATTTTCCTAAGATGTATATGATAGCCTTTGTCCCGTATTCACTTGCTCTTGCTTTTCTTTATCTCAGCTTTCCACGCTCTTAGGCGGATGTTACGCATGTATTCTTGAGCAGAGTTATCGCTCTTTTTCCAGGTAAGCTGAGAGGAGCTTGTAACATAGATCATAGACTCTTCTGGCCTTCTCTACCGCTTCTACAGCTTCCCTCCTGCTTATCACTTCCTCAGGTGTCAGGAACTCTTCTTCTCCCCCGTAGAAGGCTAGTTCCCTCTTTGCGGCTAAGCTTGAGGAGGTTTCAGCCATGAATCCTATCTCAGCCTTAAACCAGTGCGGAAACCTATCCTTATGGTCGAGTAGTACGTCCGATACGTCATGTACCTTGGGGTATTCTATGCCAGTGAGCTTAAGCGAGGCTTTAAGGGAGAGTTCAACGCACTCCTGGCTTAGCCTGAGAGCATATGGGTAGTTGCCCTCCATTAACGCTTCCTCCGCATCTCTAAGTCTGCTATGAGCCTGTCTCAGATAGGAGGAAGTCATTTTGACCAATCTCATAATGGAACCGCCTCGAACGGCTTGTAATCCGGCTTTAAGTCCCAGTACATCCCCTTCTTCCCCTTAATTCTCACAGCTCCAAGCTCAGCTAACTTCCGCCTGAGCGCTTTCATTAATCCTTCGAAGAACATTCCTTCATCATAAATCACTATGGCGTCCTCTACCATGTCGAGCATTAACAGGGGTAGCCTCTCGGCCTCCTCTCCTCTTAGTGGATAGAAGCTGAGGAACGTGTAATACCCGTGCTTCCTTAGGAATGTCAGTTCGTTACTGACCTCTTTCTTCACGTTACGGAACAGGTAGTCGACCCTTTCGCCCAAGCTCCCCTTGAAGTCATCAGAGATCACCAGAAGATCTAGGTCACTGGTCGGGGACGCTTCTCCCCTCGCCACGGATCCATAGATTACGAAGGACTTGAGGTTGATCAGCTTATCGACCGCTCTAAAGCAGTCGTAGATCAACTGTACGTACCTCTCCTGAGGAACCTCAGCCCTCCTCACTCTCCCCGAGGCTAGCAGAAGGAAGTTCTCAGGCGAGAGCAACCTATAGAGGCGAGGCCTCTTCCGCTCAAAGACCAGGAGCACACCCCTTTTATGGAGATGAGATACCAGGACTCTAGCCCTAGAGTCACTAACACCTAGCACTCTCTTGACATCATCGAGCTTGAAGAGCTCTATTCCGAGTTCCACGAACAGCTTCGAGTATGCTTCGCCCAACCACCTAGGGATCCACACTATTAACTAATTGTTAACGTGAATAAATAGCTAACCCTAAAGATCTAGGGCATCATATGCGAGTGGAATGTTAATTTGTAGCTTTCTGTATCAAATCGCGTTTTACGCCTCTTTATTCCTCACCCTTCTTAAAGCCAATGCCAGGATGATTATCGCAGTTACAATAATGACGGCTATTGGAGCGCAGACTGTCAGGGTATTCCCTCTCTTAATCACGAAGCTCTCTCGGACATCATCCACCACCACATAATGAGCTCCTTCATTGAGCTCCTCTGTATCTATAGTGAAAATGAGCTCCATGCTCTTATTAGCCCTTAATTCGATCTCCTTTGATGAGAGCAATCTATTGTCCACTAATAGGTATATGGTATGTCGCATTGTCCTATTGCTGATGTTCACTAAGCGCGCTCTAACGGTGATCACTTCGCTAGGAAAGACTTCTCTGGGCTCGATAAATAAGCTCTTGACTTTAACCATGGACGTCCTCGGCCCTTTGAACCCATGATAGGGATCAAAAACGAGATCCCCGAAGGGCATGCCGTCACCGTATGTTATCCTACATGAAGCTCTCCAGTATCCCCAGGCCCCCTCTATCTTTACTAATATCTTATTCCATCCTCTTCTTAAGTGGACTATAACACGGAATTTATCTTTCCTAAAGGGCTCATGCCTCCTATGCCAGCTAAACATAAGCTCATTATTTACCCATACCCTACAGCCCCCACTTGTGCCCACAAGCAGGTAGGCCTTTCTCTCGCTTGGACTGAAGACATAGTTAAGTATGTACGCTATGCCATGATCAGTGCTTAAGAGCTCATGTAAATCGAATACGACGCCTCTTACCTCAACCCATCTGTAGGTCTTATCCCCGAGTACATAGGATGTGTTCATCTTAACTTCAGGAGGGTATGCGTCCTTTATTAACGACTTGTCCATCCGATTAGGAAAGGGGCCTATCAATAGCCACTTAATCTCCTTTTCCCCGTGAAGTAGCTTCACGAGTTCTTCCTCTGAGAGACTTCTCGGCTTAACCGGCTCAAATGTCCTTACAGAGCTTATCCAACTAAGCACTACCTCCTCAACGTAGCCCTCACTCATATCCGGGAAGGGCGTTATGGAGCCAAAGTACAGGTCACTACCATTATCGCCCCAAAACCTCCAGACAGGGATAGCCCAAGGCCCCCTGATAGTCATCACTAGGTCTGAATCATGTATAGGCTCTACTACACCGTACTCCCATCCCCCAGTTCGATCCAACCCAGGAGCGAATTCAGAGGGACGCCCCTCCTTGGGGATTATGCGCACATATTCATGCGGTGTCGAGGTCCTAATGTATGCTATCATGGATGCCACGATCCCCGAAGGAGGCCCCCTCATGTCCTCAGGTCTACATATCTCCGCAAGCTTCCCAGGAGGCTCATCGAGCAGGAGAGACCTTATTCTAACGAATGAAGGAAGAATGTGAGAGTCATCTACGCACATATGATCTCTGAACCTTTCCCATCCGAGCTCCGGGTCGTTGAGTTCTCCTTCGACAGCCCAGCGAAGTGCCTTTACATCACGATAAAACCTCGCGGTATCTGGGCATTGAAACCTAACCCATCTGTTCAGATATTGCCTTTCCAGCGTCTCTTTAGGATATCTCGGGCCGTCTATCTGCCATCCAGCAGTCTCGCCCCATATGTTGGTCAAGAACACCACTTCACCCATGGGCTCAGGTCTATCATGAGGTCTGTACTCATAGAAGTATCGGGCTCCGAGGGACATGACGAAATGCACGACTAACTCCTTAGCAAAGCAGTAGGACGCGAAGTCATAGTGGTCCATATCGCCAACCATCCACGCCATACGGGCCATGGCTATACATGAAGGGGCCATGTCCCCTAGCTCGGCTATAGCATATCTCCCCCACCCCTGCCACCTCACCTCCTCGGGAAGAATGAAGAATCTCTTGATAAGGCTCCACCTCTCCCTGATCAAATTCCAATCACCAGTGAACTGAGCATAGGCCCATATCGTCTGCAGTAAGTTGGTGGAGAACTTTCCGGCATCTCCCCAGCTTCCCCAAGAACCTATCCCTGGACCGTGAAGTAGTAGCTTACCCCTATGTGGATCATACGGCTTAAGGGTCAGCACATAGTCCTTGAAGTACCTCCTGAGGCATGATTTTACGACTTCTCTGGTCTCTTCATCAAGATATGGAAGAGCTCTACAGTACCAGATATCCCCCATCACGGCCCAACAGTAATTCGTCTCCTGTGGCTTTCTAGTCCAGATACCCCCTCTATGGTCTATATCGAACTCCCCTGATCTGGGGAAGCGCGACCTCATGACGCTCCTAAGCCTCTTAATAGCTCTCATCGCAATCTCGTTACTTGGATCAGGCATCTTAGGCTTCTCCATTTCGTTTATGTACTGCAGGACCTTGAACTTCATCTCAATAACATCGGTTCCTAAGGCCCCCATTAACGGTCCATATGGCGTATAGAGGTCCGGGTCATGGAGTTCGTGGGATAGCTCGACGGGGAACCCATAAAGACATGCTAGGGCTAACGTTGGAGATATGGCGGCGAACTTGAGGGGCTTAGTACCCCAATCATCATTGAAACATAGCCACTCATATCTCTCTTTAATAATGATCAGGTCTTTACTTCTATCAACAGAGAAGGTCTCCCACATGCCAGCAGGATAACGGAGAAACGTTCTACGCCAGAACTCACACCTTCTAACAACATCATCAGGCAACGTCCCCTTCTCCCTCCATTCCCAAGTCCTTATGGATCTGGCCTTAGAACCGAATATTGGCGAATTCCTCTTGCCCTCTTGAGGAACTTTAAGGTAGCCGAAAAGGGGCATCGCGCATATGTACCCGGTATCATTCTCCCTAAATGATATCTCGAGATAATCTTCCGTGAGCCTTATCAGGAGGGGCCTCCTCTGTAGGTATATGAGCCATGGAACGTCAAAGAGATTCCATCCCTCAGCTCCCGTGAAGCTTACAACAATCCACGGCTTAACGATTTCCTCCCCCCTGATCCATCCTCCTCTCTCTATCATCTTTACCCCATGCCGAGTCATTACGAATAGACAGGTAGGTGGGCCTTTCCCATGCTCCCTAATGTTGTAAAAGAATAAGATCCTGTGACTCCTAGCTCTCATGAGCCAGGCCGGGCTCGCAGCACTTCTTAAGACCCAGAAGGGCTTCTTGCACCATCCTCCCTCATGTATAAGCCTCGGGTCGAAAGCCGACCTTATGCCCCCGTGACTTGACATGCCAACGCCTATGGCCTTAGGTATAAAGAGGAGCATGCAGATTAAGAGTGTTGCTAACAATATCCCATGGGCTTGTTCAGGAAGCCTCATGATGCTCAACGTACGTCCCTCACTTGCTATTCTTTAAATACCATGATATGAGCTTAGGGACTCGTAAACCGCTAATTTGAGGGGCTAACGGAAAGTCGATTACATGCTTCTGGAATCAAATCTCGAGCATTGTTACGGATCTAGTGATCCAGGAAGGATTAACTTAGCCCCTAATAACAGACATCACAATAGATGAGCTCGGAATACAGGTGTTAAGTTTTAGCAGGGAGCTATGGAGGCATAAAGTGATGAGCCTGGGGCCATGAGGAGGTCTCCTACATGAACCGCTCTCATATGTCACTTCTCGAACAGCAATTACAAATACTCAATAGGCCTTCCGGGTGAACGACCTGTTAAGGCTGATAAAAACGTTCATGAGGGGGAAATTTTTTGATGACATCATACAAGCTTCGCTTGAGTTCATCATCTCCCTTTATTCACTTGAGATGAGGGATTACTTAGCAACTCTCACCATTATCGTTGATGCCGATTCAGGGGATGCTACGGTTATCTCTCTCATCCCTTCCTCCATCAGCTTTACCTTAAATTCGATTAGTCGCTCTTCATTGGGCTCCAGATAGACCCTATGTCGCTCAACTTCTCTTGAATCGACGTAAAGGGTTATGGGTATCAGATCAGTGACTAAGCCTTCATTCTTCACCTTAACTGGAACCTTCAATACCTCGCCTCTCTTCACCGTTAAGCTCCCTCCCAGCCCCAAGCTCACCTTAGACCTACCTCTTATGCACTCCTTTACGTTAAAGGACCCGACTAATCTTATGTCCTCTGACGAGGCGCCTATCAGCACCTCGAATTCACCAGGCTCCACTACGCGTCTCATATCTTGATCGTACATCGCTAGGTCATCCGGCTTAAGCACGAAGGTCACGGTCTTCTTCTCCTTTGGCTTTAACGTTATCCTCTTGAACCCTCTCAATTCCCTAAACGGCCTTGCTATACTTGATGTCTTATCTCGTATGTAGAGCTGAACCACTTCGTCGCCTTCTCTATCACCAACGTTCTCTATGTCAACACTTACCTTCACGACCCGGGCCTTCTCATCGACTTCAATCCTTAAATTACTGTAGTTGAATTCCGTATAACTTAAACCATGGCCAAAGGGGAACAGCGGCGTAGGAGGCATATTTACGTAATCATATACCCTTCCTGATGGCTTAAAGTTATAGTATAAGGGTAATTGCCCCTCATGTCTAGGCCATGTAATCGGTAACCTTCCCGCTGGATTGTAATCACCAAAGAGCACATCAGCTATCGCAAGACCGCCTTCTTGCCCCGGATACCATGCCTGCAGTATCGCGGGTACGTAGCGTATCCAATCTCCGGTTACTGCACTCCCCGCTATTAGTACCACGATGGTATTCTTGTTCACCTTGTAGACCTCCTCTATCAATTGCTCCTGAAGCCTAGGTAGTCTTAATGAGGCCCTATCCTTTTGCTCGCCTTCCACTATCCCCACGAATATCACAGCCACATCGGACTTCTTTGCAAGCTCGATAGCCCTCCTCATGTTCTCAGTGATCCCGACTATATCCCATCCGAGCTTTATGTACGCATAGCCTACTCCGATCTTCCTGTACTCTATCCTTATGTCATACTCCTTTCCAGCTTCTAACTCGATTCTAGCTGATTTAGGTATACTTGCAGGCCTATCCCAGGAATCTATCAGTAGTTTTCCATCTATCCATAACCTCACGCCACCACCGCAAGCAGTTATCTTGAATTCGTACGTCGCGGTTTCAGGAGGCTTTATCTTCCCCGTCCATCTCACGGAATACTTATCACTGGGTAATCCAGGGTATGGCGGTGGCGGACCGTAGCCCCAGTCAAATCTCATGAAGCCTTCCCATGGCGCGTCGATCTTAGTCCCTATAGGAGCTCCCCTAAGATCCGGGTTATCGAAATATTCCCCTCTTAGCCCATGACGCTCAGGCTGGCCTGGAGGCGAGAAGCAGTATATAGGGATCGGTAGGTCAGGATCCATATCCAGCGGGCAGCCCTTTGCGTGGTTCACGACTATACTCGTCCCTTTGAGCTTCTCCTTTATACCATCAAGCGGTGATATCGCGGTCTTAGGTATACCGCTATAACCACCAAGCCTCATCGTATCTGAGAGGGGACCTAAGATTGCAATCGATCTTATCCTGCTCTTATCCAATGGTAGTATGCCACCTTCATTCTTAAGAAGGACTATTGCCTTCCTGGCGGCCTCCAGCGCTAGCTCCCTATGTTCCTTAGAATTACATACTACCTCTGCTTCATCAGGGTTCACATAAGGCTTATCGAAGAGACCTATTAGGAACTTAGTTCTAAGAACCCTTCTCACTGCTTCATTCAATGTCTCTTCATCGATGAGGCCCTCCTTTACGGCTTTAAGCAATGGATCACCGTATATGTAAATTTCAGGTAACTCTACGTCTAATCCAGCATCTAATGCGAGCTTCGCGACTTCCTCAGGTTTGTTAGTGATGTAATGTTTCCATAGTATCCCGCCTACTGATCCATAGTCCGATACCACAAATCCCTTAAATCCTAGCTCCCACCTGAGGACTTCAGTCAACCAGAACTTATTACATGAACATGGCACTCCATCAATAGAGTTATATGCTGCCATTATCGATAGAGCCCCAGCTTTTATCGCTGCCATATATGCGGGTAACTCCGTCTCCCTAATTATCCTCTCCGACAAGTGTATCTCATGACTATCCCTACCACCATCGCCTACGAAGTTCATTATGTAATGTTTCGGCGTGGTTATCACGTTCTCCTCTTTAAACGCCTTACAATAGGCGTAGGCCATTGTGGATGTCAGGTGGGGATCTTCACCATATGTTTCCTCGGTCCTACCGGCCCTTACATCTCTTGCTATATTTACCACAGGAGCCAGCACGTGGTGAATCCCCCTCGACCTAGTTTCCCTAGCGATTGCCTTAGCAACCCTATAGACGAGGTCTGGATCCCATGTAGCTGCTAGGGCTATGGCCTGAGGAAATACCGTGGAGAACTTAGCCATACAGCCATGAAGGCTTTCATCGTGAATTATCACGGGGATCCCAAGGCGCGTCTCCTCTATATACTTTCGTTGAATCTCATTAGCCCTGAGTGCTCCCTCCCTAGGCGGATGCCCTCTTAATACGCATGAAAGGTTCCCCACTATGTTCTCAGGGTTAAAACTCGATCTCAGTTGAGCTACCTTCTCCTCAATAGTCATCCTCGATAAAAGATCTTCAACTCTTTCGTCTAAAGGTAAGCTCTGATCTTCGTAGGGATCTTTAACACCGTTTTTATTGAAGTCTATCCAGTCTTCATGGTAAATGTCTTCACGCTTTATCTCCTTAGGTAGGTAATATGAAAGAGGCATAAATCATCGTTAATATTCTTAGTTATAATAAATTTAAAACCTGATCCTTATTAAGAATCTATAAGCCATATTACGAAAATGTGTGATTTCTGAAGAAAGGAACCTGACTCCATTACCATTAACCTCAATAGCTACATCGTAGTTCTCCTTAAAATCATAGTCATCACAGGATGGCTAGCCGTATACTAAGACCTTGACTGGAATTATCTATGGGAAAAGCTACATCAGTACCTGTAATTACTCTTCTCCGCTAGCAGTATGGAGTGATGACAGTTATTGTTAATCTCATTTTACTAATTTTCCATAATATCCAAATGCATCGGGCTCGGACTTAGGTGTTCTCAGCAGCAGACGATTATAAGCTTATTCCTCATAATGTAGGGATAGGGTAAATGCTAATGCCCCTAGAGCCTGAATTCAATAAGAAACGATTAGCACGATTACTTGAGGGTTTCAAGGACAAGCTGGTCTTCGATGAAAGCCTATTGGAGGCCGTCAGTGTCTTCATGGACAGGGTTGATGGGGGTAAAAAGTTAGCAGACCTTGTGAGGAAAGCTGGCTTAGATAAAGGACTAGACCTAGTACTTGCCATACCATGCGGAGGGGTACCTGTGGGTTTTGAGCTAGCCCTGGAGCTCGAATTACCTATGGACTTGATCATAGTTAGGAAGATATTAATACCTTGGAATACGGAGGCGGGGTATGGCGCTGTGAGCCCAGATGGGGAATATGTGCTAAACGAGCCATTAAGGGCATATCTCGGGTTTACGGATGATGAAGTAAGGGAGCACGTTAGGCAAACCTACGGGGAAGTAAGACGACGAGAGACCATATTCCGTAATGATCGCGGCTACGACTTTGTTAGTGGGCATAACGTGCTATTAGTAGATGATGGCATAGCCTCGGGGTATACTATGTTAGCAGCCATAGACTTCCTCCGTGAGAAAGGCGTGAATGGGATCTTCATAGGGGCTCCAACTGCCTCCCTCTCAGGGATAGGACTTCTCTATGATAAAGCTGACTACTTAATAATCCCCAACATTAGATCAGGAATACCCTTTTTCGCCGTCGCAGACGCCTATGTACTCTGGTATGATTTAAGTGACGATGAAGTCCTGGAGTACATCGATAGGGCTCGAAAGAAGGGGATCCTACCCCCCTAAGAACTCGACCTTAGAATTCACGCGTACAATGGACAGGAACCCTACCTATTGTATCCTGTTAGATAGTGGTTGCCCGCGCATTATCTTTTGAAAACTTGCACGGGCTTCCCCTTCATTCCTTCTTGGGTTTGCATCTAGCTGGGGGCTTTCGGAGCTCCACACGACCACGAAGCTCCACATCTTGGGTGAAGAGTTTCAATCCTCTAAGTGCTAGGTTCCATGATGCAATAAGGTCTCTTGCAACGATATATCTGTTAGGTAGCTTAGCCCACCTATAATTTACAAATTCTAGTTTGCCACCTATAGGCGATGTTCTGGAGGTGTTTCTTGGGTCGGTATAGATTACTGGGAGGTTCTTAACCAAAGCTTTGTAGTGTATGTACGATTGTACTCTATGGTATGTCCAAAGCGTTAGCTTCTTGTTGAACCTCCTAGAACCATTAGCTCTTGTTCTTAGCTTGTTTAAGTCCTCTAGGACAATTAACGCATTATACTCTTTGGCTACCTCCACAATCCTCCTAGATACGTAGTGTGTTGAATCAAGGAGTATGCTTCTGGCTCGCCTACCATGCCTCCTGATAGCTTCCATTATGCCCTTAACATATCTCCACTTCTTACTATATTTCCTCTGTATCTTCTCAGTAATGATCCTGTGAGTAATGCCCTCTTCAAGCCGTTGAAGAGTATAGTACCCATAGAGACCAGCTTTCCGTCCATATCGGTTATCGTGTAGATTATGTTGTTGAAGTTAACGTCAACGCCCATTACGTGTTTTGGCTTCCTCGTAGAATATAAACAGCTGTGACGAACGCTTTAGCGAACGTTAGGTCATTGCCCTACCACTACGAGCAAAGCATACTTCGAAAAGGTTAGAGAAAAATTCTTGAGTTATTACCTTTGAAGGCCCCTTCAGCCGAAGTGTTTAGCCATTTCCTCGTTCCCAGGCATGCGCAGTATTGCATCTATGACCTGCTCCACCTGCTCTATGCTCCTCGTCCTCGCGTCCACTATGAGCCACTCGAAGAGTGTGTGCCTGCCCCCCTTAAGGTTGGCCTCGAGCGCCCACTCCATTCTTACAAGCCTTGGGAGGATCGCATACTTATACACCTTACTCGGTATGGAGCCCACCCGCTTCTCATGTATGCCCTTCCCATCCACCCTCACGGGAACTTCTACTGCCACATCGTCGGGTATTCCCGATACTGCGCCATTATTCATGACATTAACGTACATGGGGGCCTTTATCGGCTTAGCATTCGGATGAGGCGGCGGTAGGGTATAAGTTTCCGCGGGTTTGTCGTTGAATATGGAATCCATTAGGGGTACGATCACCTCACCACTAGGTCTTGGGGGGAACCTATGGGTTATCGGCGTTGAGCGGTCGTAGACCGCGCGCACCATCTCCTCGATACTCCTCCTCACGATCAGTATTCTTATCGCACATCCTATCTCCGAGTCCGGCCCACCATACGGTCCGTACCACCTCTGCTTAGTCCTCAGATCCCAGTGGTACTTCCAGGTGCCACCCCTGACGCTATCCCCAATGGGCAGGAAGCCGTAAGTCTTATACATATCTATGGCCGCAGGGCATAGATCTAGATCCCAAGGGCTAGTGGTGGACTCCCTCCAAACCCTCCAGTACTCCTCAGCGTCCTCCTTAATCCATTCATCGAGGTACTCGTATCCGTCCTCGCCCTTGTACTCGAATTTCGTAAGCCATATGTCGTGGTTGAGGCCTTTCATCTCGAACTTAAGTTCGTCAAGGTCGATGAGCTTGAAGATGTACTCGTAGCACTTAGGTGCATGGGCCGCGCAGTAGGGCACTATGTCCTTACCTAACTCCTCCTTCGCGAGCCTCATAGCTAGGACCTCCAAGGCGGCCCTGAACCCCAAGAAGCCGTGGCATATGCCAGCCACCTTGACCTTGGTCTCCCTGCCTACCATAGTCGTGAGCTCAAGCACCGGGTTCGCGACTATGAAGAGCCACGCGTTGGGAGCGAGCTCCTCTATATCCCTAGCGATGCCCAGGTGTACCCTGAACTGGTAGTAGCCCCATATCGTATGGTAGTCGGCGACCATGTTCCATTCAACGCTATTGATACCGCGGTAATACCCGTGCCTTTCCGAAATATCCCTCATGGCCTCATAGTAGGTGTACCCCTTGGCTAGGACACTCGAAATCACGAAATCCGCATCCTTGATGGCCTCGCGCCTATCCTTGGTGGCATAGATCTTCGTTGGGATCTTCATCTCGTCTACATATCTCTTGGCGAAAGTATGAATTATGTCGAGCCTGCGGTCATTTATGTCCATGAGCCATATCTCCGAGTCCTGAAGGTCCTTATTCGTGAATATGTCTATGAGTATCCTGCTAGTCCACCTAGCGCTCCCAGCCCCTATAAACGCTATCTTCGGCCCCTTACGCAACTAAACATCACCGGAAGCATGCGCCCGATGTAACACTTACCCCTGAGGGAAAATAAGCCTTTGAGTCGCTCCATGGCAAAATAAGCATCCTGCCTGGGATTAATCACCATGAGAGATCATGAAGGAAACAAGTACTTCCATGACACGAGGTAACTGTAATAACTATTAATGGGGATGCGAAGTTAGTTACTCATGAACAAGACTTTAAATACATAAGTTGATGTAATGAAGAGAATGTGGTTATTCCATGAAATTAAGGCTCATATAATTATAAGCATGCTATATGAATAAGTTGCTCATAGTTATAGTATTCTTTGATTACCCATATCGAATCCCTATGAATACTAACTTCTTAAGGTTAAATGTTTGTCTTTATTTCGAGCTCTGTTTGAGGACCGTTTAAAATCAGGATAAGGTTATTCAACACCTCTCTTCCAACGAGTTTTCTGTGTATGAATGGTGATGAGTATATGTGTGCATCCATCTTGAAGCCTGCCGTTTCGATTTCGGTAACTGCTGTATGTAGCTTTATTGTTGAGCCGGAGGGGAAGACCCCACGAGAGGGGCGGGGTTCCTCTACTAGCACAAATCCCAGATTTTCATAAAGATCGAATGGTATAAGTATGCCTCCGTCGAAGCCTGTATCGACGTACGCGGTTATTTCAGCATACTCGTTTTTGACAGGTGAGTAAATCTTTATCTCCAGTACGGGTATTGGCGGCCTTCTATCTCCGCTATATGGTATTTTCATAACGTCCCCTCAAACAGTGACATTCCGAACTCTACGGGTTTGGCCTCCTTTTCCTCAATTTTCGTGACTATCGCATGGTTTACCGAGAGTTTCTTTACTGCTTCAACTGCTTCCTCTCTCGTATTGTAGACCCCTATGAGGTTTCCATCCGCTATCGCCACGTATTTTCCACGATATTTCCGGAGCAGGCGTTTCTCCAGTCTTTCATAAGCCTCTCTATTTCTCGCAGCCTCCTCCTCTATCTTAAGATATTTGTTAAGGAGGGAGGACATCTCCAACCATAATCGTATCGCTTCGTTTAGGGCTTCCCCCAAAGTGATCCCTCTTAAGGCAGCAGCCGCTTTAAACATCCTGTAGAGTTCCTCATCAACATTTTTTATAGCTACAGTTTTACCCATAGTATGACATGTTTAACCTAGGTTTATAAGGTTTATCTAAATTAACCGGACTGTCTTAACTAATGATCTTAGATATTCCTAATCGTTATCTGACGACTCTAATTTTTGTCCGGTTAAATCGAACCGCCCACAATACCAAAGAGTTCCTGCGGTAACCTTAAATCCATGCGGTAAAAATCATCCCTAAGCCCGCCCTTCGCTTATATACTAACTTGAATGAAAGTTATAGATGGTCATCACAAAATTTCAGCGGTCAGAAATCTCCATCCTCACTAGATGCATCTCGGAACGAAGCTACGGCCTTGATCCTTGACGACGTTTTAATTACGAGTGATAAAGAGCTTCGCGAGAAGATTAAGGATGAGATGAGGGTTATTATGTTAATGAGCTAGACCTTTAAAAAATGGAAGACCAACATGAGTGCTCCTATTTACCTTAGTTAGTTATCCCCAAGTACTCAGAGTAGAGGAGCGCTCCTTACTTATTACTAGGATTAACATATTAGCAGGGGAGCTTAAGATGAACCTTCTATGGATAGTTTCGGATAGCTTGCGCGTCGATTACCTCAGTTGTTACGGGAACAGTTGGATTAAGACGCCGAACTTGGATAAGCTAGCTAGTGAGGGAGTGCTCTTCGAGAACGCTTATATAGAAGGATTCCCCACGATACCTGCTAGGTACGTGTTCTTTACCGGAAAGTACTCTATCCCATCCCACGGCTGGGAGCCTCTGAGAGCCGACGATGTGACAGTAGCACAGGTATTAGGCAAGAAGGGGTACTTCGGTGTACGAACGATGGGGATCCATGACTACATCTGCGCTTTCATAACCGATACGTATCACTTATTTAAGCCTGGGATGAACTACCATGCAGGTTTTCACGCATTCATATGGATAAGAGGACAGGAGTTCGATAACTACAGGACCGGACCGGAGGATGTAGGGCCACGCGAGTTACAGCGACATATGACGCCTCGCTGGGAGGAGCTGAAGAGCCGGTGGGCTAGGCCTAGGGAATGGTTCTACCAGTACTACAGGAATGTGGCAGATAGGAGATATGAGGAAGATTACTTCGCTGCTAGAGTGGTGCGAGAGGCCATTCAGTGGCTTGAGGGGAATTACAATCAGAAGTTCTTCCTGTACGTCGATATATTTGACCCCCACGAACCCTGGGATCCTCCGGAGTACTACTACAACATGTATAAGCCACGGAGCTACGATGGGCCCATCCCCATATGGGCTGGCTTCATGAGCCCATTCCCAGAAGATTACAGCGAAGAGGAGGTCAAGGCGATGAAAGCAGCATACGCTGGCGAGGTGTCGATGGTCGACTACTGGGTCGGTAGACTCCTAGAGAAACTAGACCAGCTGGGGCTGACGGACGACACGATAGTAATCTTCACTTCCGACCATGGGACAGCCCATGGAGAGCACGGATTCATAGGTAAGACGCCGTGTGGATACATGGAGGTCAACAAGATACCCTTGATAATAAGGCATCCCGAGGGGCCACGAGGCTTGAGGATCAGGCAGCTCGTGTGGGCGCCCGATATAATGCCCTCCATACTGGACATGTTAGGCCTCGAGCTCCCCGTAAAGGTACATGGGAGGAGCTTCTGGCCCTTAGTACTGGGCGAGAGGGATGAACATAGGGAGTACGTCGTTTGCGGTAGAGGAGGAGAGCTAGCCAAGCAAGGCGAGAGAGGCATACCTAGTCACGTGGAAAGACTGCCACCCGAGTTCAGGAGCAAAGTGGTGGCCATGTACTCTAGGCAACTCTACGTGTTCGACGGAGAGTGGAGCTTTATATACTCACCTAAGGCCGGACACGAACTGTACAATGTACGTGAGGACCCTGGGGAAACACGTAACTTGGCATCCGAGAACCCAGATAAAGTCGAGGATATGCTCAAGAAGGTGGAGAATTACCTCAAGCATACGAAGTCCTTAAGCGAGTCTTAAAAACAGCTATGGCGTAAGCTTATAAAATGAAAACATGGTTGGCCAGCTTGGATGATCTTTTGTAGGCCTCAACAAGTATTTTAAGATGAAGGAAGAAGCCGCTTAGAGGAGGTAGCCACCGCTTACTTTATATCCTATGAGTACCTCCTCCTGCTCCAGCCTTCAGGAATTACTTTAAATCGTCTACAAGGCATTTAAAGGGCTCTCAATTAGCGATGAGGCCCCAGATATCTGACCGGAGTTATCAGGTAGAGAGCGGTGTTCAGGTAACCAATAACGTCAAAAGCAGTAAGTTATCCAGTAAGTTCTACATCCAATAACGAGCAATGTAATATAGACACTTAGGGGATATTAATGTGCTTAGGGGTGAAATATGCTATCATATGAGAGTACTGCTAGGGATGTAGAGAATGCTAATCCTAAAATCTGTGTACTACCAATAGGCAGTTTAGAGCAACACGGTGATCACCTTCCCATATCTACTGATACGATAATTGCTTTAGAAGTGGCAAAACGAATAGCTGAATACTTTAATGCCCTCTTATTACCGCCAATACCCTATAGCCTGTCCTTAGAACATAGGAAATCAAGGGCAACTGTATGGCTATCCCCTGAGACTTTACTATCCTTGATCAGGGATATAGCCCGTTCACTCGAGTATCATAAATACGAAGTATTAATCGTAGTAAATGGTCATGGCGCTAACTTCATATTGAGAAACGTAATTAGAGAACTAAACTACACACTCGATCTGCTAGCGATTTTAGTCGATTTAGGTGCTATGTACTTTGGATCAAGGTATTCTAAGGAAGTGCATGCTGGAAGATCAGAAACCTCAATAATACTGTACTTACGGCCTGATCTTATCAAAAAAGAGGGGGCCAAGGATGTACCTCGCGTTCCTAGAGATTATTTAGACTACATGTCAATGCTTGATCTATCACCATATGGCGTATGGGGTGAGGCAACTAAGGCCACGAAAGAATATGGAGAAAAGTTACTTGAAGAGATAGTAAAAGAAGCCATTAATTACGTGTCTGAAGTAATCGAATACCTCAAAGGACGGCATATTCATCCTTAAGCTCGTAGATTACGTCATGTCGTGCACTTCTTTCAAGCCATCCCTAAAACACCAGCCTCATTATGACGCTATAAAACACTATTTTGAGAAAACTTTTCAAGTAACTTTCTGACTATCTTATGTACATATATTGCTGCCTCCAAGGCCTTCTGGGCATAAGGCTCTGTATATAATCTATCAGGAGGGGGGGGCTAGCTCTTCATCTCCATACATCGCTGGTTCTCGTTCCCTTCGAAGCCACCTTGAAACAGCTGCTAACTGGGGAATTTCCCTTTTAAACCAGTTGGGGAATCTATCTGAGAACTCAATAAGAACTAGCCCTACATCACGCCATTTAGGCGGTTCTATTCCCACAAGCCTTAGTGCTGCCTTTAATAAGAGCTCTACTGCCTCTTGGCTTTGCCTGATACAGTAAGCGTAGGCTTTTTCGCTTAATGCTCTTTTCGCCGTTTCTATTCTCCTAGAGGCCCTCTTTATATACGCTTTAGCCATCTGGACATTATCCATTATGATCACTCCTAAAGCTCTAAGACCACTCTATCGCCTTGACGGTAATCTTCGGATTTAAGAACTACAACCCATTTCTTACCTATTCTCACCCTTCTCGCCCCTAGCTCTTTGAGTATCTTCCTAGCTTTCTTCAATATACTTTCCATGAAGCCCTTCCTATCATAGAGTATTTTTGCATCAAAAACTGCATCGATGTAAAGCGAGCGGAATACTTTGGCCTGGCTTTCAGTGAGAATGTATGGTGACAGCATTAGAGTGTACCCCTTGCCCTTAAGCCTCTCCATTAAAGGCCTAAGCAGTTCCTCCACCTTATCAATCATAGTATGCACTCTAAACCTATCCTTAAGGTCATCGCTAACTACAACTATCACATCCAGATCACTATTAGGCCTTGCCTCTCTTCTAGCATAAGAGCCATAGAGTACTAACGATGTAAGGTTATTACCAAATACTTCGAGAAAAGCTCTTGTTAGTTCTTTCTCTATGTCCTCATAGTCCTTATCTGTAAGCATCTGCTATGACACCTTACTATTAACTTCCTCAAAGGTGGAATATTAACCTAGCGATCGACCATCACAGTGGAATCGCAGTCACGCATTATGGATAATAATTATAACTATCTTGCAATATTCTCTTCTATACACTTTAAAAATCAATCCAGATGACGTAATCTTTCAGTAATCCAGTTAACTGCAAGTATAAGGTAAGGTTCACTAAATCCTATAGATTCTTATGCTATGTATAATACCTTTAACTGACCCATCACTATGACATCTCTATGACGATTCTCAACGATTTAAAATACTAGTAGGAAGCCGTTAACCTTGATCTTTTGAAACCCCCACGCTAATTTTACTTTCAATCGGGTTGCCTCTAGAAATCTGATGTAAAAATGTCGTTAATACGTCAATTTGTTACATGCTATCACATGTCCTTGAGGTAGATGTTGAAAGGTATGTAATAAGCTGACGAGGTTATCTTTATATAATTTCTATTAATCATAACCTCCTGCCGTGATATCTGATGATTAATGACATCATTAAACTCCTCATGGAGATGCCTTTAGTTTTAAGAACGCTAATAGTAGGCTTGATACCAGCATCATTAACAGTTCTAGGAACAGTACCTATACTTCTAGGTATAAGGCTTGGAAGGCGATCTCTTAATGCCGGAATGGGATTTGCTGCGGGAGTGATGCTGGTTGCTTCGTTTACAAGTCTACTCATACCAGCGATTGAGAAAGGCGATATAGGAACAGCAATTCTGGGCTTCGTCATAGGCGTAGCAATAATTAAGGCATTAGATCTCCTAATACCTCATGAGCATTTACTTAGCGGATCCAAGGAAGATAAAACATTAGTTAGCCTCAAAAAAGCGCAGCTCATGGCCTTAGCTATGGTGGTCCATAATATCCCTGAGGGCATGGCCGTAGGCGCAGCGACAGCGCACAGCATAGCTGATGGACTAGCCATAGCACTTGCAATAGGCTTACAGGATATGCCAGAGGGACTAGCAGTAGCCATTCCTATTCTCATGATAACAGGAAGAGTAGGGCTCTCCTTCACTATAGGCGCCCTGAGTGGTATAGCTGAAGCGCTTGCAGCATTACTACCTGCATTGATGATAGCGTACACCCATATGACGCTGCCACTTGTACTAGCACTAGCTTCGGGAGCTATGATTTATGTTGTGATACATGAGATAGTTCCTGAAATATATAGCCATGGACAAGATGAATCGGTCACCGTAGGTTTCTTCATGGGCTTCTTAGTAATGTTAGCTTTAGACAGTCTTACAGCATAGACTGTCTAAGATAGATGAACTATGAAAGTTGCTAGGTGATGAGTCCATCAAAGTTGCTAAATTTCCCCTTATCTAAGATACTTAGAAGCCCCGTTGTAGTTCGAAAGATTGATGATCACTTAGGCCTTTTTACTTAGTGATAGAATCTCCATGGGAAAGGCATCCGAATTATTAGGTCTAATGATTGATGATCTATTGCTTCTCATGCATAATCTTGGAATAAAGTATAGCATCCTCAACGAAGAAGAGATCGAGGAAGAACTAAATGCGTACAGAAGAGTCTTTAAGGGTAGTACTTAATACTTCACCGATCATAATACTAGCAAAGCTAGGGGTACTAGAGAAAGGCTCTTGATCTATTTAGTGAAGTAGAGGTTCCTGACGGAGTACTAGAGGAAGAAAAAAGATGAAGTATAACCAGAAGCTTACAAGGTATATCAATGAGGATAAAATTCGCGTAAAATATATTAAGAGGAGATTTCCAAGGTTGGGCCTTAGTGAATCCTCAGCTATATTCTTATCTCTAATGAGGAGTAAAATAGTTGTTTTAGATGATAAGAGAGCTAGGAGGCTTGCTAGGGAATTAGGCTTAGAAACCATAGGAACTCTCTCAATTCTTAAGAAACTGCATGAAGAAGGCCTCTTAGTAGAGACTCCCAGCGTTATATACAGGCGCTTAGTTGAGATTAGGATTCTATATCGATAAGAAGTTATTCGACGATGTCTTTGAGAAGCGAAATTCAGGATGCGCGAACAACATAACATATACTAAAGCCTCCTAAGTTTATTATCAGGCTCGGTTGTCAATCTAGTTTTCACTACAATGGATTGATGAGCCTAAGGGCGGTAGGAGGGCGCTTATCACAACATGCGCTAATGAGTGGGGCGCTTAATCAGTTTTGTAAAATCTTCCCAGCTCGTCTCGATACAATCGATAGCTGTCGCGTCCTAGTCTTACATCACAATCTCTATGACCTTGGAGATGTAGAAGTCCCTATTCACTTCCTCAACGCCACTCAGAGCGTAACAGAGTAGTGCACCGAAAAAGATCCTCATCCTCACTCTCTTATCGAGGTCTACGCTACCATATACCTCTTCAGCAACTCTATCTAAGAGAGTGCTGCAGACTTCAGAGATTTCCTTCCCTATCGTTGGATGCGTAGACCTTATCGATAGGGCTTGGAAGAGGAGGCTCCTGTTCGTGTCACATGAATACTTCCTTACATACTCCTCTGCTATCCGCCTCAGTAACTGCCTGCCTTTCAGGCCACTGCATAAGCACTCAGATATTATATCCAAGGGCAAGCTGCGCTTCGCTACCTCTTTTATGAGGTCATCTTTCCTCCTGAAGTACCAGAAGATCAGGCCCTTCGAGACACCAGCTGCCCTAGCCACCTCGTCAGTCGTGGCGTTAAAGAAGCCCCTCTCTGCGAACACCTGCATGGCCGCCTCTACTATCTTATTCCTAACGTCGCCACGCCTCTTCATTCGATTACACCTTGAATCTAAATGAATTTAAATCTTCCTGACTATATGGTCAATCTGACTGGTCAGTAAATTTTATAGCCTAGTGTCCAGATCTCTAAGTGGTGTGACTATGAGCCTCGCTAAGAAGCTGGCTGGGGGCCTCAGGAGGTATATGCTACTATGTACTATAGTGACTGCCCTAGTCGCTGTGGTGGTGGGCTTGTCAGTCCCGGCAGTCACCAAGATTCCTTCAGGCATCTTCAAGAACTCTGTGATGGTACTTGCAGCGGCAACCATATTCCCCTCGATGATCCTCCTCCAGGGGGAGAAGCTAGGATCCGCTTTGAAGCAACTTAAGCCCGTTCTCATGGTAATCCTATACGCCTACGCTCTATCCCCCCTACTGGCTTACCTCCTATCAGCCTTGATATCGAGCCCGGACATCAAGCTAGGCTTCCTAGTGTCCAACACCGCTCCAGCCTCAGCGGCGTCCCTTGGCTACGTAATGTTAGCTGAGGGGAATCTAGAGCTCGCGACAGCCAACGTCTTCGTGCTAGTTGTCCTAGGTATTGTCTTGATCCCGGCCTACCTCTACGTATATGCCTCTATGATGACTTTAAGCGTGCCGGTAGTGGAGTTCGTGAAGCCTGTGTTAGCCGTGTTGGCTGTACCATTGCTCGTAGGTCAGTTGGTACGACGCTACCTGATCAGGAGAAGGGGAGCCTCGTTTATAAGTGGAGAGCTTAAACCTTATCTCTCAGCCACCACGGTGCTGATGATGCTCACCCTCATCTTCATTTTAATCTCAAGGAAAGCTGTATTGATCGTTAGGAGGCCTCATAATACGTTAGAGATTGTGGGGGCATACTCCGCCGTAGTTCTTATCACAGTGCTCATAGGCTTGATGATCAACAGATTCCTTAAAATCAGGTACAGGGAGCACCAAGCTATTATGTTCCTCACGATAACAAAGAATCAGAGCGTTGCAGCAGCCATGGCTGCCTGTGGCTTCGGCCCTGCGGTGGCGTTAGCCCCTGCGTTAATTCCCGCTGTTCAGCCGGTGCTAGCTATAGCGTATTTACATGCCGAGAAGATAATTAAAAGACTTATTCCATGATGAGAGCCTAGCACTTCAGAATAAAGTACAATCCCTTTATCAAAAAAGTCAGCGATCAGGAACTAAAACAAAGAATTTTGTGATGAAGTTTCATCTATGAATAAAAGGAATAAAAGGTATCTAAAAGATTCAGCGGGATATTTGAGGAAGAGGCGACGATACCCAACAATAGAAAGGACATCCATGACGATACTCGAGAATTAGTACAGGCCAATTAAGCTAAGAAACGGGCTTATCTTGCACCCCCCTAAAGGCCCGAAGGAGCTAGGGGATCTTCTGATGCCCCACGTTCTGGTATGATGCTCTGTACATCAAAACCTCTTCTCCTAAGAGACTGCTGGTAACCGTTGTAGGAATGCTATGATAATAGATCTGTTAAAAGTATTATACATAGCTTATGAATCTATAAGATTCGACGAACTGCTTGATAAATTCTACATGCTAGGGGCTGAGATCTGCAGCAAGGTCACTCCAGCTCTAAGAGATTCCTTAATAAAAACGTTATCTCTTGAGGTGCTTCGTGCTCATTATACCTGTAAAACCTGAACCTGCCCCTAACTTCGACTCTCACAAGGTTGCACTCCCTCAGCGTTCTTAAGTGATGAGATACAAGAGTCTGATCAACGCTGAGCAGATTAGTTAGTAGGCATACTGGTAGGGGTTTCTGAATGAGAAACAGCAGGATTTTAAGTCTAAGTGGGTTTGCAATTACCGAGAAAAACTTACTGATGTTGTCGATAGTCCTTTGATCGACGATTTTCAACGCATCTTCTCTATCGCTTAAGTATATCTGTAACAGCTCCTCCCTGCATGACTCTTTATCCAGAGACTTTATGACTCCCCTTAAACTGACCTTATTCATAAGCTAATCCTCGATTATATCACTCATCTATTACCCTTATATATTAATTATGAAATTTTTCATATGAGAAATTCCTCATAGAGTGTGTTCAATGGACGAGGAAGGCCAAGTTATGGAAAAGGATGCCCTCGGCAGGATAATAAGGGATTTATCGAATACGGAATGGTGGGGGATGCTAAGGAAGGAGATCCCATGGTATCCCCGGGTAGATTACGAGAAGTGCACTGAATACGATCTCTGCTTCATGACTTGCGGTAGAGTAGTTTATGATTGGAACTTCAAGCAAATGAAACCTATTGTAGCTAGTCCGTATAATTGCCTGGTAGGGTGTAGTACGTGTGCTAATCTCTGTCTAAGAGGAGCTATAAACTTCCCTTCGCTTGAAGTGCTCGGGAAGTATAGGGATCTCAGGAAAAGCTGTAGTTAAGGCAAGAAAAAGGCTTGAGGAGCTGAGACAACGACTTCTCAAGCACGATAATGGAATCCGACTTTAAAAGCTTATCAGTTAATTGTCACTGTCAGAAAATACAGCGCTATGCTCAAAAATGCTCTCAAAGGGCATCTCCTGGAACTCGAGAAGTTAGTATGAAGACAGCACGGTCCTCCCAGAGTGTCTATTTTTATCTTCCATCAGGACTGAAGATAAAAAGAGTTGTTAACGCACTCGACCGCTTAATAAGGGTTTTTATTGGATTCATGCGTAAAGGTTTAGAGGCCCATGGCAGATAGCAGTGATCTCCGTCACCTCCTATTCATCTAAGTTCTCATCATGAGTAAACCTCTCTACTATCTAAATGAAGACGTTTATACACCACAAGAACATCTTACACGATATCCTGCCGGACGATGTATTCCATAGTGGGGATAGCGTATATTCCAGGGGTCTTAGGGGGATGCTAATAGCGTGTGGGTTGCGCTCATTAGTTTGAGTAGAAATCCGAGAGGTGAGAGCTATTACATGACGCCATGTGATGTCGTTAGGGCGGCCGTGGATTTAAGGGCAGAAATCGCCGTGCCGATTCACTATGATCTCTAGAAGAGGACACGGGAGGATCACGAGTTGGTTAGGCTGATCACGAGGAAGTGGAATGCGAATCTAGAGATGGTCTTACACTTGGGGGATAGCCTGATGGTACGCGGTTGAAGTCGGGCTTCTCGGTTATGTCGTCCCTATCGATATCGATTGACTGCGTAGAGGCGCCTCGCTATGGTTCTCAGGAACCTACGCGTTCTATCGATCTTGGGCTTGTAAAGTAGCTCCTGAGGAGGGCCTTCCTCTATGACGAAACCGTTATCCATGAATACTATTCGGTCTGCTACGTCCTCGGCGAAATCAAGTTCGTGGGTTACTATGAGCATGGATATTCCTCTTCCCGCTATATTCCTGAGTACATCCAATACCTCCTCTCTTAGCTCAGGGTCTAGGGCGGAGGTAGGTTCGTCAAGAAGGAGGAGTATAGGATCCATTACTAAGGCCCTGGCGATGGCGACTCTCTGCTGTTGTCCACCGCTTAACTGTAGGGGATAGCGATCCTTGTACTCTTCCATGCCTACAAGCCTTAGAACCCCTATGGCTTTCTTAAGCGCTTCATCCTTGGGTAGCCCCTTGACTACCTCTAGGGGCAACATGACGTTCCTCAATACGGTCATGTGGGGAAAGAGGTTATAGCTCTGGAATACGAAGCCGACCATCTGTCGTATCTTCCTTATATCGACCTCATCGCTTAGTACGTTAACCCCATTGATGTATACTTCGCCTTTCCATGGCTCCACTAATCTCACTATGGATTTGAGCAATGTTGACTTCCCGGATCCACTCGGCCCCATTATGACGACTCTTTCCCCTTCGGTGATCCTGAGGGATATGCCTCGTATTACCTCTTGATCGCCATATCCTACGTATAGATCTTTAACCAATAACACATCCTTCATCAGATCCTCCCCCTTTCATATCCCGGTATCCTGAATTTAGCCTCAATTACCTTCGATAATTGCGACATAGCAAGACAGACTACAAGGTAGACTAAGGCTACGGCTATGTAAACCTCAAGGGCTCGGAAGGTATAAGCTACCATGTATTCGCCCCGCCTAGTCAGCTCCACGACGCCTATCACAGAGGCTAGCGAGCTCTCCTTTACCAGCGTTACTATTTCGTTCACTAAGGCTGGGATCGCCGTCCTTAAGGCTTGGGGCAATATCACATGCCGGTATATCTGAAACGTGCTCATGCCGAGGGACTCGGCTGATAGGTACTGGGTCTCCGGGATTGCCTTTATCGCGGATCTTAGGATCTCGGCCTGATAAGCCGCGCTATTCAGGCTCAGAGCTATGATCGCTGCGGTCAAGGGGTCGAACTTCACGCCGACTGAGGGAAGGCCAAAGTATATCAGGAGGAGCTGTACTAGCGTAGGGGTTCCTCTGAAGGCTTCCACATACGTCCTAGAGATCCACCTTAGAGGAGCACTACCAAAGACTCGCATCAAGGTGAGAAGAGCTGCCAAACCTAAACCGAAACAGAAGGATAATACGCTAACCTGAAGGGTTACCAGGAGACCTTCAGCTAGATAAGGGATGAGGTTTATTATAAAAAAGAGAGGATCTCTGTTCATTATCAGCACCTTTCCTAACTTATCCCTAACCATTCGGCAATCTCGTTGTCGAATATCTTCTTAAGCTCTCCGCTGGTCATGAGTTCGTCTATGACCTTGTTAACGACGAACTTCAGATCCTCGGCCCCTTGAGGTATGGCCACCGCACCGCCTACTTGTTCACCTCCAACGTACATGGCTATGGTTAGGTCAGGATCCCTCTTGACTAAGACATTACCTATCTTGTCGCCTACTATAATGGCGTCCACATCACCGCGTTTTAGAACCATAACCATGTCTGGATAGACCTTGTCATACGATACGACCTCGGCTATATCCTTTAGGTTTTCCTTAGCCCATTCCTCCTGTATCGTCCCGAGTTGTACCCCTACCTTCTTGCCCTTCAGCTCATCTACGGACTTCACTTCCTTGCCTTTTAACGTGATTAGGGCATTGCCCTTGGAGAAGTAGTAAGGTATTGAGAAGTCGACCACCTGCTCCCTTTCGGGAGTAGGCGTCATATCGGCCAATATCATGTCTATGAGCCCGTTCTTAAGGGCCTCTATTAACGCAGCGAACTTCATGTCCTTTATCTCGAGTTCCACGTCTAATTCCTTAGCTATCCTCTTGGCTATCTCAATATCTATGCCGACTATCTGCCCTTTCTCATTGACGTATTCGAAAGGTGGCCAGTCAGCGCTCGTACCGACTATCAGCTTGCCCCTGGCCTTTATATTCTCCACATAATTGGGGTTTAACTTCTTCTGGAGCTCACTAACCTGTTTCTTAAGCTGCTCGTTCTCTTGCGAGAGCTTCTGTAGTTCACTCTGTATCTGGGAGACCTGTTTAGAAGCTTGTTCCAACCCCTGAAGCTTGCTTTGTAAGGCCTGTTTCTCAGGAATGCTGATCCCATACCCTATGGCGACTCCGACAATCAATGCCACCAAAATTAGTAGCCAAACGGTTTTCGCAATCAGAGTCACCTCTTCGGGGTTAGGGATAAAAGGACATTTAAATATAAGCTTTTCGATCGCTAAGTGGATAGGCCTATTATCCTGCGCTTCACCTTGAGGTAGTACAGATAGTTCTTCAAGGGGACGTCTGGGGGGACTCTGTGATCTACATGTGGTATGTAGCCGCCTTCCTCTATGAGCGGCCTCAACCTCTCCAACTCTTCGTCGATCGCCTTTCTCCCATATATGAGGGCGAACTTATCTACGCCTCCCATTAGGAGGGCTTCTCTACCGTATTTCTCCCGTAAGGCTATGGGATCTACGCCTGCTCTCCGCTCGAGCGGGAAGAAGCAGTTGATGCCAGCCTCAAGCCATAATGGGACCAACTCGTTTATGTTACCATCGCTATCGACTATGTTGATCCGTACTCCGTGATCCCTTAGGAAGGAGGTTATGCGCTTATAGTATGGCACCATGAATTCCCTGAAGAGCCTTGGCGAGAGCATCGGCCCGCTTCTATAGCACATGTCCTCCCACCAGCTAGCATAGTCCAGTTTCACTTCCCTTACTGCCTTCTCTATTGCCTTAAGCATCATTCGCGTTCTGAATTCAAACATGTCGCGTATCAGATCCGGGTCCCTATAGAAGGTCATCAATAGCCTCTCCAACCCCATGAGGTTTCTAGCCCATCCAAAGAAGCCCCCTGCGTCCACACCTAACGGATAATCCCTTAGCTTATACTCCTCTTTAAGCTCATCCCAGTTCGCAGGATATCGTATGCCATCCAGGTCGAACCTTTCCTTATACTCCTCCCACGTCTCCCAGTCCTTAACGGGGAATTCTATGTATTTAGGTATGGATGTCCCCTCTCCTTCCTTAAACTTCATGCATACTATGCCATTGGCTTCCCTCACCACGATCCTCCTGTCATCCTCCCATAATACCTCGACCTCGAACTCCTTGAACGGGATATGAATGGGAACTTTATGGCTATACCAGGCCTCAAAGCCGAAATAGACGTCCGCTACGTCGTTGTCGTTAACCCATCTTGGTAGCCCTTCTTCATGCCACCGCCTGAGCGTGTCCTTCCAATAGCCGAACTCGACATCAGGCACATGGTCTACTTCTTCGAAGTTGAAAATCCGTAAGAAGCGCTCTCTAGCGTTAAGCTTTAGCTCGGGGTTTATGATGCCCCTCTTCATGAGGCATATCCCTTCTATCCTCGTATTTAGGATCACATGATATAAGGCTGATCCCTAGCTGATCCTCCTGTAGCGCTTCATGATCTCGATTAAGCGATCTATCGGGATCGCATGCCTCACGTGTCCGTCCCGTCCGACCATGGTCGTAGCTCTTAATAGGGAGTTTATTATAGCCTCCTCAACGGCCTCTATGACAGCCCGGAAGAGGGATGAGAGAACCTCCTCCCTCAAAACCTTGATATCGTGCAACATGGGAGCACAGTAATGGGGGACTTTGTTCTTCGTTGTAAAGGCTATTACGAAATCTCCACTACCATGAGATGACATGCCACCTGTCCTAGCTATGCCATGTGTGGCTCGCTTGCAGAGACGACTCAGTTGCCTACTAGTCAAGGGGGCATCGGTCGCTATTATGACGACTATCGAGCCCTCCATATTCGTAGAGGATCTTCCGTAATCCCTGAGCTCCCTACCCACTGGTACACCCATTATAAGCAAGTCCTCCCTCTTGCCGAAATTAGTCAGTACAAGCACTCCGACCGTAAAGCCACCGAGTTTAGCTGGGATGCGCCTAGAGGCCGTGCCTATACCTCCCTTGAACTCGAACGCCGACATGCCAGTGCCAGCGCCTACGCATCCCTCCTCCACCGATCCTCCCTTAGCTTTGGATAGGGCCTCAAACACGTGTTCATGCTTGACATGACGGCCACGGATATCGTTCAGGAAACCATCATTACATTCGAGAACGACCGGGTTCACGGTACCAGTTGTAACTCCTATGTCCTCATTTAGATTCAGCATGTACTCTATCAGGGCATCTGCTACGATGCCCACGTTTAGCGTATTAGTGAGGGCTATGGGGGTCTCTATTAGGCCTAACTCGCTTACCTGTGCTAGGCCTATAGGCTTACCGAAACCGTTTATCACATAACAAGCGGCGCGCACCTTTTCCTTGAAGAGGTTACCAGGATGGGGTAATATCACCGTAATGCCAGTCCTCACGGGGCCTTTACCTGGCACGAGCTCACCCGAGCCCTTTATGAGGGATACGTGCCCTACTTTGACTCCCTCCACATCCGTGATGGCATTAAGCGGACCAGGCCTTAAGCTCCCTATGATTAGGCCTATATCCCTTGCCCTAGGCCTTTCCTCCAAACCGCTTCACCTGATGGACTCCACTATCGGATCATAGTATAAAAGGCTTCAAATCACACATAGCTAGGGGTATCACATGACTCGATTTAAGTTGAGGTGTGTATATTGCGGTAGGAGCTACGACCTCAGTTCAAGGATATGGAGATGTGAATGTGGGAAGCCGCTTGATGTGATCCTTGAACTTAAGGATCTAGAGGTTGATTTCAGGCTATTAAAAGGGCGTGAAGCGAGCATGTGGAGGTATAGGGAACTCTTGCCCATACCCCCTAAGGCGAGGATAGTCACCCTCGGAGAGGGGTACACACCAGTGATAGTCAGGGAAGTAGATGGGGTACACGTCACCTTAAAATTGGATTACCTTAATCCAACGGGCTCCTTTAAGGATCGAGGGGCAAGTGTCCTAGTGACTCACCTCCTGGGGATAGGGGTGAAGGAAATAGTAGAGGACTCATCGGGGAACGCTGGCGCAGCCATGGCCGCGTACTCCGCAGTGGCTGGGATAAAATGTAAGGTCTTTGTTCCAGCTGATGCCCCAGAGGGGAAGAAGCTACAGATAGCGTCATATGGAGCCGAGCTCGTACCTGTTAAGGGTTCGAGGGCTCAGGTCGGTGTCGCCGCGATGAAGGAAGCTGAAAAAGCCTATTACGCTGGTCATACATGGAACCCCTTCTTCTTAGAAGGACTCAAGACTGTAGCCTACGAGTACGTCGAACAGAGGGGAGGGACACCGGACCTCGTCCTCATACCCGTGGGCAGTGGTGGCCTATTCCTAGGGATGTTCAAGGGGTTTAAGGAGATGCTGGGGTTAGGGTTAGTGGATCGGATGCCCCGGCTCATGGCAGTTCAAGCGGAGGGCTTTACTCCGGTCTACGATGCTATGTATGGCGAGTACGGGCGACCCGTACCGGAGCTCATACTCGCGGATGGCATAGCAGTACCTAAGCCCCCAAGGCTGGAGCAAGTAGTGAAGGCCATAAGGGAGACTAAAGGCGATGTGATAATAGTTAACAACAAGGAAATACTCATGGCCTTTAAGGAGTTAGCTAGGATGGGCCTCTTCGTAGAGCCTACATCAGCGACTGTACTAGCAGCCTTAAGGAGGGGATTGAATGAAGGGGTTATAGAAAAAGGGGAAGAGGTCTACATGCCCCTCACGGGAATAGGACTTAAGGCGATAGATAAGCTATTAAAGGCGACCTCCAAGGGCTATCTCTAAGGTAGCGATCTTTCATAATCCTCATCGGCATATATGGCTAGGATTTCGCCGAAGTACAGCGTGTGAAGATCGCCCCCGGGATACCACTGGGATATTATGCCTGAGGAAATTCCCGCCTCGCTTAATCTATGCTTATAGGCCACTTTACACTCATAGTGGATCACGCACTCCTCTATTACAGGGGATCGCACGAACTTAGAGGGACAGGAGGTAAAGCCGCACTCCTTAAACTTATCGTAATCCCTACCCGAGACCGTTCCACAGAAGCTGACCGCCTGCTCCATGCCCTTCCTAGGTACGTTCACCGTGAAGTCACTCGTCTTCTCTATAAGCGAGAAGGTGAAGCGGGAGGGACGTACTGCAACGATGAAATACGGGCGTCCCCATAGAATGCCCGCGAAGCCCCAGCCTATGGTCATAGCGTTAGGCCTTCCGTTTTCGTCTACGGATACCAGGAGCAGTCCAGGGTTCTTGAGGGCTTTTAGCGTAGGAGATACGACCTCGCTTAATGACCTTTCGACCTTCATCAGTATGACCTCCTAATCATGTGAGGATCCTACACTCTCTTAGGGGGAGTGATGTTTAAGTTTATCGTTATCTCGCATATGTCCGTGCTATAGTCAGCGATTCTCCTCATGCTCTCGGCAACTAGCCTAAGGAGTGTAGCATCTTCTACCTCCTTGACCTTGGTTATGACGGAAACTATTGTCTCATTTTCAAGGTTATATACGTAGTTTATGTTATCAGCTGCTTCATGCGCCAGTATGACGTCGAATTTGAAGAAGGCATCAATGGCCTTCACGTAGAGTTTCTTCGCCGCCTCACCGAGCTCATATAGCTTTAAGATGAGCTGGTGAGGAGGCCTCTCCTTGATGCTGCTCAAGTATTTGGCGGAGTTAGCTATGTGATCCGCGATCCTCTCCACGCTCTTTATGACCAAACGAAGGCCTAGGCACTCCCGTAGGTCTTTAGCGCCTATATCCTCAGGCGCTAGAATTCCTATCATGGTCATTTTAAGTTGCCGGAGTATGAACGTATAGAACTTGTCTACGTTATCATCCCTAGGAGGGAGATCCTTAAGCGCATCCCACCGCCCCTCTCGTAGGTTCTTAAGTAGATCGTTAAGCATCGAGAGCGTTATGTTGGACATCCTTCTAAGCGCGATCCTTACGGGTAGTTCTGAGTGAGCCGCCAGGCACTGCACGATCATCCCATCCTCGGACTCCTCGATGACTTCCATCCCTATCATCTTACGTTCCACAGCGTGCTTTATTACATACCTGTGCTTCTTCCCTTCCTCCTTAAACTCAACGCGTATGAGGTCATAACCAGCTAAGTAACGCGAGAGGAATTCCCTTATGACCATGGAGGGGGACATGTCCTCGGTCACACACATGAAAGCCTCAAACGACTTTTTCTCTAACCTGGAGACAGGGGTTATCCTAAGGGAGCCATCGGGTTGAACCTGAACCGTTACGTAGCTACCAGGGGTTAGGCCCACATTTCGAACCCACTCCTTAGGTAATGAGACTATCAGCGTTGAGCCCCCGGTCATCTGTACCTTTCTAAGGTTCCGTTTTACCATAAACTAGCACCAATATATTTATTCGAATAAGACTAATATTATTTTCTCTGAAAATATATAGGCCTATTGTGAGGTGATGAACTATTGTTATCTGCGAACTATGCGGTAGGCGTAAGGCGATCAGGATCTGTCCTCGATGCCATAGGGTTATTTGTGATGAATGTACCGATCAAGCGCAGGGTTATTGCGTTGACTGTTCTTTCGTGAAAAGGGTCATGCACGATGATTACCAGAGGTATATTAGCAGGATGTGGAAGCTCATAAAGGAGATAAGGGAGAGGGCGAGAAGGCCTATGTGCGCTTCATGTGGATTACTAAGCGAGTCGCTATTCACATGTTTAAGCGCTATTAAGAACATGGAGTATATAGCCAAAAAGGAGGGATACGAAGATTTAATCGAAGATTTGAGGGCTTTGAGAAAGGAGGCCTATGCTACCGCCGCTAAGGTACTGACTAAATTCCTCATGCGCTTAGACTAACTAATGATTTTTTAGCTTGAGGTCTTCATAGATCATAAGGGGGAACTATGGTTGACGTCGTTAGTGTAGGTGAAATACTCGTGGACATGATACCCGTGGATACAGATCTGTACAACATGCGCTTTGGAGGTGCTCCCATGAATTGCGCCGTTGCATGTGCTAGGCTTGGCTTGCGGGTAGGAGCGATAGCTGCTGTAGGCGACGATCCACTAGGGCGTTTTCTATTTAACACGTTAGAGGAGAGAGGTGTAGATGTAAGCCACGTAAAGAGAGTAAAAGGGAAGCGCACGACGATAGCTTTCGTCGTAAGGCTTCCTCACGGCGAAAGGGAATTTTTCTTCTACCGAAAACCATGGCTTCCCACAGCGGACACGGAGCTCGTACTAAATGAAGACGACTTCGAATACGTTAGAGGAGCTAAAGTGCTTCATGTCTCTGGATTTGCCCTCTCTCAGGAACCCGCGAGAAGCAATATACTTGAGCTCGTGAAGTACGCCCATGAGAATAACGTCAAAGTATCATTCGATCCGACCTATAGGCCCGATGTCTGGGAGAGCGAGGAAGTAGCTAGGGAGATATATGAGAAATTGATTTCCCTCTCTGACATAGTACTGGCCACGCTCAGGGAATATGAGTTCATATTGGGCACACGCGATCTGAGGAGGATAGGTATGGAGATGAGGAGGAGGGGCGTAAGGCTAATAGGCGTGAAGATGGGGAGGAGGGGAGGAGCGCTCATCAGAGGCGAGAGGGGATGCTTCATGGAAACCTATGACGTGCCGGTTAAGGATACAGTGGGCGCTGGTGATGTATGGAATGCGGCTGTGATCTATGGCTACCTACGTAACCGCGATTTAGGGGATGTCCTAGCACTGGCAAATGCCGTGGCTTCTCTAAAGTGTATGCATGTAGGGGCGATAGAAGGCGTTCCTACCATTGATGAAGCCATGAACCTGATCAGGAGACAAAGTAACATAAGGCCTGAGAATCTGCAACTGACGTAACTAGCATCTCAGAGATTATGTCGAACCTACTTACCGTCCCTCTTTAAATATCTCGAGTGCATCCTCAGTAAACCAGGCCTCCTTGGGGGGAAGGAGCTCATGATCCACCTTTGGAGAACAATGCGTTAAATACTTGTGATCTCTCCACCACCTGAAAATCCTTCAATATGAGCTTTACTGCATCTTGAATGAATTCTATGAGCGTTCTAGCCGTGATGAACACTTTATGAGAGGCAACGATATCCCCCGCTAACCCATTTATGAAGGCTCCCGCACAAGCAGCTTCAAATGGTGCAATTCCATTGGCGATTAGGGCGGCTATGATGCCCGTCAGCACATCTCCAGTGCCACCTACAGTCATGAGCGCATTACCCGTCATGTTCACCTTAACCCTTTGCCCATCCGTTATCACGTCCTCCCTTCCCTTCACCAGGAAGGTTAAGGCGTATTCCTTAGCGACATCCTTAGCAACCCTTAGTCTCCCTTGAAGATCCTCAGGCGGAGGGAATGGGATGCCCGTCAATATCTCGAATTCCTTGGAGTGAGGGGTGAGGACTGCCCTTTTCCCCTTGATTAGATCTAGGTATCCGCTAAGGGCTTTTAGGGCATCAGCATCTATGATCATAGGCACTTCAACCTTAGCCACTATCTCCCTAACTGATCTCACCGTCTCCTCATGAAGGCCTAAGCCCGGCCCTATGATCAGGGCGTCAGCTCGCTCGCATGCCGATAGTACTAAGGGTACATCGCTTAAGGAGAGGTTCTCTCGACTACTTAAGGGAGTCACTATTAGGTCAGGGGAATAAGCCCTTATCGGTGCCACGGCCTCTTTGGGGGTTAAGATCAAGGCTAGGTCAACTCCCATCTTAAGGGCCGCAAAGGCGGCGAGGGCTGGAGCACCTGTGTAATTGACCGAACCGCCTACTATCACCACCCTGCCATGATCGCCCTTCTTAGCGAAGATATCACGTTTCTTAAAGCACCTCCTAACATCACTCAATCCCACTAGGTACATCGCTTCGATTGGAATCCCTATTCTAGCTACGATGAGTTCACCGACGTATTCCTTCACCTTCAGTAAGCTTGGCTTAACAGCCTGAAAGGTTATAGTAGCATGTGCCTTAAAGGCTTCACCATGTACCTCTGCCGTATCGGCTTCAAGCCCTGATGGTATATCTACAGCGACCTTAAACCCCTTACTCTGGTTCATGAGCCTAATGGCCGTGGAATGGGGAGGGCGAGCCATGCCCTTAAAGCCTATACCGAAGATGGCATCAACTATGATGTCAGCACCTAGTATCAAGTCCTTGATCCTCATTAGATGTTCCTCATCGGGAGCCTCGTATAGCTTAACCGTGAGCCTGAGGCCTTTCAATATCGACCAATTCCTCCTCGCCTCCTCAGTCCTTATGTCGCTCTCCCTCCCCAGTAAGATAACCGTGACATGAGAGCCCATACTAGCCAAGTACCTAGCTGTAACGAAGCCATCACCACCGTTATTCCCCGTACCGCATACGACTACTGCCCTCTTACCCCTCATATCTATCTTCGACGCTATGAAGTCCGCTACACTCTTACCAGCAGCTTCCATGAGCTGTAAAGGTGATATGCCTAATGCCATCGAGTTCTCATCCAGGAGCCTGACCTGAGAACTTGATAAAACCTCGAGCTCTCCCATAGAACGTCCCAGGGATTATATCTGACGGAGTATGTTATATTTAGCTGATGTAGATATGCCTGAGGCCTGGGAGGTCCTATTAATAGCGCTTAAAAGGTACCTCAGTAGGCATGGAGCGCGCATCCTCAGCATCACAGGGATAATAGGGCAGAGACAGGTGAGGATATCCTTGGACTCACTCTTCCACTATCACGAGCCATTACCGGAATACCCGAGGCTAATGGACGCCGTGAGAGCCATACTCGAGCAGAGGTCCCAACTCGAAAGGCTCAACAAAGTCGGCGTTACGATAGATAAGGAGGGGGACTCATACTTCATTAGGAGCACGAGGAAAGTGATACACGAGCTCATACAAGGCCCTGATAGCGTACATCGAGGTACTTAATCGCGAGCCTAGCCCTAGCACGACCTAGCACGCGCATTACATCGTAAACAGTAATGCATCCTTTGGCATCCCTGAGCCTTAGCAGCTTCTTGGCGCCGATAGGGCCTATGCCGGGAACTTTCAGCAGTTCCTCAAAGGTGGCCTCATTGGGATCTATAGGGTAAAGATGGGGGTTAGCTTGAGCAAAGACCAACTTGGGATCTTCGTTGGGGAGCATGCCATCCTGCATAATGCTGCTTAGCTCTGCAGGTGAGAAGCCGTAATCCCTTATCAGAAATGATACCCGATATAGCCTAAGCTCCCTTTCAGAGGGACAGGGAGGTCTATCCTCGAGCGGTGTCCCCCTCACGGGCCTGAACCCGCTATAATAGACGCGTCTTAAGCCGAGCTTCCTATAGAGGTCATAGGTAGCTAGCACGTAATCCATATCTTTGTCCTCCTCAACGGCTCCTATTATCATCTGGGTGTCTATCCCGGCTTTAAGATACCCGTAATCACTGAGCCTACCTTTATCCCTAAGCGCTCGCTCAGCCTGAGATGCCCACTCGAGTCTCTTCAGGATATCATTTCGATAATCCGCTTTCCCGGGAGCTAGCTCATCGAAGATATCCCTCGTCGGTGCTTCTAGGTTCACGCCAATTCTATCAGCAACCTCTGCTGCACGCCATATTAGATCACGGCTGGTTCCAGGCATTAACCTTAGGTGTATATATCCGTTGAAGCCCATCTTGCGCAGCCTCTCAGCTACCTCTACCTCCCACTCCACTACTTGATCTGGGTCACGTGGAATACTACTTGAGAGGAAGAGGCCCTCTATCCTTCGATCCTTCCATAGTTTAAAGGTTACCCTCGTTAGCCTCTCCAAATCCCATGTCAGCTTCTCCTTGGAACAGCCCAATCGAAAGGGACAGTACATGCACTGATTAGTACAGTAATTCGATAATAGCGTCTTAAGGAGGGGGATCTGCTTACCCCTAGCCGATGCCTTGAATATAGGTACTTCGACCTTATCAAAATCACATTCTAATATGAGCTTGCTCCATTTGCCAAGGCGCCAACTCATGCTCGTTCCTGAATTGATGATAGAGCTAGTTAAACTTAGCGATCAATATACGGGAGGTGATAATCCTTAAGGCGTGAGGAAGGTCAAATAAAGGACGGGGGATACCTTGAGGTGGATATTCGCACATGGTGATGGTGATGGCGTTACCTCAGCTGCTCTGGCATTGGCCGCTGTAGGGGAGGCCGAGATATTCTTCACCCATCCCCATGGGCTCTATGGGGACTTGAGGGATAATGTGAAGCCAGGCGATGATGTCATAATAGTCGACATAGCACTGAATGAGTCGCACCTCGAATCATTGATAGATATCTTCTCGAGTATTTCAGGGAAAGGCGAGTTCATCTACATAGATCACCATCCCGAGCCAATAGGTTTAGGAATGGACGAGCTACCTGGGATCGTAGTTCACGATATTAGTGCTTGTGCGGCTGAGCTGACGTTTAGGTTCTTTGAGGATAAACTGCCGTGGGAGTATAATAGGGTGGCACTATACGGTGCCATAGCGGATTACATGGCGGATACCCCCTTTGCTAGAAGGGCCCTAGAGGACTGGGATATGAGGCTCATCTACTTCGAGGCTGGGGTTTTAAGTCAGGGGCTCGAGGGAAGCCGGAAAATGTACGACTTCAAGCGCCATGTAGTTAAACACTTGAGTGAGAACAGGCTTCCTAGCGCTCTCTCGGAACTACTCGTAAGGGCCCTTATAGAGAGCGTATCAGAAGAGGAGATGATCCAGGAGATAAAGAAATCTCTTAAGGTTAAAGGTAATGTAGCTTACGTGCTAAACCCTAGCGGTAGCGTCTCCAGGGCTGCTACTTATGTTAGGGCCTTGGCCAAGACTAGAATCGGACTGGCGGGTGAAGTGCGGAAGGACACGATCATAATGAGCCTTAGGACTAACGATGAGAAAATAGACCTTAACTTGATGTTACGTGAGCTTTCCAAGGAGACTCCAGTGGAGGGAGGAGGACATAAAAGGGCGGCGGGAGCTCGGGTGCCCGTTAAGTACTTTGAGGAATTCATAGATAGATTAAATGAGGAGGTGTTGAGGATAACATGAGTTCATTACCTATGGATCCTCGAGAGAGTGCCCCTATGCTGCTCGACACCCAGCAAGTGGTTCCCACAAATACTCATAGGCCTTAGCAGAGCTACAACAATTTTAAGGACTACGTTCCTTAATTCTCTTGATATGGAGGCCCTTTTAGGCGTAGATTTAGGCACTACCAATTGTAAGGCAATAGTCTACGATCTTAATGGAAACAGGATAGCGGACTCTCAGGTAGAATACCCTACTTATCATCCTAGACCTTTATGGGCAGAGCAGGATCCTAAGGATTGGCTAGATGCCTTTTTCCTAAGCACACGCGCAGTTATCAGAGAAGCGTATAAAAAGGGTTATAGAATAGTCGGTATGACTTTGACTGGGCAACGGGAAGGCGTAGTACCTATTTCTAAAAATGGCGAGCCTCTGGATCGTTGTATTATTTGGATGGATGAGAGGAGCATACCTCAGACTGAAGAAATAAGAAGTACTATCAGTGAGGAGGAAATTTATGGAAAGACTGGTTTAAGACTCGCCCCCACGTTTACTGCTACAAAATTAATTTGGCTTAAGGAAAACAAGCCCGAAGTTTACGAGAAAGCTCATGTTTTTCTTCAACCTAAGGAGTTTATAAACTTCATATTAACTGGAAAGGCTTGTACGGATCCCTCTCTGGCCTCAAGAACATTACTTTTTAACATACATAAGTTAGATTGGGATACAGAGATCATCTCGTCATGTGAGCTCTCCGTAGATAAGTTGCCTGAAATAATGCCATCTCATGAGATAATAGGACATGTACGTGAGGATTACGTAAAGAAACTGGGACTTAGGAGGAGCATTCCCGTTATAAATGGTGGTGGAGATAGACCTTGTGAGGCCCTGGGGGCAGGTGTAGTTAGGCATGGAATTGTAGGAGAAACTACAGGTACAACAACTAACATAAAAATGAGCGTTGACGAGGTAGTTCTGGATCCCAAAAGGAGGATTCTATGTTCATGTCATGTAATCGATGATCTTAGACTTCTCGAAGCAGGAACAACCCCTACTGGGGCTATTTTACGATGGTTTAGGGATAACATAGCGTTAAAAGAGGTTGAAGAGGCTATGAAGAAAGGCATAGATCCTTACGACATTATAAGTAAAGAGGCGGAAAAAGTGAATCCAGGATCAAATGGTCTAATACTGCTTCCTTTCTTCATGGGGGCTAATGCCCCTCGATGGAATCCATACTTAAGGGGAGCGATACTTGGTCTAACTTTAGGTCATACACGTGCTCATATAGCGAGATGCATAATGGAAAGTGTAGCTTATCTATGTAAGGAGATATTTGATGTATTTGGCGAATTAAACCTTGAAATCGATAAGGTTGTACTATTAGGTGGTGCTGCGCGGAGTACGCTTTGGGGTATTATAAAGGCAAGTGTATGGCGGAGAAGGGTGATAATACCTAGGGAAATAGATGCAGCACCTTTAGGCGCAGCAATTTTGGCAGGGCTTGGGACGGGGGCGTTCAATTCAGCTGAAGAAGCGGTCAAAGATATGATAGCATACATAAGCCACCATGATCCTATTGAAAGATGGAGCAAATTATATGAGAAGTTCTATAACGCATATCTCAAGATTACGAATACATTGGAGAACGTACTTACTGAAGTTTACAGAGAGGAGATATAGTCCCTTACGGTTAACTGCTTGTAGTTCATGCGTTAAAGAGGACGTGGTAGGCGAGAGCTCATTGAAAGGTAAAGGATATAACTCCTATATAATACTTATTAGTTCTGGATTGTCGCTTTAAAAGGTGGAAAAGAAATGGGCTCTGTGGGTACTAGTACCTTAAATATCGATGCCCGGTCTATAGTGCTTGGAAGTAGGCCCGAAAAGCTGAAGTTTCCCATCTCTCCTAGAGTTGACCACGCAGATCATATAGTTAAAACAGCCTTAATGGGACATACCAAGTTAGCTGCAGATCATATATTGCATCCTGAGATGCGAGGGAAACTCGTAAGCGTTCTAAGCTCTACGATTCGTAGGTTAAATTTAGAATTCATTAAGGCTAAGGTACTTCCCGAGGATTCCGATGAAGAGAAAAAGCGTAAAGTAATTGTTAGGCAGAGATGCTATGAAGTATTGATTGAGCTAGCGCTGGACCTCGTCGGTATGGAAGCTCGTTGGGTGGGGTTCTCCGAAGAGGAGGTTAATGAATCTCTTAACAATATATTGTCAGCACTTGGTGACTGGGAGTCCATTGAGAGAAGCGAATTAGGATCGGCGTTGGTGGCTAATGCGGTTATCGGGAAGATCCTCAGTGAGATGAAGCTCGTAAGAAAGGGAGATAGCATGCTAGCGGAGATGGCAAGGGAGATAGAAAAAGAGCTTGATAAAGATGATATCGTAAGATCCTTTGTTCTCTCTGCTAAGAGGCAAATTCAAGAGAACGTCTATTACAAGATGATATCGCATGGTATGTGCAAGTTTGGCAATGATTATGCATTGGGTCTAAGATGGTTGAGGCACTTAGGCTATGTACAGGTTTCAACAAATCCCGTACTAGCGGCAATAGCATATGATGATAATCCACGTCTATGGGATGACTTCAAGGAGGTGGTCAAGGAGCACCCCGAGTGGCTAAAGGACCCGGAAGCCTATGCAGATGAGATCGCCATGGAGGCTACACGCGTTGGCCTCATGGAAAACTTCTACGTCTTCAGGCCTCCATTCCTCCTAAAGGGCTATACTGATGGGATGATTAGTTACCAGCTTAACCCGTTAAAGGCCGGCGATGCGAAAGCGAGCGTTGAGGATGCTATTAAATTCTACTCGCGTTTAGAGGATGACCTTAAAGTCTACGATGCTTACCTACTATGGGGCTACTCAGAGGCTGAAGAACGCGGTAGGCCTAACATAGTCTTTAAGGTGGCTGGGTCTTATCCAGCAGCCATAGAGATAGCGGAGAGGCTTAACTCGATGGGCATGGGCACTAACATCACAGTGGTATATACGGTATCCCAGGAGATCATCTTAGGCATGGCTGAAATGCGCGGTATGGCCAAGGCTCTGAGGAAAGGCATACCCATAACAAGGGTATATGTGACGAACATGGGAGGAAGGCTAGAGGATCACCTTAGGGAAGTAGAAGCGGAGAACTTATTGAAGGTAGCTTTAAGGAACGTGTCTAATAAGGAGGAGTTATTAAGAGAGCTTGCTGAGGGTTTTGGAGCCCTTGATAAGTATGAAAAATTAAGTAATGCATCCCTCGATGAAAAGATAAGCTTCCTCTGTTCTCATAGCATAATGGGTAGAAGCTTATTACATCCAGCCTTCATCAAAGCATTAGCTAAGGCTGGGTTACATGATGGGGATAGAGACGCTATAGAGAAGGATTTGCTTAAGAGGGACAAAGCCATAGCCTACTCCGGAATCTTCGTAACGCAAAGGGTCTATAAGATCTTCTTCAGCCCCGAAAATAGGCCAAAGTGGATCGAGTATTTACAGGGGGAGTACGGTCTAACGAGGGAGCAAGCTGAGAACATCCTAAATATGATAGATGTACTACCTGCTTCCAAGAGGAAGCCTATAGATACCCTACTCACACTCGCGAGCAAGAACATGACACATACAGAGTTCCCCAATCATCAACTTAAGGTACTTAATACCTCACGTAAAGCCGATTTCAAGCTAATCGATTACGCTGAATCCGTTATGCAGGAGTATAGTGAGGAATTGCTAGCCGAACTTATGAAGCGACCGGATTTCGTGAAAGCCTACGAAATCCCACCAGATCTCGCGGAGAAGCTCAAGGAAGTAGGAATCAAAGGCGATTTTGGAACAAATGGACTAAAAGTCGAAGAATGGCCCGAATATGGCCCTTGCGTTAAGACTATGAAACAATTCAGCGAGGGATACATAGCCTTCCGTGCTCGTTGCGTCGAATTTGTAAAGCAAGTAGCGAAGGAATTGAATAAAACCTAAGTTACCCTTTATCTTAACAATTTATTAACAAAACAATTCTCATTTTATCGATACATATATTCCATAAAATCCTATTGTAATGCTGAGAAATCTTAGTAATTCGTCCTCTGCGTTTAGGGAGGTGTGGGGGATGGCGCTCGAGGATGGAGAAATATGTACGGGAGTCTCATTCTCTTAGTAGGGCCCTCTGTGAACTTACGAAAGGGAAATAAAGGCTTTCACTGTCTTAGTCCATAGGGTCAGGTACATGAGCTTATTGATACCTGAGTGGGGACCTGAGAAGTGGAGGGATCTGCCTGAAAATCCCCTAGTAGAGCCTCCTGGGGGCCCTTCGCCTGGAAACGTCATAGGAGATCCTCAGATAATCCTCCCAGGGGAATATGACGAACATTGGCATATGCTCGCCTGGTCCAAGGGGAGGATATACCATTTAAAGTCCTACGATGGAATACACTGGGAGTACTTAGGGGCCTTGCCCTTTAGTGGTGGACTGCCCTACATCTATAAGGAGGATGACGTTTGGTATCTGTTCTACACGAAGTATGATGATAAATCTAACACGAAGATATGCATGAGGGAGAGCGAGGATCTGAAGGATTGGTCTGAGGAACGAGTACTGCTTAAGCCTGAGCTCCCATGGGAACTCGAGGGCAGACGTAAACAGGTCAGGAACCCATGTCTGATTAGGATAGGGGATGTGTACCGTCTTTACTACTCGGGCGGGACCATCTGGCTGGAGGACTGCGGCTATGAGGAGCCTAAATACGTGAGTTTCGCTGAAGCCGAGGACATATACGGACCATACGAGCGTTACGGCAAACCCATATTGAGGCCCGATCCTGAGATCCCTTATAGGAACTTTGGGGCTGGCGCCCTGAAGGTCTATAGATGGCATTGGGAATATCTAGGTCTTAATAACGGTATCTATAAGGATGAGGATCGTAGGAGTAGATCGGCCATATGCCTATTGGTTTCGCTGGACGGCGTTAAATGGGTCGATGCCCCATTCAATCCAATTATAAGCCCTACGACTGGCTGGAAGAACGCATTAGTGTACCAGCTAGATTTGGTGCTCAATTACGAGGGTAGGACGATCATTTATTACAATGCGCGTCAGGGTTGGCGCGAAGGCGTGGAAAGGATAGGGGCTTCGATTCTTATAGAGAACTCATAAATCCGTATGAGGATTTAAAATGGAATTACTGCATTATAATCGACGAGCTCTACCGGTGGCTAGGGGGAGCAAAGCTCCCTTTCTAAGCAGTTCCTTAAGTTTATTATGAGGAATTCTTCATCGGAGGGATAGGAGTGTGATGATCAAACTTTAACATACGCTGACATTATACATTTAGGGAGACTTGATGAACGAGGAGATTTTAAGAGGGCTCAAAGCCGCAGTGAGGGAACTCGTCGCTAGATATGGAGATAAGGTGGTCGCGCTTGGGCTATTTGGAAGTCTTGCGAGGGGGGAGGCCACTCCTAAAAGCGATGTCGACGTAATAGTCATAGTAAGGGGCTGGGAGAGATCACTTGAGAGAAGGTATAGGATATACGAGGTCCTTCGTAAGCATATGAAAAGAGATGTGACGATTATAGATGTGAGTTTGCGTATAGCTCAAGAGCTCATGAAAGGAAGAAGGAGCCTGACCGCGACCATGCTGAACATATTATACGACTGCATCATAATATACGACCCCGAAGAGGTGCTAGCTAATATGATAGAAATGGTGAAAGATTACGTCAAGAGGGAGGGACTCGTGAGATATAAGGTGGGGAGATGCTATGGATGGATGAGGAAGGACGGGAAGCCAATGCTAGGGGTTAAGACTCATGATAAGCTACGATCCTAAAGATGAAGTTAGGTATCGGAAAGAGTTGTCTGAAGGGGTTCTTAAGGGAGGCTGGGTGGGCATTTCAATTTAGCGACTGGAGGGGGATGGTCGCTAACTTCTCAGCTAGCGAGTGAGAATGCTGCTAAAGCGTTAATAGCTATATTTAGGATATCGTCCTGGTCACATGATCCTTCAGATGAACTACTGGGCATAAGATGTAACATGCCAGAGGAGCTACAGGGTATGGTAGAAGAGCTTGCAGATATGGTCCGAGAACTCGCGCCGGAACATGGGAGGACAACGTATGGTGAACCAGCACTAGGGCTGACACTATGGGATTTATACTCAAAGGAGGATGCTGAAAGAGCATTAGGGCTTGCAAGAAAGGCCGTGGTCATAATGAGGGAGGTTCTGAAGGACATGCTCCACTTATAAGACCACTCTTAGCCCTTATGGCCAAAGACATGTGAGCCAATGATGAATCGGGAACTCCATCGTTTATTCTCGGTCAGACTGAAATTCAGCTCAAGTTACTTTACGGGGAATCCGTTTTAATGAAATCCTTTAGGAGGTAGTAGCACTAAGTCTTAATATTATCATGGTTAATGGATTATAGGGTGATCAGTGCCTCTAAGTAGAGAGAGGATGAGGTGATATGAGGATAAGATAAGCTTTATCACTGAGGATCTAGAGTGGCTGAATAAGTGGCTACCAGCTGATGAAGAGGAATTCATAGCCGATGTGAAGACTAGAAAAGCTATTTATAAGCTGGTTCAGGAGATCACGGATTGTATCATGGACTTAGTGGCCATGATGATAAAGGATGAGGGGCGTACGGTGCAGGATGACTACTCTAACTTAATTAGAATGAGGGAATTAGGCATAATAAATGTAAAGTTGGAGAAGGGATTAAGGGAGCTTGATGGATTACGTAATGTCCTTGTACATAGGTATAATGGTATAGACGATAGACTTGCCTTTAGGAGTATCATGGGATTGGAGGATACGATATGCGAATTCTTGAAGGTGATTAAATCGTGGTTAAAAGAGAAATCATCGAAGAGATAAGGAATGCCTTTAGAAAATTCATAAAGGAAAACCCGGAAGTAGAGGCAATATTGCTCTTCGGATCCTATGCTAAAGGCGAAGAGACGTCACGATCAGGCGTAGACGTATGCTTAGTTATACCTAATGTAAGGGAAAATGTAAGGAAGGGTTTCAAAATTATGAGGAAAATATGGAGAGAGGTGCATCTCGATTTTAAAAATATGATGTAAAAATACTGGAACTTTTGCCACTTTATATTCAAATTTCTATCATAAACAAGCATATGGTAATATATGCTAAAAATATCTTGGATCTTTATGAATACTTCTATTTCAATTACTTTAAGTTGTGGAAGGACCAAGAAAAAAGAATTAATATCTTAACGTATGTGGACACCTAAATTAACAGGACGTTGGCTTTTACCTACTTTAATGACATGTGAATACAATTAGGAGTATAACTAGCTGACGTAGGAGCGTCAGTCCGTGGGTTCCTCCTCATTCTCCTCAGATGTAATTCATACATCATCCGCCTTAATAGCTTGAGCTCCCTTCACCTGCTTGGACTTGAGGATCCACCCTTCTTGACCCATTCTCTTTATGAGCTCCGGGACTGAGGATTCACATGCCTCCTCCGTCGTGTAAGTCGTTAGGATGCCTGGCTTCTCAAAGGTTAGCGTATAGACCAGCTCCACCCTTTCGTCTTTCTCAGCTATGTATTCTAACGCCCTAACGGCGTCGTCCAGGCTCGCGAAGTTAAACCACCGCCTAACGGATCTCACGTCCACATAGCCCAGCTTCTTCACAGTATCGCTTATCAACCTAAGCTTCATGGAGCTTATGCGTGGCATGGAAGATCATCTCCGATGCGCCGTTTATCCGAGGATGACATGCCCTTAAGTTCAATGCGGGTAATGTTACTCGGAGGATACTGTGTTAAAAAATAATATACGGATTATATCATCTTTACCTCGCTTAGTGGTCTTACGTTCTTAACGTCAGGGTTAGCTAACGCCTTAGGCTCCTCGCCCTTCAGCACCGCAATTAGATTCTCAACAGCCATTTCAGCCATTCTAGCCCTAGTCTCCACGGCCGCGCTCCCTATATGAGGCGTCAGTACCACGTTATCTAACTTGGTCAAGGGATGTCCTTCGGGAAGCGGTTCCTGCTCAAAGACATCGAGCCCCGCGCCAGCGATCCATCCCTCCTTTAATGCCCTTACTAAGGCGTCCGTATCCACGACAGCTCCTCTCGCTGTGTTTATTAGGATCGCCGTCTTCTTCATCATCTTAAGCTCACGCTCGCCTATCAGATGATGCGTTTCCTTAGTGAGCGGTACGTGTAATGATATTATGTCCGCCTCTTTGAGTACCTCCTCCATGGGCTTGTATTCAGCACCTAGTTCTTTCTCCACGTTTTCCCGTCTCGCCTTATCGAAGTAGATTATCCTCATGTTGAATCCTTTCGCCCTTCTAGCCACCGCGGTTCCTATCCTCCCCATCCCTATTATGCCTAAGGTCTTGCCGTAGACCTCCCTTCCCAGCATGAAGGTTGGGGACCATGCCCCCTTCCACGATCCCTGTCTTATGAGCTTGTCTGATTCCACTACCCTCCTGGCCACTGCCAGTATCAAGCCCCATGTTAAGTCAGCTACGGCTTCCGTTAGAACGCCAGGGGTGTGGGTAACGTAAATGCCCCTCTTAGTAGCTTCCTCGATGTCTATATGGTCGAAGCCCACGCTATACGTGCTTATGACCTTTAGGTTCGGGGCTACATCCATGACTTCTTTGTCTATCTTATCCGTCAGTAGGCATAATAACCCATCTTTGCCCTTCACGTGTTCTATGAGCTCCTCCCTTGAAGGGGGTTCTGGCTTTTCGTTAAGGTCTACATCACAATATTCACGGAGCATGTTCATGGCTTTTTCGGATGGCAAAATCCTAGTCACATATACCTTAGGTCTCGCCATACATCACTCCCCCGAAATATGTGTTAGCCGGTTTATAGTAATACTTGAGATTAACTTAAGAGTAGCCCTCTAGAGAGGATCTCATGTGCCGAGAGGAACACGCCCTTGGCAGTATTGATTATCTCTAAGCTGGTCTGCTGTGGTTCTGGCTTTATCTCTAATGTCACGATCCCTCTGTAGTCAACCTCCATTAGCGTCTTAAATAGCCGTGCTACATCGTTTACATCATTTATAGCACCAGGCGTGTAGAACACTGGGTGTGTATCCTTAAACGTACCTCCTTCCTTTTTCGCGCATCCCACGTGTATGTGGCCTATGTAATCCTTGTAGACTTTAAGATCCTCTGGCTTCTCGTCGAGCATAGGCGCGTGGCTTAGATCCCATAATATCGCAATGTTATCGTATTTCCTCCTTACCTCAGCTATGACCTCGACGGCCTCTTTTAAAGGACCTATCAGCAATTTCTTATCGTAATCCCTATCAAACGGCTCTATAAGTACCCTTATGCTTTTGCTCCTTGCATACTCACATATCTCCATGAGAGATTCCGTGAGCAATTCCCTCTCCCTTTCCCTTGCCTCAGATCCTGGATCTGGGCCTGAGCAAAGGGCTATAGTCTTCATTCCAATCTCAGCGGCCAAGTCTATCTTGTCCTTTACGAATTCAACAGCCTTCTTCCTCTCCTCGTCAATACTTGAGTTTAAATTAATCCCTCTGCTTAGGATGTCCGGCTGGAGCGCCCCAGCCACTATCAAGTCCCTTTCCTTAAGAGTAGGCTCGATTTTATCCCAGATGTCCTTGGAGTAAACGGGTATCTCCACTTCATCGAAGAAACTATCAGCTACTATGCACCTTAGAGCTTCGTTTATGTCATCAGCTGTCTTTGCATCAGGAAAGGCCATGAACATGACGAGCCCTACCTTCCAGGGGAACCTCACTATGAGATCTAAGCCCTTAACACTTATGCCCGTATAGAATACCATAGAGCCCACCAGAGAATAATATTCTTTATTCCATAGATATTTAAGCATCGTTAAATCCCGTAATGCCTATCTTATGGACCGGGGGTTCGAATGGCCGCCTCGGGTAAAATTCTGAGATTAGGCAGGATATTTAGGAGGAGCTCTGGGAAGACCGTGATAGTAGCCCTAGATCACGGGAGACGATATGGGCCGATAAGGGGGATAGAGGACTTCAGGAGGGCCGTGGAGATTCTTGTGGAAGCGGATATTGACGCCATAATGGCCACTCCAGCTATGATAGAACGCGTATGTGACGTTATCTCCGGTAGGATAGCGGCGATAGCTAGGATAGACGGCACCGGTACCATCAAGGGACCTGATCCCATGGACGATCGCCTGATAGCCTCTGTGGAGAGGGGACTAAAGGTCGGGGCAGATGCCGTCTCCGTGATGATATACATGGGTAGTGAGAGAGAAGCAGATCTCTTAGAAAAGCTGGGGTTTGTCGCGGACTTATGCTTTGAATACGGCATGCCGTTGCTCGCGGAGATGATACCAAGTAAGCCCTTCTTGAAGGATCCATATGATCCAGCGAACATAGCTTATTGTGCTAGGATAGGCGCTGAGTATGGGGCTGACGTAATTAAGACGCTCTATAGCGGCGATCCTCGATCATTTAAAGATGTCGTGAGCTCTGTTCCCGTCCCGATCGTGATATTGGGAGGACCGCGGAAGGAAAGCGTAGCGGACGTCTTAAGAATGGTACATGGAGCGATAGAGGGAGGAGCTCGGGGAGTAGCCATAGGACGTAATATATTCCAGTCCAGAAATCCCAAGCTCATGGCGCAGATAATCTCCGAGATAGTCCATGAAGGATTAGGGCTTGAGGAAGCCCTTAAAAAAGCGAAGGAAGGGAAGCTATCGTGATTACTGTGATAATTCAACCCTTATCTTGTCCCCGGTTCTCACTTTTTTGAAGACCTTGGGGTCCCCTACGACTTTACCGAAGACATTAACGGGACTAGCTGGCCTTATCTCATCGGAGGAACGGCTAGCCGGGGTAGGACCGAAGAATATGCATATGCTCGAGCCCGGAGGCCAGAAGGCCACATCGCCTTCATTAACGACCTCTTGCGAGTTCTCAAGCCCCATGCTAATCGGCGTCTCGAAGTATACTTCATCGCCCCATCTTTCAGCTACGCTCTCTATCGGTAATGCTTTTAGAATCGCTTCGACGGTTCTTGGGTTCTTATCCTCCGATAACTCGACCTCTACGGGACCCGTCGCGTCGGTTATTATTCTTATCCTCTTAGCCATATTCGCCACCCTGTTTCCTTAATAATTCATCTTGGCTTAAAGCTTACCTAAAAATTCCGTAGAGAACTCTATTTTGACCATGACCGTACTTAAGAGGAACATAGACCCTTGGATAAGCCCAGGTAGAATATCTTCAATAATTTCTCATCCTGAACTACGTCTCTCAGAGCACTTAAGCTAAGCTTTTCGCCTTCCTCAGGAGCCTTCCTTCTAGAGGGAAATAGTGAAGGACGTTAATACTAGGCTAGGAGTATCAATGAGAGATAGACTCATACCGCATAGAAGACCTGACATCTTCTAAAAGTCGCTATCATATCTGCACCCTAGTGCCTGCAGTAATTACTATAATATCTTCCTAAAGCTAGTTTACGTGAGTTTCTGGGAACTTTTTCATCATGCCAAATGCTTAATTAGAGTCACTCTATAACGACTTCAGAGGACATTTTATAGTCTCTATATTAGAGATAGCCCATATGAAGCCAAAACGCGTGCTCCATTAAACCATTAACCTAAGTTATCCTCGGGCCTTATTAGACCCTCCCTTGTGCATTAGAGCTATTAGAGGACGAAATGATACGGTAGTGTCGTATAATAAGCGCCTTAAGCTTGATCGACTTCCCGATTGATCTATGGAGCTTGATCCCTAGATGTCTTCAGCCTAGAGGAAATCGGTGCTCTTCGCCTTATCAACATCACCCTAATGCCTCCTATGCGACCCACCTTAACCCCATGAACCTTGTTATTGGCCACGTAGTCGCATACGTCACAAAAGTAAGCGCTAGTCTTAATACCCATAGTCCTCAGAAATCGTATCCAACCCACCTCTCCGCTTATGAGTACGGCCCTAGTGGGGAGTGTAGTCCTTATGTATTTGAGTAATTCACGTATGTTGCCTAGAGTTTTAGCATGGTGTTTCAAGATATCACCTTAAGGGAGTAAGGGAATACCGTATATAAGGGTATTGTTTACACTAATATCCCCAACTCGGCTAGGGATGGAAGTAAGTCATGCTTATCTTGGCTACTAGATACCATAAAGTCTCCTTTAAATAAAGCTATAGCGCCTTTAATGCCTTCCTCATAGCTTCTTTTCCATGATCCAATAGTGTTTAACAGCCGATATGGCGGGTACCTGTGTATAGAAGAATAGATGTGATGTCCAGGGTATCACAGCTATGCGGGTGCCCTCTAAGCGCATATCCTGAAGGCATTTAAATAGTAAGACGGAACCTATTCCCCGAGCTCGTGCTTCCGGGTCAACACCTATCGGCCCGAACCAATTGGGCTCCAAGGCTCCGTAGACCGAAAAGCCTAATATTCTCCCATCCTTCTCCACTACCCATATCTTCGGCTTCTTAAAGGAAAATGATAACTTCGCCTCATAAGCCCAAAACGAGGAGAACTTACGCTTGACCCATTCTGCGACCCTTCCCTCATCTCCTCGTGATGCCCTCTTGAAGCTTAACCCCTCTTTCATTAAGCGCTCTTCAAGCCTCTTTATCCTCTGTGGTATGTAGAAGCGCAGGAGGTCAACTTCATAATCCACGCATTCACTGACCTTGGAGAAGCCGTGTCTCATAAGCTCCTCTATGTAAAAATCATGATGCACTTCAATGCCCGGGAAGAAGTGCCAGCTTGCAAAGTCGCATGCTCTGAGTCTATTCTTATCCTCCTCCTTCATAAGGCCCTCAAATTCGCGTAGGAGCGAGCCTAGGATCTCCGCCCTATGGGGCCCTGGCCTTACGGCCACGGCTTTTACCCATCCTACACTCCTATGTTCGCTGACCATATCGGGTGGTGCACTTCTCCGAATCCCTCCTATGAGGACTCCGACGAGCTCATCATTCTCATAAGCTACCAGTATATCTTTTCGTCTGAAATTGGGATCCCCCGTAGTGCATCGTTCTAGCATGTGATCGGTGATGAATGCATGCTTAAGGGAAGCGTTCATAAGCTCCCGAAGGGTCGTAAGCACATCGGAATCTATGCGCTCTAGGGGGGAGACCTTAATCCCCATGATCGTCATCACCTCCATTACCTGAATGTCAGCAGACAAGGGGCTTTATCCATTAAGTGATCAGCTGTTCATTTCAAAGTATGGCGAACCGTGCTTAAGTATGTTCTCAGTTATCGCCTTAACTGGTGAGGGGATCAAACCGCGCTTAACTAGTAGACGCCTCAGCTCTAAGACCATTCTAGGGATATCTATTTCCATGGGACAGTGAAGCTTACACCTCTCGCATAGCGTGCAGGTATATGCCAATAACATGCCCTTCTCAAGCCCTCCAGCTATAAACGCAGTCCATATGGCCCCTATCCCTCCGAAGTACTTATCACCGAAATGCCCAGCTACAACGCGGTAAACAGGACACTCGTAAAGGCAACCGCCGCAACGCAGGCATAATAGCGCCTCACGGAATCTCTCATCCTGGGATATTCTGAGGCGACCATTATCTAGGAGTACTACATGGAGCTCCTTAGGACCGTGAGCCCCATACGTTATAGTCTTCTCTATATCGCCTGTCTTAGAGGGACCACCTATTATGGAAACATAGGAGG